>NZ_JBIPNG010000189.1:0-11662 GCF_044373815.1 Prosthecobacter sp. | reverse complement strand
TCATGAGCTCGCGCGGGCGGTCGGTGCGCAGGGCGTGCTGTGGGATGATCTCTGTGACGCCATGAGGTGGCTTCCATTGGAGTTCGATGGAGGCGGACTGTTCCTTGAATTTAAAGTGATCGAGCTTCAGACGATATGCCCGGCCACCGACGAGGAAGAGGCTTTTCTTTTCCTCGCGCACGGTGGGGCCGGCGCTTACCCAGGCATCGATGAGGACGCCGGTTTCACTGGTGTCATTGATCCACAGGCGCGCACCATTTTCGGTCTTGAGGGTGAATTCGTAGACGCCCGTTTCTTCGGCAACCACGCTGCCTTCCCAGGTGTCCTGAAACTGCTCGGCCTCCATCTTTGCATTGTCCGGACTGCCTGCGCCAAAGTGAAATGCGACCTGCGGATCGACGCGCTCAAACTTGTAGTTTGGGCGCTTGGCTTTGATGCCGTCTTTTGGCGTGGTGTCCACGACTGGCTCGCCGGGCTTGGGCAGTTCGACGCCGCGATAGTTGGCTTTCAGGCCTGCCTCGGCATTGACGGGCCGGTCAAATCCCGGGCCCATGCGGAAGCGACCGATGAGGTCCATCACTGAAGCGCGATACTGAGAGATGGTCAGGCGGCTCAGGTCCTGATCTGGCGGATGGCTGCGAGCCTGCGCTGCGGAGGAATAAAAGGATTCATAGATGTAGGCGGCCACCTGTTTGGCGTCCTCACCCACGCAGGTGCCTTCCTTGTCCTCCGGCATGGTGCGTTCGATTTTGCGCGCCAGCGCCTCAAGGGTAAGGTCGCCAGTGAGGGGATCGTCAAACTTGTCCTTCACGCCCTGGCCTTTGGCCCCGTGGCACTCCTGGCACATCTTTTGGTAAATGACGGCACCGGGATGCTCGGCGGCAGGAGCGTACGCCGTCAGCAGCCCAAGCGTGAGCCAGGCAAATCGAGAATGGGGGGATGTTTGAGCCATGAAAGGGGGTGAAACTTGGCTAAGAGAATAATCCCTTCGCCGCAACCCTCTTTCACTGAACTCGCGCATGGCTGCTCCGGGAGCGCCGGGGTCAATGGCAGCCGCAGCCACCGCAGCCCTGCGCTTTGCGAGCGCCCAGCTTGCGCTCGATCTCCAGCGAAGTCGGCGTGATCGCCAGTCCTCCGAGGGAGGTGCAGCGGTGCTCGCGCGGCATCATGGCGGCGACGTTTTTGGCGGCGTCGATCACTTCATCCAGGGGAATCAGCGGATCAAAATCTGCGAGGGCCATGTTGGCACAGGAGAGGGCGTTGCTGGCGGCCATGACATTTTTGCCAAGGCAGGGGGCCTCGACGCGGTTGGCGATGGGATCGCAGATCAGACCGAGCATGCTCTGAAACGCCATCGAGGCTGCTGCGATGGCTTGATCGCGAGTGCCTCCTGCGAGTGTGACGAGTGCAGCAGCGGCCATGCTGGCGGCCGCTCCTCCCTCCGCCTGGCAGCCGCCCACCTCTGCGGCAAAGGTCCAGCGCGTGGCGATGAAGACGCCGATGACTCCGCTCGCGAGCATGGCCAGCGCCATGTCCTCCTCGGACTTGCCGAGAGCCTCTGCCATGCCGATGACCGCACCGGGCAGCGCCGCACAGGCACCTGCCGTCGGAGCGGCCACGATGACGCCCATGGAGCTTTTTACTTCCATCAAGGCGGTGACGTAGAGAACGATGCGATTGAGTGCACCGCCATCGAGCAGCTTGCCCGCCTGCATCAGTTCGTTAAAGCGTCCGCTTTGATGTCCGAGTACACGATCTTCATACTGCGTGCCCGCGATGCCGCTGGCGATCGACTTGCGGAGGATGCGCACGATGGCGATCATCTTGTCGATGACTTCACGCTCGGTGAAATTTCCGCGCGCCATTTCATACTCGACGGCCAGTCGCCACAGCGGCGTGTGGCGCTCGCCATCGTGGGTGAGCATCTCTGTGCAGCTTTTAAACGGCACGCGCATGTCTTTGCGCGAAGGCACAGGGAGCACGGGGTAGAGTCGTTTGACGGTAATGAAGGGCAGATGATCCGTGTCTACAAATGCCGCCGACTTGACTTGGAGGATCTGGAATTCGCCTGCGTCATGATGCAGGACTTCATCGGCCTCAAACTCTGCGGAGACGGTCTTTGGCAGCCAGATGAGCGTCTCATGATAGCCGCCGTCCATGGTCATGGGCACGCCATCAATGCTGAGCATCTCCATCATGCCGCCGCCGGTTGAGATGGCGATGAGCGTGTGCTGCACATGGGCATTGCGGAGCGTCAGCCGGTAGGTGTTTGGATGGGGATCTCCAACGTCCACGGTTTCGATGCGCAGTTTGATCCCGGCATCTGCGAGCGCCTGTGCGGAGTCGGGCAGCCGCTCATCATCGGCGTCCCAGCCGAGCAGTCCGCCAAAGAGGCCCATGTCACTGCCTTGGCTCTCATGTGTGGTGGGCAGTGAGCCTGCGCGGTCAAACTCCACCAGCACGTCCGTGATGTTTTCCTCCATCAGATCACGCGCCAGACGCCCGATGCGCAGTGCCGCAGCGCAGTGGGAGCTGGAAGGCCCGCGCATCACGGGACCGATGACGTCATTGAAGATGGAGACGGCGCTCATGGTTTTTTGGGGACGGTGCTGCGGCCTTCGGCTTTGGATTTATCGAGCAGGGCTTTCAACTCGGCGGCGATTTCGGGGTGTTTGAAATAGAGGTTGTTGGTTTCACCGGGATCACTGGCGAGATCGTAGAGCTGGCCTGGTGCTTCAGGTGCAACTTCGGGCAGAACGAATCGTTTCAACTCGGGGTTGGCATAGTTGTTTCCGCCAGAGCCTCGGTGGTCGATGTACTTCCATGAGCCACGGCGGATGGAAAGCGTGCGCTGTCCGCCGAAGGCCTGCGTGAGCAGATAGGGGCGGATCGGTGCCGTTGCTTTGCCTTCGAGCACTGGCAGCAGATTGAAGCTGTCCTCTGCGGAATTGTGCGGAAGCTCCGAGCCGGTGATCGCGGCGAGCGTTGCCATCACATCGGTGAGGCTGGCGAGTTGATCGCTGCTGCTGCCGCTTTTCACATGACCCGGCCAGCGGATGATGAGCGGCACGCGGTGGCCGCCCTCCCAGGCATCACGCTTCATGCCGCGCCAGGGCTTGGCACCATCGTGATCATGATCGCTGCGCATGTGAACGACGCTGGTGGTTTCGGGGCCGTTGTCGCTGGATAATAGGACGATGGTCTTGTCCGCGATGCCGAGCTTGTCGAGTTCCTTCAATAACTCACCGATGATGTGATCCAGTTCGCCGATGAAATCGCCATGGGGGCCGGCCTGCGTTTTGTGCTGGAAATCAGGCGCGGCAAAGGACGGCAGATGAACGGCCTGGGTGGCGTGGTAGAGTAAGAAGGGCTTGTCCGGCGTGGTGCGCATGTGCTCTTCCATGAACTCGCGGCTTTTCTTGAGGAAGAGCAGGTCCACTGCCTCCATCGGGAAATCTGGTGCGATGAAGCCTGCGCGGCAGTCATTTGCATAGGGGTGCCTGGGCAGCTTCGATTTGTCGATGGGCATCGTTGGAGGAACGGGTATGCGGTCGCCATCAATGAAGGCATAGAGCCAGTCGGTCGTGGGGCAGCAGGCCGTGCCGAAGAAGTGCTCAAAGCCATGATCCAGCGGCCCGCCTTCGATGCGACGTGTGAAATCGATGTGCTGCACGTCTTCCAATCCACCTTTGTGAATGGCTTCGCCGAGGCTGTCGCGAAATGTTAGGCCCACATGCCATTTACCGACGGCTGCGGTGGCGTATCCCTGGTTTTTTAGCAACGCGGGAAGTGTGAGCCGACCCTGTGCAATCAAACAAGGCCCGCCAGCACCCTGAAACACCGTTCCGCCATTGGGCACCCGAAACGCCATCTGGCCTGTCATGAGGCTGTAGCGTGATGGAGTGCAAACGGTGGCCGGGCTGTGCGCATCGGTGAACCGCATTCCTTCACGCGCGAGGCGGTCGATGTTTGGCGTGGGCACCTTCGACTGCGCATTGTAGCAACGCACATCGCCGTAGCCGAGGTCATCCGCGAGGATGAGCAGCACATGGGGCTTTGTGGCCGCGAGTGCTTGGCTGCAAACAAAGGTGATCTGCAGCAGGAGCAAGCCCAGTGATCTCATGAGGTGCATTGATGGTTATTTTTCCATCTCCTGGCGAGTGGCGATGGGCACGTAGCCAGCCTCAAGGCCCTTGGGTGGCGTGAGGATCAAGGCGGGATCGATGTGTGCTAATGTGCCGACATCGGGAGGAGTGAGGTAGACGCGGTCTTTGGTCCAGGCACGGTGCAGTTTCTCCACGCGGGCTTGTACTTGCTCACGCTCTTCGTCGGTGAGGTCGGCATTGAGCATCGCGGGCTGGTCGGCGAAGCGATACCAATAATACGTTACCACACTGCCATCACCTAGCCGGGCTTTGAACGGGCCAGCGGCGGGGCCGGGTTTCTTCCAGCAACTGGCCGCATCATCGGGTGTGGTGCGTGGCTCCTGTGGCTTTTCAGCGGGGGGCTCAAAGCGGTGCTGTGTGAGGCCCAGTTCGGCAGGCACTTCCTGAGGCGGCAGCACATTCCACTGCGGCTTTTTGCCGTTGGTGCCCAGCGCGTAGTATTCCGGCAGAGTGACGAGCGAGCCGCTGCTGCGTGTGAGCTGCTTGTTCCACTGGTAGCCAAAGGTGATCGGATTCGGTGTGAAGGAAGTGGCAAAGTCCCTCCAGGCCAGCGGCACTTTTTCCTCCCGCTTTGTTCCTGGCGGATAGATGCTCCAGTTTGAGCCGCCGCCTGCGCGGAAGTTGTGAACAACGGATTCGTCCGCTTTGATTGCGCCATCTGCTGTCGCGCCGCCATCGAACCATTTTTGCACGTCATCCCACAGGGCTGCTTTTTTATAAGCAGTGAGCCGGTGCAGAACGGTGGATGTGCCGTCGGGTCCGATGGGGAATGCCGTCGGGGCCACGCGTGCGTATTCCTTGCCGCTGGCATCTTTCGTGAGAATGGCAGGCACGTGCTGCGTCTCCATCTGGATGGCTTTGTTGGGGCCGGCAGGGCGTGAGTCGAGCAGCATGTCTGCCCACTCCGGGTGGTCGACTGTGGCCTGTGTCCAGAAAAACGGCGTGAAGAAAGCGGCAGGTCCTTTGAAGTTTGCGGTGTTGAGAAAGAGCGTCCAGCATTGATTCCCTGTGGGCGTGTTCTTGCCCGTCGTGGTGGTCTTCGGATTGGTAAGTGGCAGAGGCAGATAGCCATAACCAAAGAGTTCACCACTGGTGCCTTGCTTGAGGTTCAGGCCATCGAGAGGAAACAGCAGCCACGGGCTGAGCTGTGCCACGCCATACTGGCCGCGCGGTTTTTCCCAGGTGCCCGCGCCGTAGCCTGGACCGTTTGCTATGAAAGAAAAGTTCGGGCCGACACCGCCCATGATGAACTTTGGAGTGGTGGTGGGGAAGTGTGTGTCCCGCCACCAGCCGAGCCCGCCTTCGATGTCGGTGTAGCATTTGCCTTCCGGTTTTTTTCCCTCCTCATACTGTGGATGCATCCAGGTGCCGCAGAGTCCGGTCTGGAACTTATGCCCTGGATAAGTCGCCACCAGCGGCCAGGCCGCGGCGTAGAGTGAAAAACCGCCGTTGAACTCCTCAGGCACTTTTTCAGTGGGACCGAACAGATAACCTGCCATTTCGCCCTGCTGGGGTGTCGCCGCAGGCGATGTCTGCCTAGGATGAAGAAGGGATTCAGCGAAGGCCCGGCCCATTAGCGCAAAGGTCTTGGCGCAGCCGAGATAATGGTATCCGGCGTTTGATGCACCGCGCTGCCATAGTGCTACTTCAGCAGGGGAGATGAGCCTGGCTTCAAACTGCTTCAAATACTCGCGCTTCTGCTCCTCGGTCATGTGGCCGTCGGCGTTGGCGTGGTCTTTGTGCTTTGAGTTCATGTAGAAGCCCATCTGACGAACCTGGGCTCTTTTGTCGTCGATGACTCCGAGTTCCTCTGACCAAAACGGCGCTGTCTGCACGGCGACGACGTTGCCTTTGAACTCGGGAAGCAAAGAGGGCGCGGTCATTGCCTCGCGGAATGCGAGGGTTTCAGGATTGGCTTTCAAACCGCCGACACCCATGACGCCGATGACGAATGGCATCTGCGGTGCACTTAGATCCTTTCGCACGTCGCGGATGAACTTGGCCAGCAGGTCGCTGTAAACCGCATACCGCCCGGGCTTGCCACGGTCAGGGTAGGTGTGGCCGTCCACCATGTCGTTGAATCCCTGCAACCAGACGAAGCCCGCGATCTCGTAGCCCTGCGCGGCGTCGTAGGCCGGGCACACGCGCTTCGGATCAGCGAGAACACGCTTCACATGCTCGACCATGTAGCGATAGAAGCGCCCTGTTTCCTGTTTCTTCTCCGCAAGCCACTGGGGCATGTCCTTCGGAACACCGTGACCCGGCGGGCCGTAGTAGAGCTTCTTCTGGTAGTCGTTGAGTTCATACGGCCCCGCGCTCGGCGGGCGGAACTCGGTGTTCAGGCTTCTGCCGCCCCACGCGGTCTTGATGATAAGCACTGGCTCCTTCAGTGCAGCATCCATCGTGAGGCCAAAGGTGAACTCCGGGCCGATCTTGCCGTTCGACCTCGTCGCATCGTCTCGCGCACCAAAGCCAGCCGTGAGCTTGCCCGTGCCCTCTCCATTCGCGCTGCCGTCGTATTTGCCGGTGTAATACGAAATCCAAGTGTGATCGCACACGGTCGGTTTGCCATCTGCCCCGCGCATCTGTTTCAGCAGCGGCGCGGTGGCGGGATCATCGCCGATGTAGTCAAAGGTCTCGATCTTAGCATGTCCCTCCATGTTCGACTGGCCGGCGAGGATGAAGACCTTCAGCGGCTTTGCTAGCAACTGCGTCGAGCAGAGCAACAGAGGAAGAATAGTGATGGCGAGTTTCATGACTTGGCGAGCTGGTGAATGGTTCCGTGTTAACGGCAGGGGGCTCTCAACGGTTATCAATGACAAATGCTGGCCTGGAAAGAACGCCTTTGGAGAGCTGGCCATAGTGGTCTGAGCGCCAGAAGTTCTTCATGTCGTCTGCAGTGATGAGCTGGATGCCCGGTGTGGCGACGGCGGGATTGCAGAGGATGTAGAGGTTTTCCGCTGCGATGTAGCCACACACATTGAGCGTATGGCCGGCGCTGCCTCCGGGGTATTGCGGGCCGATGTATTTGAAGTCCACGACCACAGGGCGGCCTGCGTCGAGTTCGCTCTTCAGCATCGCGGTCGCTTGATCAAACCCAGCGTCGTCGGGTGTGAATGTGATGAGTTTCCACTTTTGTCCGATCTTCTTCGAGGCCTCCAGGAGATGGCCCCAGTCCGTGCCGGTGCCTAGTGGCGAGGGGCAAAGGCGCTTGAAATCCCAGCCGCCGATCTCGCTGCCTTGGAAGCGGGCAAAGATGGCGCAGGCGGTGGAGCCGCAGTTGTTGTAGCCCTGCTGGATGTGCGGCATCTGAACGAACGCGAACTTGCCCGGCTCGCTTTTGCGCAGCCTGTAGGCCATGAGTCTCAGCAGATCCGCCGCTTGTTGAGCGGAGGCATTGTCAGACGGTTGCGATGGATGGCCCGTGATGCCCGTGGGGTGGAGTTTCGAAGCCTTGGTCCAGTTTGCTATCGCTGCGTCGGTTTCACCGGCTAGAAAGTGCATTTCGCCGAGCAACACCATACCCGAGGGATTGTTCAATTCAGCCGCGTGTTCTGCTAGGCGGCGCGCCTGTGCAGCATCGCGTCCGACTCCTTCACCCGAGTGATAGGCCATCGCCGCACATGCGGCGGCTCGTCCATGGCCCATCTCAGCTGCCTTCTTCCACCATTCCAGGGCCTTCGCACAGTCCTGTTCCGTGCCTTGCGCGCCGTAGTAGCACTGGCCAAGATTGAAAGCCGCCTGGGCAGATTCATTCGCCGCGGCTTTGAAATAGCCGAAAGCGATGGCCGGATTGCGTTTCACAACTGCGCCACGAAGATAGGCGAAGCCGACGAAATCCATCGCGTCGGGGCTGCCGGCATCCGCCGCCATATGCGCCCATCTCAGGGCCTCGGCATCGTCTTTGGCGACGCCTTTGCCGTCTCGAAGGCGATGTGCCAGATCTAGCTGTGCTTTGATGTCGCTGGCAGCGGCCCGGGCGCGCAGTGTTTCCAACGCGGTTTGAGCATCGACTGACCCAATGGAAAGTATCATCAGCAATGCGGCGAGGGTTGTTAAAGCGAGCTTGTGCATTTCACTGCATTATCTGACAGGAGCAGCCTCTGTGTCTTGAGTCTTCTAACCTGCGGATCTGATAAAAAATGCACAATGGCAACGTGGGTAGAAGGCGCATCGCTGGCTGCCGTTATGTCTGGCCTTTCCTTACTGTATGAAAAAAGTCACATCAGCCGTTCCCGGCATTCTCTCCAAGAAAGGCACGCTGCTCATCGACGCACGTGTGATCGAGCAGATGGCCGACCTGATGCATGACACGGCTTTTTTCATCAAGGATGCCGAGGGACGCTATCTGGTGGTGAACCAATCCCTCGTTGATCGGCACGGCCTCAAAGATAAATCGCAGATGATTGGCAGGAGGCCCTGTGATGTCTGCCCCGGGGACTATGGACGCATTCCGACCGAGCAGGATGAGCAGGTACTGAGAACCGGGCAGCCCATTGTGGGGCGGTTGGAGCTTTTCTGGCGGCGGCCGAACGTGCCTGTATGGGGACTCACCAGCAAGCTGCCCGTGCGCGATGAGTTCGGCAAGGTGTCGGGTCTCATCGGCATCTCCAAAGATCTGGCGGCTCCCGTCAGCCGGGAAGATGTCCCTCCCAAGGTGGAGCGTGTGCTGCGGTATCTTGAAACCGCGTACGATGATCCGGTGAGCCCTTCCTTGCTTGCGCGAAAGGCAGGCATGACGGCAGCCCGCTTTGCGCGTATCATCAGGCGCATCCACGGCATCAGCCCGATGCAACTGATCACCAAGACGCGCATCTCCGTTGGCAGCCGGTTGTTGTGCGAAACTGATGCCTCCGTCGCCCAGATTGCACTCGACTGCGGTTTCGCCGATCACAGCGCGTTTACTCGCACATTTCGTGCCGTCACCGGCACATCTCCCACCGAACACCGGCGGCAGTCACAGCAGGGCTGATTATGGTTGCATGCCCCACAGCTTTTCCAGCAGGGAAAACATTTCAGGATCATGCTGCTTCAGCTCTTCGCGCGTGAAGGGGAAGAAGTCATTTCGGGTGAAATAGGCTTCGGTGCATTCGGCAAAGTATTCCTGGGGATTGGTCATTGCATAGGCGCGATCCAGGGTGCTGCGGCCTTCGCTGTCCATGCGCTTCACGCGATCATATTTGCCGCTGGCTTTGGCTTTTTCGTAGGCCGCTTTGATCTCCAGATTTCCAAAGCTCATGCGCACTGTGCGGTTGTGATAAGCGTGCGCCAGTTCATGCAGTGCAAAGTTCGGCATGCGGCGTGTTTCCGCCTCAAAGATGCGTACGTTGGTGAATTCCACGCCCTTCGCCATCACAGGATCACGGCCGTTTGTGCGCAACCAATCTCCATCCGGATGAAACTCGGCGCGGGGGCGCGTGTTTGGATATTCGGGATTGATCCACAGCGGCACTTTCTGCAACTCCGCCACCGCCTTGGCTGGAACGACTCGCACGATCTCATCGAGCTGGGCACGCAGCAGTTGCATGGCTTTTTCCAGGGCGGCTGAGTCTGTTTCGATCAGCTTCACATTCACATGCACGGTCCAGCCAGTGATCAGGCGCTCATCATGTGATTTCTTCCCCGTGGCTTCTTGAAAGCGTTTGACCTGCTGCTGCTTGATCAAGCCGCGTGCCTGCAAAAGCCGCTCCGGCCACCCAAACTTCGGCGCTTTGGATGGGACGTAGCCTGCGAGGTGGCCGGTGAGCCGTGTTTGCGGTTTGGTGTACTTCAACTCAGTGTCACCGAAGACCTCGCTGCAGAGTGCTGCGAGCTGTGGGTCATAAGCGATTAACTCAGCGCGGGTATTGACGTGATTGTGCTGGGCGTCGTTCTCGCGGTTGTTGTCAAACCAGCTCTGCACGCCTTCGGCCCAGTATTCGTGATGATTTGATGAAGCATAGGCGCCTTTCCACAGTCCGGCCTTCATCGCGGAATCAAAGGCGTCTTTGAGACGCTTGTCGAAAGTGGGATCCACATTCGTCAGGCCGCGCAGGTGAATGTTGTGGGCGAATTCGTGGATGAGGATGTTTTCGGTGTCATACGGATCGCCATCGTAAGCGAGGAGGTTTTCCTCTGCGCAGGAGCAGAAAGGGTCCGTTTCGCTGCCGCCTAGGCCGCGCGCACGCGCATCCCAGTAGTTTTTGGCACCCAGGGTCTCAAAGCCTTTCACTGGCTCCAGGAGGGCGAATTCGGGCTGGTCTGTGGTGAATTCGTTGTGAGCCAGAATGCACAGGCGTGCACCGCTGGCGATCATCGCTGCGCGCACGTCTGGCCGCCTGGCTAACATCATGTCCACGAGATATACCGCCTCCTTCAGTGCATATGGGCTGACCTTTACGGAGGCTACGATGGGAAAGCCTCCCGCACTGGCAGACTGTGTGTAAAACGATGGCACGCCATCCTTGGCAGCAGGATCGTAGCGCAAGCCCTGCACGCGCACCTTGCTCACGACTTCTGTGTCTTTATCGCCATCTACGATCACGAAGCGATGTCCGAGTGTTGTGCCGATGATGCGGTCCTTGCCGGGTTCGATTTTGCCATTGGAAACGCGCTGGCCATCTGGGTTCAGCCAGAAAACTTCCACTGCATTCGGCGAGGCGTTGATGATCTGCAGCTTGGGCCGGTCGAGCGCCAGCGCAGCCGTCGATATGAAGAGAAGGGTGGCAAGGACAGTTTTCATGCGAAGCGGTCGGGTGACATCAAATCGAGAGACAAGGGTGGATTCTCTCCGGCAAGCAGATCGCTCACGATCTTTCCTGTGGCAGGGGCGAGGCTGAGGCCCATCATGGCATGGCCGGTGGCGAGGGTGAGATTTTTCCAGCGCTGGGTGCGGCCGATGTAGGGCATGCCATCTGGGGAGACTGGGCGCAGGCCACTCCAATGTTTTACTTCGGCGAAATCACTTTTCTCAAACGCCGGAAAGTACTGCGGAAACGCCCGGGTGATGCCGCGCACGCGGCGCTGGGTGATGGATTCATCGATGCCGGCCATTTCCATGGTGCCACCGACGCGCAACGCGCCATCCATGGGGGTGACGGCGAGACGGGCCTCCGTGCAGATGCTGCACAGATTCGGAAGTTGGGCGGGCTGCGGCAAAGTGAGGCTGTAACCTTTGCCTGCTTGCATCGGCAGTTTGAGACTCAGCGACTTCGCCAGATCCGCTGACCAGACGCCGCTGCAAAGCACCACTTCCTGACCTTCGACATCACCTCTTGTGGTATTGATCGCGCGCAGTGTGCAGTCTTCGACCTTGAAATCTTTCACTTCTGTTTCCCATAGAAACTGAACGCCGAGGCGTGTGAGTTCGGTTTCGAGGGTGGAGATGAAGCGGGAGGGGGGGAGATGGCAGTCCTTGGGAAAGAAGACGCTGCCGCAGACATCCATGGTGATGTTGGGATCGAGTGCGGCGGTGGCTTTGGCATCGAGCACTTGGGCGGGGATGCCGAGGGTGTTGG
>NZ_JBIPNG010000608.1:0-3392 GCF_044373815.1 Prosthecobacter sp. | reverse complement strand
GCGGCGGGGATGGATGACTACATCGCCAAGCCCATTCACTCGACGCAGCTTTATCCGCTGCTGGAAAAGTTTGCCAGCCTCAGCGAGAACCCCCAGGCGGATCCCCTGCCCTTCGGTGCTTCATGCCATGAGCCGGTGTTCGACGCTGACACTTTCTGCGACAACATTGGCGATGGCCCGCTGATGCTGGAGCTGATCCGGCTGTTCTTTGAGGAGTCGCAGCCCATGCTCGGCCATGCGTGTCTGGCGCTCCATGAACTGGATGCGGAAGCGCTGCATCAAGCCGCTCATTCTTTGCAAGGGCTGGTGGGAAATTACGCCGCCGCACCGGCCTTCAATGCGGTGTCCGCGTTAACCCAATGCACGCGGAATGGGAATCTGCTGCAGGCGGGCAAGCTGCTCGCGGAGGTGACGGATGAAATCGCGCGGCTGAGGGAAGCGCTGGCGGAGTTTGCGAAGGAGATTGAGTGAGGGGGGGGTGGGTGCGTGTTACGTCAGCTCAGTGGCCGTGTCCGCAGCTGCCGCAGCGTATAGAAGGGTTCGTCTGACTCCGCCATTCGACGGCTCCCACGTTTCCGCTTGGGTCCGAAGTGCTCCCGCTGCTCCATGAACAGGCCCTCGACGAACGCCTTGCTCCCAAGCGCGATGCCATCGCTGAAGTAGCGCACACGCAGGTGCACGAGTTCCGCAGGGCTGAGCTTTCCGCCTTTGGCCAGAACGGCACGTGCAGACTCCACGCTCACGCCGCGCCGCACCACGTTTTCGTTTTGCGCGTCCTTCACTTCGCGACCCTCCGCATGCAGCAGGCAACGATAAGCCTCCGCTGCGCCCGCACTTTTCCAACCATCCACCGGTTTGCTCAGCGCCTTGCAGAGTCCGCGTTGCGCTCTGCGGCTGCCGCCCAGCGCCTCCGCGTAGCCGCACCAGCGGTAGTTCTTCGGGTCCTTCACGAGCCCAGCGCGCACGGGATTGAGATCGATGTAGGCAGCCATCGTCCGCAGAGCTTCGCCTTTGCCCTCAACGATGACACTTTTAAAGCGATCCATCCAGAGCGTGCCGCGGCGGCCGCGCCGTTTGTTGAACCAGCGGCTGAAGCGCTCTTTCACTTCTTTGACGAAGAGGGACAGATCGCAGAAGCGCCTCTTCAATGCGTCCACTCGCTGCTCCGCTAAGACGGCCATCCCCCTCTCGCGCAGATCCTTCAACTCATCCCGCAACAAGCCCAGGTAGGCGCGGCTGTACAGCGTGCGCAGATGATCAAAAAGCCGCGTTTCGCCGTCAGGCCCCTCAAACCGCTGCAGCCACGTTTGCCGGTGCGGCACCTCGGCCAGCAGGTGGAAATGATTCCCCATGATGCAGTAGGTCGCCACCTTGACCCCGGAGAACTCCGACATCCGCCAAATCACGCGGCGCAGCGCCTCCTTCTCCACTTCATCAAAGACCACCTCCCCACCGCAAGTCCGCGACATGACGTGATAGCAATACGACTCCAGCGGTCCCTTCCCCAGAATGCGGAACCGCCCGCCGGACCAAGAACGCGCGCCAGGATAGAGGCCCGTTTTCGCATTCACGCCAACGAGTTGCTCTTCGAGCGGGATCGCCTGGGAATCAGCAGACTGAGTCGATTTCATGCGGCCGAAATTGGGTCATTTTTTGCAGGAATCAATTACTAAATGCCCGGCATTATTTTATTGGCATTATTTTATAGACGCTTCGCGCTCGTATGCGGTTTGCGATCGCTGGGCATGGGCATGCGACAGGTGTCGAGTGTCGCTCTGCGCGGAACCTATCTGTGCGTTTCGAAGGATCTACTTCGCGATCTGGGCCACGGCTTCTGCCACCCAGCCGGAGTCGGGGAGGGCGAAGGGGCGGAAGGTTTCGAGGCGGGATTCGTGTTCGCTGTAGAAGAGGGCGCGATGGAGGCCGAGCATGCTGGCTTTGGGGGAGTCAATGAGGCTGGCGGAGTCGTTGGCGCTCATCTGGAAGAGGACGCGCATGCCGAGCTCGCTGACGGACTTGCGGCTGAGGGAGCGGTTGACGTTGTTGAGGGTGTCGAGGCTGGTGATGAGATGGATGCCGAGGGGCGGGCCTTCGGAGATGATCTCGTTGAGCTGGCTGCCGGGCTTGGGGGCGTCGTCGCCGCCGAAGGAGAAGTCTTCTTCGTAGCGCAGCTTGCGGAACTTTTGCAGGCCGTGGATGAAGAGGTAGATGGGGGGATCTCCGGCGCTGCCTTCATCGCTGCGGCGCTTCATTTCGGCATGGATTTCGGCGATGAATTCGGGGGCTTCATGCCCCTGCGAAATCTTGGCGTGGCCCTGGGCGATGCTTTCGAGGAATACGCAGTCGGGTGAGTCCGCGAGTGCTCCGTGAATGAGGTAGAACTTGGGCGGGGTGGCGCGGGGATGCTGCGCGGCGAGCGCGAGCATGCCGAGGCCGATGATGGCGGCGACGGCTTCGTCGTTCTGACCGACGAGGAGCAGATGGCGGCCGCTCTGGCGTGGGAACATGGCTTCCGTGGGGCCTTTGATGGCGTTGGGCATGCCGAGCCAGCATTTGGGATCGGCTGGGGCTTTGACGGGCGGATGTTCCAGGGCGGTGGTGAGCAGGGCGTTGTCGCGCACGTCGGCGGGCATGTTGCCTTCGAAGACGATGGGGCGCTTGTTGCTGAAGCCGCGCTCCTTGGAGAGCTGGGTGATTTTGACGAGGTTGGCATCCCGCTCTTCATCGGTGAGCCAGACGACCTGGAAGGGGCTGTTCCCTTCCACGGCACCGGCGGCGTCATTGTAGATGCCTTCGCCGGGACGTGAGAGGAGGCGCGGCGCGGTGTTGGTGTCGTCCATGATGAGGGCGGCGTCGGCCTCGTTGCACTGCAAGGCGATGCGAATGACCATCTGGCCGAGGGTGGTGCGGGCGAGGGTGTAGGCACCGCCGAGGGTCTGGGAACCGAGGAAGACATGGATGCCGAAGGCACGGCCCTGACGCACGATGCGGTCGAGCAACAGCGCGGCGCCCTGGGCGACGGCGTCGTCTTCGGTGAAGTATTCCTGGAACTCGTCAATAATGAGCATGGCGCGCGGCATGGGCTCGGTGCCGCCGACGCGCTTGTAACCGGCGAGATCCTGCGCGCCGGCTTTGCGGAAGAGTTCGCCGCGACGGCGGAGTTCTTCGTCGATGCGTTGCAGCACGCTCAGGGCGAATTCGCGATCGCTCTCAATGGCGATGACTTTGGCGTGCGGCAGTTTGTTGTCCGCGTAGCACTTGAACTCGACGCCTTTCTTGAAGTCGATGAGGTAGAATTCGACCTCATCCGGGCTGCAGGAGAGCGCGAGATTGGTGATGATGATGTGCAGCAGGGTCGATTTACCGGAACCGGTTTTACCTGCGAGGAGGGC
>NZ_JBIPNG010000607.1:0-3393 GCF_044373815.1 Prosthecobacter sp. | reverse complement strand
CACGCGCAACACCTTCCAATACCGCGCCGTGTTGGAAGGAATCGCTGGCGACACCTTGCCCGGCAATGACAGCGCCCTCGCCATCGTGGATGTACGCGGACGTCTGCGACTGCTCTACATCGAATCCGACGCCGCCGAAGGCCGCTACCTCATGCAGGCCATGGAAAAGGAAGGCATCGAGCTCGACATGCGTCAGCCGGGCAATCTCGCGATCACGTTTGAAATGCTCGGCGGCTACGATGGCGTGATTCTCTCCGACGTTCCCGCGCACCAGCTTGGCGAGCCGCTCATGAATGCGCTGCGCGATTACGTCGATAAACTCGGCGGCGGCCTCGTCATGCTCGGCGGTCCGGGTTCCTTCGGCGTGGGTGGGTACTATCGCACCCCCATTGAAGAAGTGCTGCCCGTGCGGCTCAAGGCACCCGACGAGGAAGAAAAGCAAAGCGCCGCCGTCGCCATCGTGATGGATCGCTCCGGCTCCATGGCCGGAGAAAAGCTCGAGATGGCCAAGAGCGCCGCCATCGCCACAGCGGAAGTGCTCGGGCACAACGACTCCCTCGGCGTGTGGGCCTTTGACTCGGAGGCCCACGTCGTCGCGCCGATGACGCGGCTGACCTCCACGAATGCGGTGTCCGGTCAGATCGCCGCCATTGCCTCGGGTGGTGGCACCAATTTGCTTCCCGCATTCCAGCTCGGGCGCGAGGCCCTGCTGCGCACGAAGGCCCGCGTGAAGCACATGATCATCCTCACCGATGGCCAGACCGCAGGCTCCGGCTACGAACAACTTGCCACGCAATGCCGTGGCGAAGGCCTGACGATTTCCACCGTCGCCATCGGCGAAGGCTCTCATGTGGCGCTGCTGCAGGCCATCGCCTCCAGCGGTGGCGGGCAGTCGTATTCAACGATGGATGCCAGCAGTATCACCCGCATCTTCACGCAGGACACCCTCATGCACACCGGCCGCATGATCCGGGAAGAGCCCTTCATGCCTGAGCTGAAGGAAAAAGATCCCATCCTCGCCGGGTTTGAAAAGTGGGATTCGCCCGAGCTGCTCGGCTACGTGAAAACCACGCGCCGCACTTCGGCGCAGGTGCCGCTCGTCACTGAAACGGGAGATCCACTGCTCGCGCACTGGCGCTTCGGTCTCGGCAAGGCCACCGCCTTCACCTCGGATGCGAAGAGCCGCTGGGCCTCCCTGTGGATCGCACGCTGGAGCGGCTATGGCCGCTTCTGGTCCCAGGTGCTGCGTGAAACCGCCCGCGCCCCGCAGGGACGCCTCATGGATCTCTCCGCACGCATGGAAGGCGATGACGCACGCATCAGTGTCGATCTGCTTGCAGACGCCGGCACGCGCGCAAACAACGCCACCGTCTCCGCCGAGGTGTTTCACGTGGCGGCAGATGCCCTGGGTGCGCCGCTGAAGGCCGTGCAAAAACTAACGCTGCGCCAGGATGCGCCCGGCACGTATGTGGCAGACTTCAAACCGACGCAGGCCGGTGTGTATCTCATCCGCGCCCAGTTCGGTGCCGAGATGGTCACCACCGGCCTCATTCACAATCCCTCCACTGAAGCCAGCCTTGGCACCGTGAACGAAGAACTGCTGAAGGAAGCCGTGCGCATCACCGGCGGTGATTACCTCACCGATGCCAAACGCCTCCCCAATCTCGAAACCACCAAGGCCGTGCAATATGAAGAACTCTGGCCCGCCCTGCTGCTCGCCCTGCTGATGATCTTCCTCATCGACACCGGCATCCGCCGCTGGGAGCACGTGGTGGGCCTGTGGCAGCTCGTGCCGCAGCGCAAAGCGGCGTGATAAGCACCCAATGTGCTACCGCAGTCATAAGCTCAACAGGGGCGCGGAATTTATTCCGCAGCACTCCGCCGAAGCGGCAGGTTCTTAGCCACGCGTCATTCCCTTCAAGCCGAGGATCACCTTGCCTGTGGCATGCAAGGTGGGACACGCGAGTTGGAACGGCGATGGCTGGAGGATGAGCGCGGAGGGGTGGATGCTTGCGGAGCGCTGCGGAATAAATTCCGCGCTCCTGCATGAGTTTTTCGCACCTTTACAGCAGCGGCTCCACCCGCTCACGAATCAACGCCACCAGCTCCGGATTCATAAACTCAAAATCGTCCGGAATGTCGAGCACATCGATGTGCAAATCACGCACGACTTCAGGAAACTGCTCCCGCAGCCGCTGTTTGTGCGCATGCTCCATCACCATCACACGATCCGCCCACCGCAGCAGCTTCTCCGATACACGGCAGCGTGCGGAAGCGCTGGTGCCAGCGCTGCGCACTTCCACACGCGGATCGTTTTGATACACCTTCTCCGCCGTCGGGCTGCGCCATTGATTGCGGGAGCAGAGGAAGAGAAGGCGCATGATTCAAACATCACTTCTTCACCAGCAGGCTCTTCCCCGTCATCTCAGCCGATGTCTTCACGCCGAGCATGTCGAGCAGCGTCGGAGCAATGTCCGCCAGCTTGCCGTTGGCGACGGTGTAGCTGTTCGCATCCGCAGCGACGTAGATGCCATGGACAAGATTGGTCGTGTGCGCGGTGTTGGGTGATCCATCCGGATTGCGCATCGTCTCGCAGTTGCCGTGGTCGGCGGTGATGAAGAGCTTGCCGCCGAGTTCGAGCACTTTTTGCACAATGAGGCGCACGCCGAGATCGATGGTCTCACAGGCGTGGATGCCTGCTTCGACGACGCCGGTGTGGCCGACCATATCGGGATTGGCGTAGTTCATGATGACAAGGTCGTAGCTCTCCAGACGGCGCATCACTTCAAAGGTGAGATCGGGCGCGCTCATCTGCGGCTTCTTGTCGTAGGTGGGCACTTCCTTCGGGCTGATGGCAAGGTAGCGGTCTTCACCGGGATTCGGCTCTTCGACACCGCTGTTAAAGAAGAAAGTCACATGCGGGTACTTCTCCGTCTCCGCAGCACGCAGCTGGGTCAGTCCGGCGGCGGCCACGACCTGGCCGAGGTTGTTGCTCAGGCTCTCAGGAGCAAAGATCACGCGGGCACCGAGGTCGGTGTAGGTGGCGTCGTATTCGGTGAGGGTGTAGTAGCCGGTCTTCGGAGTGACTTCGCGGTCAAAACCATCAAAGCCTGCTTTCAGGAAAGCATCGCTGAGCTGGCGGGCGCGGTCGGCGCGGAAATTGAACCACAAGATGACATCGCCATCGCGGATGCGCTGCTCGTTGGCGTTGGAGAAAATCATGGGCTGCATGAACTCATCCCCACGCGGGTCTTTCGGATAGGCGGCCTGCACGGCGGCGCTGGGCAGATCCGTGCGGACTTCACCACGGCCAAGGACGATGGCATCCCAGGCGAGCGGGTTGCGCTCCCAGCGCTTGTCACGGTCCATGGCGTAGTAGCGGCCGATGCCGGT
>NZ_JBIPNG010000606.1:0-3396 GCF_044373815.1 Prosthecobacter sp. | reverse complement strand
AACTTTCGCACTGCGCGGACTCGCGGAGTGCTGCGGACTGAAGTCCGCGCTCCGTAAGAGACTGCCAATCACCCCACGATCGCCTGCGGCACCCGCCCATGCACATCCGTCAGGCGGTAATCACGTCCCGCATACCGATAGGTCAGCTTCTCGTGGTCCATGCCCAGCAGGTGCAGGATCGTCGCATGCACATCGTGCACGTGCATCTTGTCCACCGCCGCTTTGAATCCAAACTCATCGCTCTCGCCGTAGGCCGTGCCGCCGCGCACACCACCACCGGCAAAGAACATGGAAAAACCATGCGGATTGTGATCCCGCCCGTTGCCGTTCTCACTCACCGGCGTGCGGCCAAACTCACCGCCCCACACAATGAGCGTGTCTTCCAGCATGCCGCGCTGTTTGAGGTCACCGATCAGCGCCGCGATGGGCCGGTCGATGTCCGCTCCCAGCTTGCGCGTCTGCTCATCGTGCTTCGAATGCGTGTCCCACGGCTGACCGTTGCCATAGTACAACTGCACGTAGCGCACACCGCGCTCCACCAGCCGCCGCGCCATCAGGCAGCCGTTGGAGAAATGGCTCTTGCCGTACATCTCGCGCACTTTGGGCGGCTCCAGATTCACATCAAAGGCATCCGTCGCAGCAGACTGCATGCGGTAGGCCGTTTCCATCGCCTGGATGCGACCGTTCAGCGCCACATCCGCACCGCCGCGTGCCGCCAGATGCTCCGCATTCAGCGACTGCATCAGATCGATCTGCTTGCGTTGATCAAGCTTGCCCAGCTTCTCATTCGTCAGCCACGGGATCATCTTCTGCGGCTCCAGGTTGGAGTGATTGATGTACACCCCCTGATGCTGCGCCGGCAGAAACGCAC
Source organism: Prosthecobacter sp. (assembly GCF_044373815.1). GTDB lineage: Bacteria > Verrucomicrobiota > Verrucomicrobiia > Verrucomicrobiales > Verrucomicrobiaceae > Prosthecobacter. The sequence continues at coordinate 2,525 of NZ_JBIPNG010000606.1, read as the reverse complement.
TCGTCCACAAAACGGAAAACCGCACCGGCTTGCCCGGGCACAGCACCACGAAGGAAGGCAGGTTCGCGTTCTCATTGCCCAGGCCGTAGCTCAGCCACGAACCCATGCTCGGCACGCGCTCCGTCATCGTGCCATTGTTCATGAGCAGCAGCGCGGGGCCATGATTCGGATTGTCCGTGTGGCATGAGCGCAGCACGCACAGCTCATCCGCATGCTGCGCCAGATTCGGCAGCAGCTCGCTGATCTCCAGCCCGCTCTGCCCGTGCTTGGAAAACGCATAGGGAGATGCCAGCAGCCCGCCCGTGGGCCGTTCCGTACGCAGGTCCGCGCCTTCCGGCTTCTGCCCTGCATACTTCGTCAGCCCCGGCTTCGGATCAAAAAAGTCCGGCCCAAACGGCCCGCCGTTCATGAAGAGCTGGATCACCCGCTTCGCCTTCGGCACAAAGTTTGTTCGCGGTGCGGCATTCAGCGTGGAAGCCAGTCCCAACGCGCCCAGCCCGCCGCCCATGCGGGAGAGCAGTTCGCGGCGCGAGAGTGCGGAGAAATCAGACATGCGGAGTGTACGCAGCCAAAGCCCCGGCGCTTGCGCGTCATTGCATCCAAGTGCTGAGTCAGAGCCTTGTTCCCGCAGGAGCCGGGGGACTGGCCTGCATGCGCGCATGCAGCCCAAAACCGAGGGGCAGATACAAAGCAAAGCCGTAGGCCAGAAACCAAACGCCGATGCGCAGCCAGAACTTCACCGGCTGCCGCTCCCGAAACGTCAGGCTCCAATACCCATTCATGCAGCCTGTTTGCAGCGTCTGAATCAGACGACTCGCCACAAGAAGGCTCCACAGCGGCACCAGCACCGTCACCAGGCCAAAGGAATGCATGACCGCCCCATAAACCGCCGACAAAACCGAAAGCAAAAAAAGCAGCCACACCCACGGTGAGCGAAGCTCAATCCGCCTCACCGGCACGTATGGCCGCTGAGCCGTCAGCACCACGTCAGGCTCAGGCTGGGATGCCCCATCAGGCAGGCCACGGTCGATGATCTCACCACAGCCCGGGCATTGGACCGCCACGCCCAGTGTGCGGTGCCTGTTTCCTACTCCGGGGCGTTTGCAAAAAGGGCAGCACAGAGACTTCCAGCGCCGCTGAATCTGAATGCCCACGGCCAAGAACCCTGCCACAGCAATGATCTGCAAAACCATGACCACCTTCTGCTCCGTCGATCCACCGCCTGGCGTCTGATCCAAGTAAGACCCAAGAGACGCAAACATGCCGGTGACTGAAAATACAGGCATCCCTTGGGGCAGATAAAAGCAAAAGCTGTCAGTCACCCGGCCAGTGAATCAGTTTTCTTCATGCCTGGCAATTCCACTTTCAGAGCCTTCGTGGAACACGCCTTCCACTCACCGCCGCGGCTAAAACCATTCAATCTCTGCCACCTCTGCTCACGTTGCCTCTCTGCGGCAAAAACCGAACGTCCCCAGGCTCACCACGCCGCCCACCGCAGAAGTCACCCCACCATCTCAATCTGAAACGGCGTCTTCATAAACAACGGCGCGTCTCCCGCACACTCAAACGGATACACCATGATATTCGGCACCACGCAGTTCAGGTGAAAATCGAAAAAATCGCGCATGTAGTCCGCGGTGAAATCCGCGTCCGGGTGGAGCTGACGCCAGAGGATCGCCTTGATGACATAGGCGTGGCAAAACACCGCGATGCGCTGCTCCTCGCGCTCCTGCAGCGCTTTCAATGAGGCATCCACGCGCTCGCAGAAATGGCGAAACGTCTCCGCGCCCTCGCCATCGCAGTAGTCCGGGTCGCAGCGCTCCCAGTACTGCCGGGCGGGCTCGCGGCGTGTGGTCTCTGTGGTGCCGATGTAGCGGCCCGGCGCCAGGAAGGTGAGCTCATGCACCGGCAGCTCGACCACCTGCACCTGCGGGTGGAGCCGGCACAGCGGCACCGCCGTGTAGGCCGTGCGGGAGTAGCGCGACACCACGATGAGATCCGGGTCCGTCTGCCACTGCGCGGCCACCGCCTCTGCCTGCGCCATGCCCTTCTCGCTCAGCCCGATGGCATGCGGCGTGTCCGTGGGAAACCCCGCGTTGCTCAGACTTTCGGCATGACGAATAAACCAGATCTTTTTCATATTTCACCTCCGCCATAGGCGCTCTCGGGCGCAGTGGCAAATGCAGGTGCGTTTAGATTGGAAATGGCACAGACCGGCTTTCCTCACTCTTTTTTCTTCTTCACCGGCCAGCGGGATGCGAAATGAAACAGCGGGAATGTGGCGACGGCCATCATCGCGAAGACAAGGAAGGCACCTTCATCCACGCCCAGCCCAAAGGCCACCAGCCCAACCACGGCCCCGAGAGCACTGAACCCCAGCAGCAGCTTCCATAGCCAGGTGTTTGGTTGGGAGTTCATCACAAATAATGAGGCGTTCAACGCTCTGGTGCCACATGAGTTTCCACATCTCTTGGCGCTTTGATTCCAGCCCGCGCCTCCGTCTTCGCCTTCTCCTCCATCTCCCC
>NZ_JBIPNG010000605.1:0-3401 GCF_044373815.1 Prosthecobacter sp. | reverse complement strand
CTGGCGGCAGACGCGAGCAGGAGGGAGGCAAAGAGAGATCGGATCATGGTTGGAGAAAATGCTGACTGTCGAACGTCTGGAATCGAAGGTGTTTTCAACTAATCATGCTCTCCAGGCCGACGATTACCGTATATTTCGGGCTGCGCCCATGCACTGCAGCAGGTGATCCGTTCAGGAATCTCGTCAATCGCTTCGGTTGGGCCCTCAACATCCCAAAGATGTTCCCATCCACCGGAACTGTAACTGGCAACTTTGACTTTGCCTTCCCACTTCTCCAGCCAGTCACACATCCAGATGAAATCTGGTGGACGTTCGTCACCGGGATGGTCCACAAAGATGGTGGCTCGTTTTGTTTCTAACATTGTCTGCTTACAATGTAAGGATGTTTTACCCCGCATGCCCCATGGCGGCGGCCATGAGATTTTCCTGCGTGGCCTCGGCGCGGCTGAAGGCACCGCCGATGCGGCCGGCGTTGAGCATGAGAATGCGGTCGCTCATGCCGATGAGTTCCGGCAGTTCGCTGGAAACGAGGATCACCGCTTTGCCTGCGGCGGTGAGCTGGTTGATGATCTCATAGATTTCCAGCTTGGCTCCCACATCGATGCCGCGTGTGGGTTCATCGAGAAGAATGACCGTGGGCTCCGTGAGCAACGCCTTGCCCAGCACCACCTTTTGCTGATTCCCACCGGAGAGCTTGCCGACGATCGCTTCGAGCCCGGTCGCTTTGACGCGGAGCGAATTGAACATGCTTTGATTGCGCCGGATCTCCGCATTGCGCTGGATGAATCCGCCACGCACCACGCTGGCCAGGGATGATAGCGAAAGATTGAAACCAATCTCCTGCTCCAGATGCAGGCCGTAGCGGCGGCGATCTTCTGAGGCCAGTACCAGGCCGCGTTGAATGATCGTTTCCGGAGTAAGGCGGCTGAGAGTCTGGCCATTCAGTTCCACGCTGCCGGAAACATGGCGTCCCCAGGCACCGAAGAGATGCATCAGCAGTTCCGTGCGGCCTGCGCCCATGAGCCCGCCAATGCCCAGCACTTCGCCAGCGCGCAGTTCAAAGCTGATGTCGTGCAGCCTCGCGCTGCCGGTTTCTGCGTCGGTCACGCTCAGTGAATCCACGCGCAGAATCACTTCTCCTGGCTGGCTGGTGCGGCGGGGAAAGAGATCTCCGATCTCACGCCCCACCATGTGGCGAATGACCTCTGCCTTGCTGGTGTCAGCGGCGTTTTTTGTGCCCACAGTCGAGCCATCGCGCAGAACCGTGATGCGATCTGCAATGCCAAAGACTTCGTCGAGTTTGTGAGAGATGTAGACGCTCGCGATGCCGCGCTGGCGGAGATCACGCAGGATGTCGAGGAGGATCAAAACCTCGTGCTCGGCCAGCGCTGCGGTTGGTTCATCCAGAATCAAAATCTTCGAATCCTTGGCCAGCGCTTTGATGATTTCGACGAGCTGCTTCTGCCCCACACCCAGCGTGCGCACGGGCGCGGCTGGATCGAGATCGACCTTGAAGCGGTTCAACAACACCTGCGCTTCCTGATACATGCGCGGCCAGTCGATGAAGGCCCCCCAACGGCGCGGCTCACGGCCTAGGAAAATATTCTCCGCCACCGTCATCTCCTCAACGAGCGCCAGCTCCTGATAAATCACCGCCAATCCCGCACGCTCCGCGTCTTTGATCGTTTCAAATCGCGCTTCAGTTCCGTTCACCTCAAACGAACCCTCGTAGCTGCCATGCGGGTGAATGCCGGAGAGCAACTTGATCAGCGTGCTTTTGCCCGCGCCGTTTTCACCGCAGAGGGCGTGGATCTCACCTTCGCGAAGATCAAAGGACACATCCTTGAGGGCGGTGACGCCGGGAAAGCGTTTCGTGATGTTTTGAGCACGTAAAATCATGGCTGGGAGGATTGGAACACTTCGTTTTCCTTGCGGAAACCATCCTTAACAACGGTCTCGCGCAGGTTCTCCTTCGTGACAGAGATGATATCCAGCAGCACGGAAGGCACGTCAGTCTTGCCGTTGGCAACCGCATCACGCGCGATGACGGGTTGGCGGCGTGCCAGTTTCAGCGCGAGGTCCGCTGCCTGCGTCGCGATGCTTTGGATCGGCTTGTAAACCGTCATGGCCTGTGTGCCCCGGGCGATGCGCTGGCAGGCAGCGAGGTCGGCGTCCTGGCCGGTTACGATGATTTTCCCGGCGAGTCCTTCCTCCGTCAGCGCCTGGATGGCTCCGCCAGCCGTGCCGTCATTGCTGGCCAGGATGGCGTTGAAGTTCGGGCCGTTTTTGGTGATGGCGGCATTGGTGATCTTCTTGGCGCTTTCGGGTTTCCAGTCTTCGGCCCAGTCTTCAAAAATGACCTCCACTTTACCAGCAGCGATGAGCGGATTGAGGATGTTGTCCTGCCCCTGCTTGAAGAGCTTGGCGTTGTTGTCCGTCTTTGCGCCGTAGATGCGGATGAGGCGCAGCTTGCCGCCTGCGGGGATGCGCTCCGCGAGGAACTTCGCCTGCAGTTCGCCGACCTTCACATTGTCAAAGGTCAGGTAGAGATCCAGATCACAGTCCGTGATGAGCCGGTCATAAGACAGCACGGGGATTCCGGCCTGATGCGCGAGGTTTACCGCCTTGGCCATCGCCGCTCCGTCGTGTGGAATGATGACGAGCGCATCGACCTTCTGCGTGATGAGGCTCTCCACATTCTGCAATTGAACGGCGTCATTGCTGTTTGCGGACTGCACCAGAACATCGGCACCTGCGGCCTGTGCTTTGGCGGTGAAGAGATCACGATCCACCTGCCAGCGCTCTTCCTTGAGCGTGTCCATGGAAAGGCCAATCAATGGCCTCTGCCTTGCCGCCGTGATGCCCGCGCCACCGCGAGCGATGACCAGGCCGATGACGACGCTCAGGGCGCAGGAAACGAGAACAAGCAGGATGCGGGCGGGCATGCCTGCTGTTTTAGCGAATTCAGCCTCGCAGTGCAAGCGTCCCGCTCGCTGTTTGGAAATACAAACCGTACGGTCGTCCTACTTGGTCTTCTTCGTGGCCTTTTTCGCGGGCGCTTTCTTTGCAGCGGCCTTCTTCGCCGGAGCTTTTTTAGCAGCCACCTTTTTCACGGCAGCTTTCTTGGCCGCCTTGGGTTTTGGCGCTTTCGGCTCCGGTGGCGGTGCAGGCGGCTCAAGGTTCAGCGCCATTTCAGGGGCGTCTCCCCAGAGTTCTTCGAGGGCGTAGAACTCGCGCTTTTCCGGCGTGAGGATGTGAACCATGACGCTGCCGTAGACGAGGATGATCCACTGGCTCTCAAAATTGCCGTCTTTGACGTCGGGTGGTGTGGCATGCTCATCCTTCATGCGCTCGACGATTTCGTCGCGCACGGCACGCAGCTGAGGCGTGGACATGGCCGT
>NZ_JBIPNG010000188.1:0-11684 GCF_044373815.1 Prosthecobacter sp. | reverse complement strand
CGGACCCGGATTCTTGGCATGGCCGAGGACTGTGAACACGGCGGCGGCGGGGGCATAGCCGATGATGGTCGCATGGTGAGTGTCCATCCAGATTCCGAACCGCTTTTTGATTTTGTCTGACATAGGGACGCACTGACGGGTCAACGGCACGGATAGCAAGGGGGTAATGCCCAGGTGGTAGTACACCCCAGTCTACTGCCTCACAAGCTAACCCATCCACGGCCGAACTAAACGGGTGCAAGCAGCGGCTCCCATGGCATTTGTTGTGTCATTGATGACTCGAGCAAGCCATCGCCTGATCCGCACCCCACATGAACATGAATTCTAAACCTGATATAGTTCTAGAGTTTCTTGAGGCGTTCGAGGAGGTCTTCGACAAGGATTGGGACTACACGAAGCAGATGCTTGGTATCTCCGGTCAGACTGAGGACCAGAAGCGTAGCGACGCCGAACTTGGCTTAGTGGCTATGCCGATAGTTGCTGACGATGGCACATTTGTTCACCCCAAGGTGGAAGATGAGGTCGAGGATTGGGGGAATCGAGCGCGGCTTTTGGCGGCCTATCGAGCGCTCAAGAAGGGGCTTGGGGGTTAGGCAGATGAGGATGCTTCCAATGAGCCATCAAACAGTCCTTTTATCGAGCTTTGAAGAATATCTCACCAACGGTGGTGATTCACCCGAGGAGCAAGATGAACGAAAACTTGAGCGCCAGGAGCGTCTGGTGCGATTTCCCTATTCGGTCATGTTGCAGGTTTCGTTTCCCGAACTCGATTTTGCGAATCGATGGTGTTGGAGACGCTTTGGACCCAGCTACGGCGAATGCATGCAGCGGTACTCAGAATACCGGGTGTGCAATCTCTCAGAACCCCATTCTCACCTGGGCGTGTGGACGTGCGAATGGTTCGTGAAAACCGACTATGACTTTGGTTTTAACGAGTGGTATTTTGCCGAAGAGTACAACCGAGAAAGTTTCCTCGGAAGTGTGAACGATATCAATTGGGGAGAGAATTTTCCCAAGCCCTGACAAAGCGCCGTGGCCAACACGTTGGCTCAGCTTCCTCCATGGAAACCGATCACACCACCTCATCCCCCAGCCGCTTGTCAGGCACGAGGTAGCCCTGCACGTAATCCCGCACCGCTTCAGCCAGCGGGGTGATCTCGGTGCTGAACCCTGAGCCGCGCAGTTTGGTGATGTCGGCGCAGGTGTAGTACTGGTACTTGGACTGCAGGTGCTCGGGCATGTCGATGAACTCGATGTTCGGTTCCTTGCCGAGGGCGGTGAAGATGGCGGTGGCGAGTTCGATCCAGGTATGGGCTGCACCGGAGCCGAGATTGAAGAGGCCGCCGGCGCTCGGGGTTTCAGCGAGGTGGAGGGTCATGCGGATGGCGTCCTTCACGTAGAGGAAGTCGCGCATCTGCTCGCCGTCCTTGTAGTCGGGGCGGTGGGATTTGAAGAGCTGGACCTTGCCGGTGGCGAGGATCTGGCCGCAGGCTTTGTGCACGAGGCTGCGCATGTCGGCCTTGTGGTCTTCGTTGGGGCCATAGACGTTGAAGTACTTGAGGCCGACGATGTTCGGCAGCCAGCCTTCGCGTCGGGCGTGGAGGTCGAAGAGGTGCTTGGAGTAGCCGTACATGTTCAGCGGGCGCAGGGCGTGGATGTCGGGCATTTGATCGTCCATGCCGTGGGCGCCGTCCCCGTAGGTGGCGGCGGAGGAGGCATACACAAAGCGGGTCTGATTGGCGAGAGACCACTGGCAGAGCTGCTTGGTGAACTCGTAATTGTTCCGCATCAGGTAGTCGGCGTCGCGCTCCGTGGTGGCGGAGCAGGCGCCGAGGTGGAGGACGAGGTCAAAATGTCCGAGCTTGCTGGGGCTGTGCAGCACGGCCTGCAGGAGGTCGTTGCCGTCGATGTAGTCGGCAAACTTGAGCGGGACGAGGTTCTTCCACTTTTCGTCGCTGCTCAGGCGGTCGCAGACGACGATGTTTTCGCAGCCCCGGCGGTTCAGCTCCCAGACGAGGGCGCTGCCGATGAATCCGGCTCCGCCGGTGATGAGGATGCGACTTTCCGTGTTTTTCATGAGCCCGTCTGGTAACGGGAAAACCACCGGGATTCAAGCCGGAGCTTGAGTCATGATCAATCCCTCTCCTGCCAGGTATCCTACACCGCTCAGGATGAGTGCTCTTGGCGAGAAACGGCCTAAGCCGCCATGGCCTCGGGCTGCTGGGCGGAGTGCATGGGGAGCTGCTCGCGCCAGAGGGCCGGGTGCAGGAAAGTGACGCGTGGGTCGCGGTCCCATTCGCCTTCCCAGCCGATCAAGGTCTCCATGACGATGGGATGCGGGCACTGGATGGCGGGATAGAGCCATTGCTGATCCGCCACTACGAGCTTGGGAATCAAGGCATTACCGTGATATTCGATTTCCCATCCTAAAAGAAGAGGTTCTTCGTCCGTGAAACCGGCGAGTCCCTTGGGGTGCTCCACCCAGCCAACGAGTCCGCTGCTGTTCAGGGCGTCCCAGACTTCGCGCATTTCCAGATCCACACGAACGGCGAACCCTTTGGTCTTGGCGTGGCCACCATTGACGGGATCCCGGCTGACGAGGCCGAACAGAATGCTGGTGGGGCAGTTGTCAGGGACGATATCCACCTGAAAACCAAAGCGGATGGGATGATCTGGCAGCACCAAACTTCCATAGCTTTGAAGCTGGAAGCCTGAGAATGCGGGATCAGCAGCAGCAGTGGCAATGAGTGATTCCATGGAATTCTAAAAAATTAGGATTAGTTTATTAAAATTGCACTGTGTTATTGAAATTTCAAAGCATTTTATGCAAATCCCTTACTTTTGTCACTCAAAATCTTAAAAACTAACTGTCACAAGCAAAGCTGGACGGATGCCACATGCGTTAAAATTTCTGCCAAAGTAGCGGATTCCTTACCGCGACGCTATTGACGAAACTGCTGCGCTTGATACCAAATGTACCTCGTGGCACTAGCTTCACCGATTAACTGCGTCGAAACCGACCTGACAGCCGATTTTCGCGATCAATTTCTCCTCACCTACCAGCACATGTTGCTGTCCCGGGTGTTGGAAGAAAAGCTTGGTTCGCTCTATCGGGCGGGCGGTCGTATCGTCGGCGGGGTCTATCTGGGCAAAGGCCAGGAGGCTTTCAGTGCCGCGCTGGGGGTGCAATTGCGGAAGGGCCGGGACATTTACGGTCCCCTGATCCGTGACCAGGCAGGCCGTATTGCTTTTGGCGAGCCGATCATTGACACCGTGCGCACTTACTTGGGAGCGGTCACCGGCCCCATGCGCGGTAGGGATGGCAACATTCACCGTGGACGCCCTAAAGAGGGGCACATGGCCATGATCAGCCACTTGGGCAGCCTGCTTTCGGTGGTGGCCGGCGGACTCTTCGCCCGGCGTCTGGCAGGAACTTTGGCCGACAGCATTGGAGCCACCAGCATTGGCGATGGAGGCACCTCCACCGGTGCCTTCCACGAAGGTCTGAACATGGCGGCGGTGGAAAAGCTGCCCATCATCGTGAGCATCGCGAACAATCAGTACGCCTACTCCACGCCCAACACCCGCCAGTATGCCTGTGAGAATCTGGTGGATCGTGCGGCGGGATACGGCATCGAAGGTGTGACGGTGGACGCCACGGATCTCGCCTCCTGTTTGAAAGCCTTCAGGGCTGCCGTCGACAGGGCTCGCGCTGGCGGTGGCCCGCAGATGATCGTGGGCACGCTGCTGCGCCTGGCCGGGCATGGCGAGCACGATGACGCCTCCTACATTCCTGATACCAAGCGGCAGGGCCCCTCCGCACGCGACTGCCTGCAGGTGGCCGAAGACTTCGCCCGTGATCGCGGCTGGATGTCCTCTGCTGATCTGCGCGAGCTCAATGAAGAGGTGCGCCGCAACGTCGACCAAACCGTTTCCAAAGTGTCCAAAGAACCAGCTCCTGATCCCTTCAAAGAAAACTGGCAGGCCCTGTCCTGCGCTGAGCTTGTGGAGGGACAGCACGAAGCATGAGCATCACTTACCTCGAAGCCATTCGAGAGGCCCAGTATGAGGCCCTGCGCGACGACCCATCCGTGTTCCTCTACGGGCAGGACATCGCCACCTTCGGCGGCGCGTTCAAAGCCACGAAGAACCTCAGCAAGGAATTTCCCAACCGCGTTTTCGATGCCCCCATCAGCGAAGACGCGATGGTCGGCATGGCCATTGGCGCGGCGGTGGAGGGTGCCCGGCCCATCATTGAGATGCAGTTCGCCGATTTCTCTTCCATCGGTTTCAATCAGATCGTCAATCAGGCGGCCACGCTCTACTGGCGCACGAACGTGCCGTGCCCCATCACCATCCGCCTGCCCTCCGGCGGCACGGCGGGCAGCGGGCCGTTTCACAGCCAGTCCATGGAGGCCATCTATGCGCACTATCCCGGCCTGGTGATCGTGACGCCTGCCACCGTGGAAGATGCCTACTGGATGCTGCTGGACAGCGTGAAGCTGAACGACCCCGTCATCTTCTGCGAGCACAAGTTCCTCTACTACCATCTCAAGGCCGACCAGATCGGCGACCGCGAGCTGCCCATCGGCAAGGCGCGCATCGCACGTCCGGGCCGCCACGCCACCATCGTGACGTACAGTGCCATGGTGCATGAGGCCCTGCGCGCTGCTGAGGAACTGCAGCTCGATGGTTATCAGATCGAAGTCGTCGATCTCCGCTCTGTGAAGCCCATGGACACGGACACCATCCTGGCTTCCGTGGCCCGCACCGGACGTTTGCTGGCCCTTGGTGAGGCCTTCCCTTGGGGCGGCGTCACGGCGGAAATCATCGCCCGCGTCACCACGGATGGCTTCCATCTGCTGGACGCCCCTCCGATGCGGCTGAACTCCAAGGACACGCCGATCCCGTATCATCCGAATCTCTGGAAGTCGCATCGTCCCACCACCTCCACCATCGCGGCCGCTCTTCGGCGTTTGCTGCGCAATTAAATCAGCCTCCCCGTTTTTCAGCATTCCGTCATGCGCACCATTCCCATCTTGATGCCTCAGCTTGGCGAGTCCATCGCCGAAGCCACCATCATTCGTATTTTGGTCGAGCCCGGTCGTGTGGTTGAGGCAGGCTGTGATCTCTTTGAAGTCGAGACGAACAAGGCCACCATGGCCGTCACCGCACCGTGCGCCGGCACCATTGGCCAGATCGTGGCCACCGCACAGACCAGCTACGCCGTCGGTTCCACGCTCGCTGCTTTTGAGATCACCTTGGAAAACGCCCAGTCGCTGGGCCTGATGGATGAACCCAAGCCTGCGACCTCCACCCCGAGCGCGACCCGCACCGGCTCTGAGGAAGTGGAAAACCTCCACTTCAAGATCAGCGACAACGACGTCATTTCCACACGTCAGCCCACCGTCGAGCCCGTCGTCGGCGGACTGCCGGTGCCTGCGGGTGCCACGGGTGCCAGCTACATTTCCCCGCGCATGCGTGCCCGCATGCTGGAGCTGGGCCTGAACGCCTCCGACCTCGCGGGTGTGCCCGGCACGGGTGCAGGTGGTCGTGTGACCGTCGAAGATTTCGAAGCCTTCCTGCGTGCGCTGGAGCAGCACCGCATGACGCCCGCCTCGCCCATGCGCATCGCCGTGGCGGATTCCATGCGCCGCAGCTGGACGCGTCCGCTCGCCACCGTGGGCAGTCCAATCATGCTGGATGCCATGCTCGCGCATCGCAAAAAGACCGATCCCAAGCCCGGCCCCGCGCTCTACGTCATTCGTGCCCTCGCTTTGGCGCTGGCTGAGAACACCGCCTTTGCCGGACGCCTGGTGGGCAATCGCATCGTGCATCCGCTGGCCATCGACATCGGCTTCGCCGTGGAAGTCGATGACGGCGTCATGGTGCCCACCCTGCGTGAAGTGGAAAAGACCCCCCTCGTCAAACTGGTGCCGACGTACAACAAGCTCGTCGAGCAGGCCCGTGCCCGTCGCCTGCCAAACGATGTGAAGCGTCCCGGTATCGCCACCGTGACCAATTTCGGCACCTTCGGCATCGTGTGGGCCACACCCATCCCGCTGCCCGAGCAGAATCTTGTCCTTGGCCTCGGTGCTGGCAGCAAAGTGCCGCACTGGAGTGAGGAAGTGAACATGTTCATTCCTGTGACTGAAGCCGAGCTGACGCTGAGCTTTGACCACCGCGTGCTTGATGGTGGTGGCGCTGGACGCCTGCTCAAGCGTGTGGCCGAACTGCTGCAGAAACCCGAACTGCTCTGAGGTACGACAGACACTCTTGTCTGTCGGTCCAGCGCATTCGCCAGCATCTGCGCATCCACTTCACTTCATCCCAGTCGAGAAGCTCATGCACGACAAACCCACACTGCGCCAGGCCATGCGGGAACGCCTGCGTGCCATGGATGAAGCCACGCGCAGTGAGACGGGCGTGCACATTGCAGCCCACCTCAAGCACCTGGCCGCCACCTGGCCTGCCGGTGTCACCGTAGCCCTCTTTGGCGGATTGAAAAATGAGCCTGATCTCGTGACGTATCTGCTGCCTGCCTTGCACGCACAAGGAGTCCGCACCTGCTTCTTCCAAATCGAACATCAGGCGCTGCAGCCGAGACAGGTGCGCTCCTTGGAGGATCTGCATCGTGGCCAGATGAATGTCTGGGAGCCGAATCCGCAATGTCCGCACATCGACATCGCTGAGCTCGACATCATCCTCGTTCCAGGACTCGCTTTCACCCACGATGGGAAACGACTTGGGCGTGGGGGGGGCTACTACGACCGCCTGCTGGCTCATCCTCAATGCCGCGCCGAACGCATCGCCGTTGCCTTCGATGTTCAGATTGTGGATCACATCACCGTCGAGTTTCACGATCAGCACATCCATCAAATCATCACGGAATCCGGCTTGATCCAATCGTCCGCATCTTGAATGAGTGATGATCAGTTGAGTGACTCTGGTCTCCGCCATTCGTCATTCCACATTCGGCATTCGTCATTTCTCCTCTCATGAAGCTCATTCTCGAAATCGTCAGCTCCGGCACCGCCTACCTGGAGAAACGCAAGATCGATGAAGCCCGGCTGAACATGGAGCATCTGCTGGCCCACGTCCTGGGTTGTCGGCGGCTCGATCTTTACCTGCGCTTCAGCGAGCCCGTGCCGGAGGAGGATCTCGTGACGCTGCGCGAGCTGCTGCGCCGTCGTGGGGAAGGGGAGCCGCTGCAGCATCTGCTCGGCACCGTCGAATTCTGCGGCCACGAATTTGTGAGCGACCACCGTGCCCTCATCCCGCGTCCGGAAACGGAAACGCTCGTGGAACTCGTGCTCAAAAAATGTGCCACCGCACCCGCACGTGTGCTCGACATGGCCACTGGCTCCGGCTGCATCGGCCTTAGCTTGTCCAAAGCCTGGCCGCTCAGTGACGTCATCCTCGCCGACATCAGTGAAGACGCCCTCGACCTCGCCCGGCTCAATGCCTCGCGCCTCAGCGCCAACGTCAAACTCCTGCGCAGCGATCTCTTCGAAAAGATCACTGGCAGCTTTGATCTCATCGTCGCCAATCTTCCCTACATCCCCAGCGCCGAGATCCCGACGCTTAGCGTCGAGGTGAAGCGTGATCCAGTACTCGCTCTTGATGGAGGACCTGACGGCCTGCGTATCGTGGAGCGCTTCTTGAATGATGCGCTGCCGCATCTCAACTCAGGGGCGCTTATCGCACTCGAAGTGGGGCATGATCAGGGGGCGCCGGTTGCAGCACGCTGCACAGAGCTCGGCTATTTAAATGCCAGCACGGCGGCAGACCTGGCGGGGATTCACCGGTTTGTGTTTGCGGTGGCACCTCCAAGTCATCTTGCAGATGCTGAGCCTTGATGGGTGGCGGCGTAACTAAGGCGCCTTTGAATTTGGCTAGGCCCAAATGAAGCAAGATTCATCATCATGATGTGACTTGAAAGTTATCGTACAAGCCATGCTGAAAATTCAAAGGATTGACCAAGAGCTGCTCGAACATCCAAAATATCCCAGGAGGGGTTGGATCGGAGTGGATCTCGATGGCACCTTGGCCATGTCTGATCCCGACGCTGAGCCGCATTGCATTGGCCTTCCCGTGCCGCACATGCTTAAGCGGGTGAAGCATTGGATCGAAACGGGCCGCACTGTCAAAATCTTCACCGCTCGTGCCGGTAACGTCCAGGATGAGGAAAGTATTCATCAATGGTGCACTCGTCACGGGCTGCCGAAGCTGGAAATCACCAATCGCAAAGATCACAAAATGATCGCCTTGTGGGATGACCGCGCCGTAGGCGTCGTCAGGAATACTGGCCTCCCCATTCTGCCGGGGTCGATGTCCTTGTGGCAGTCCGTGCGTCTGCGCTTGGTTCAGATGATAGGCGGCAGTGCTTTTATGAAGGCGGATCGCCGCCAGCTTAAGGACCATTTTCCTGCGGTGAGTGAAACCGGACGGGAATTGTGTGAGTTTGGAGGATAGGTTTTGCATGCAGCCAGGACCGTGGAGCAGGCTCACGAAGAGAGGGGGCGGCAATCCCCGACGATTATGTGTTTGCGGTGGCTCCGCATCTTCAGGTAAAGCTCAACGCTGCCTCACAGCTCCCCCATCCCCCCGCGCTTGATCCAGGCGTTGAGTGGTTCGAACTGGGAGACGTCGATGGTGATGCCGCAGCCGAAGGGGGCGGCGTTCACGCTCTGAAGATCCAGCCTGCCATTTTCGATGTTCAAGGTCGCGAAGCCCTGGGCATGGCGGTGGTACAATCCGGCGTGGGTGGTAAGTACTGCGTCCTGGGTGGCGGGGGAGTGCATGCTGAGGCCGCGGAAGTAGTGGTGGCCGTTGCGCTCGACGTGGGTGACGCCTAGCAGGGCCATGACGCTGAGGTCCTGCAGCAGGGACACGGGGCCGACGTTGGCGAGGTCTTCGCCACTGAGGATGGGGCCGCCGCGAATGACAGGGGTGCGCTTCTTGAGCAGGGCGGCATTGGCGAGGCCTTTGACGATGCCTTTGCAGTTCTTGTGGCTGGTGCCGCGATAGCCGAGGTCGAGCGCGCGGGGCAGATCCGAGAGGGAGCCGTCGCTTTCGTCAATGATCATACCGGGGCCTTCGGTCCATGATTGCAGGGTCGCGGCCACGTCATCGTTCAGGGCTTGTGAACGATGCAGCGGCTGCTCGATGAGGAGCAGGTTTTGGAATAGCGGTGCGAGAGCGGCATCGGCGCTTAGCGTGGCGTAAAATTCACGGAAGGAGGCGAGATCGTAGAACTGCTCGTTGCCATCGAGCGTGGCGTGAAAGCCGGCGATGCAGTTTGCGGTGATGATGCGGGTGATCTCGCGCAGGCGTGGCAGGTCGGTCTCGGGTTTGCCGCAGACTTTGATTTTGAAATAGCGCAGGCCGTAGGCGCGGATGTTTTCCTCCAGTGTGTAAGGCAGGCCGTCGTCCAGGGTGCCATCGGCGGTGCTAAGAGGATCGCCGAGACCGACGGTGTGGCGCACGTGGATGTGGGAAAGGGGTGTGGGAGCGATGGCATCGGTCACGCGCATGCCACGCAGTTCTTCACGTACGGCACCGAGATCAATGCCAAGAACATCGGAGCGCAGCACGGCATGTAGGGGCTGGCCCAGGGCTTTGCAAAGGCCATCGAGCACGGAGCGCTCGATCAAGCTCACGCCCAGATTGGCGAGCAGGGAGGGAACTTCTTTGACCTTCGCCCAGTTGCTCTGTTCCGCATAAAGGTTCTGCCACCAGGTGAAGAAGCCCGTGGGTTTTTCAGCGGCGAGCCGGGCGATGCGTGAGGCATTCTGAATGACGGCGATCATCTCCGCGAGATCGAGCTCGAAGGGAGTGTCCGGATTCTTGGTGAACCACTTCGGCGGCAGGCCTTCGCTGGCGAGTCCGCTCACGGCTTTGCCATCCACAACCAGATTCACCGTGACGAAGAGGTGCGGCAGCGCGTTCATGCTGGCGATGCCGTACTTGAACGGGAACCGCGTGTGCATGGGCAGCACGTGGAAGTGGAAGGACTCGAGGGAGAAGGTCATGGCGAGGAAAAGACCTTTCAATGCTCATGTGGTCAAGGATTCAAGAGGTGGCGAAATCGATGAATCGTTTTCGTCTTCCTGTTCGTTCTCGAGCACGGTGATCCAATGCGAGTGGCCAAGCCATCTACCATCGACTAACGCCGGTGCGCAGTGAACGCGGCGCTGAGGAACAGCGCCGGCGAGCTTGAAAAACCTGCTCGTTCCGGCCTACTCCACCAGATACAAAATGCGCCCACAAGCCTCACACTGCGTCAGCTTTTCCGACTGCTTCAGCGACTGGATGACCCCGACGACCACCTTCATGTGGCAGCCACCGCACATGGCGTTTTCCATCGGCACGATGGCTGCATCGCCTTTCTTGATGAAGATTCGAGTGTAAAGATCGAGAGAATCGGGATCGATTGGCTCGGCCAGTTTGGCGCGTTCGGCGTTGAGGTCTTCGAGACGATTTTTCACGCCCACACCACGTTCTTCCAGATTTTTGAGTTCCTCGTTCACGCGGACCTGGGTGGCGGCCAGTTTGGCCTGCGCCTCCTTCAGCTTCGCCTTGGCGGCTTCGAGGGCTTCCATCTGCTCCAGCTCGCCGTCTTCCAGCTTGGTCACATCGCCCTCGTAGCGTTTGATTTCATGTCCGAGGGCGGCGAATTCGTCGTTCTTGCGCGTCTCGAACTGCTGGTCCTGCAAACGCTTGATGGAGGTCTGGCGCGTCTGGACATCGAGCTGAATGTTTTTGATCTTCACCTCGACTTCCTTCATGGCCAGATTCGCGGCATCCACGGCGGCTTGGTCTCCCGCGAGCTGCATTTTGGCCCGGGTTTGCATCGTGGGGATGTCCTTGAGGTCTTTCTGCAGGGCACGAATGCGCTGGTCACGTTCCTGAAGCTGAATGAGTTTCGTGATGTCTTGAAGCATGTACGTGGATGTAAGCCGAAACGGCGAAGGAGCACAAGCTCTCTATTGTCGGGTTCGGTGCGGGTTTTGGCCACTTGCTCCGGGGAGGTGGCAGCCTCGAACCTCGAACTGCTTGACCAGACCCTTACCCGGCGAAAAGGTACACCCCTTTTATTTCCCTCACTCCCTCAATCCATTCCCACGTGAAACCCACTCTTCTCATCCTCGCTGCCGGCATGGGCAGCCGTTACGGCGGCCTCAAACAACTCGATGCGATGGGACCTGCGGGCGAGGTGGTGCTGGATTACTCCGTCTTTGATGCGATCCGCGCGGGCTTCGGCAAGGTAGTGTTCGTCATCCGCCGTGACTTTGAGGAGCTCTTCCGCACGCAGATTGGCTCCAAGTATGCAGGCCGCATCGCGGTGGACTACGCGTTTCAGGATCTGCACGATCTCCCCGCCGGGTTCACCGTGCCGGAAGGCCGCACGAAGCCCTGGGGCACCGCGCACGCACTGCTCGCTGCCGAGAAGGTGGTGAACGAGCCCTTCCTCATGATCAATGCCGACGACTTCTACGGCCAGGATGCCTTCCAAAAGATCGCCGCAGATCTCATCCATTCACGTCCGCAGGATGGCAAAAGCCACTGGTCCATGGTGGGCTTCTACTTGAAGAACACGCTTTCAGAGCACGGCAGCGTCTCACGCGGCGTCTGCACCTGCGATGCCAGCGGCATGCTGAGCACGGTGCTGGAGATGACCA
>NZ_JBIPNG010000604.1:0-3410 GCF_044373815.1 Prosthecobacter sp. | reverse complement strand
CTCGTTGGCAAGGCCCCCTTTGCCATCAAAACCACGGAGGGGCACCACTTCCGTCGTGTGCTGATTCAGAAGCATGGCGCGGGTGGCAGGCAGCGCCCCGGCATGCGGTCACCGCTTGGCATTCGCGATGGACGCGGGGTGATGTTCATCTCCCACACCGGCGTGGTGTCTCCCAGCGGCTTCTTGCCCTTCGACTGCGGCAATGTGCGTGATGAGCATCCTGCCGAGATCTACCGGCATCATCCTCTTTTCGTCTCGCTGCGTGACAACGATGCACTGGGCGGCAAATGCGGGCGCTGCGAGTTCCGCACGGTTTGCGGCGGCTCCCGGGCACGCGCTTATGGCGTGACGGGAGATCCCTTCGCGGAAGATCCGGCCTGTGTGTATCAGCCGCGGCAGGGCAGCGCGGTGCTCAGTTAAAGCGAAGGGGGCGTCCAGTCGGGGATGCCACCGGACTTGAGCTGCTTTTCATAAAGCTCCCAGTAGGGCTTTGTCGGCGACATGGGTGCGGTTTCATTCACCATGAGTGGGCGTGCTTCCTTCCAGAAGCTGTCATAGGCGGCGCTCATTTTCTGCACCACTTCGGGGTAGTCACCGCTGACATCCGTCTTCTGATAGGGATCGGCTTCGAGATCGTAAAGCGCGCCTTTCGTGGGCTTGGCGGCGGCTTGTTGTTTCTTCTTCGGATTCCCAGCACCGCCACGCGGACCCACGTAGCGGAAGCGCTGGTTGCGCACGCCGTAGTTGAGGAATTCCTGCGTGTTTGGTTCCGTGCCCGTGGGCCAGCGGGCCACGTGCGTGAAGAGGAAGCGGTCCTCCCACTTGTCGGCCTTGCCTTCGATCAGCGGCAGCAGGCTGCGGCCTTCCACCTGGTTCTTCGGCAACTCTGCACCAGCCAGCGCGGCAAAGGTGGGCAGCAGATCAATGTGTGCGGCGACGGTGCTGATGTCACGTCCAGCATTGATATGTCCATCCCAACGGATGAAGAACGGCACGCGCACGCCGCCTTCATCGGTGGAGCCTTTCAGGCCGACTTGATCGCCGTTGAAAAACGGATAGCCGGGTGCGAGATCATTGCCGGGTGTGCCGGAGCCACCTCCCGTGGTGCCGTTGTCAGACATGAAGATGACAACGGTGTTTTTGTACAGATCCCACTCCTTCAGCTTCTCTGCCAGCCGGCCCATGTTCTCGTCGATATTCTCGATCATGCCGTAGAATCCAGCCTGATCTTTGCCGAAGCCGAGATCGGTGAAGCGTTTCGCATTCTTCTCCGGCGCGATGTACGGGCCATGAGGAGCATTCGTGGTGAGGTAGGTGAAGAACGGCTTGCCGCTGTCCTTCTGCTGCTTCATCCAGCCGAGCGCGGCGGTGAAGAAGACGTCCGTGCAGAAGCCGTGCGTCTTCACAAAGCTGCCGTTGTGACGGATGACGGGGTCCATGTACTTGTTGTCCGGCGCATCCGCACAGGAGCAGGGATAGGCCTGGCCGATGCCGCCTGCGCCGTGGATGAAGGCCTCGTCAAAGCCGCGCTTGTTCGGCTGATACGCTTCCTCGTCTCCGAGATGCCACTTGCCGAAGATGCCGGAGGTGTAGCCCGCTATTTTAAGCACCTGCGGCAGAATGGTGGCATTCAGCGTCATGCGCTCGCGCTCGAGAATGGTGTGCGTGATGCCGTTTTTGAGATCATGCCGGCCCGTCATGATGGCGCTGCGCGTGGGCGAGCATGTGGGACTGACGAGGAAGCGGGTGAACCGCAGGCTCTGGGCATGCAGTGCGTCCAGATTCGGCGTCTTCAACCAAGGATGGCCATGACATGCGAGTTGAGCGTAGCCCTGGTCATCCGTCATGATGAGAATGATGTTCGGCTTGCCGCCCGCGAGATCCGCGAAGGCATGCAGGGTCAGGACAAAGAGAAGGGTCAGGGCGAGTTTCATGGTCGGGAGTGTGAGGACGCGGATCAAGCGACGCTCTTTCAACGCAATGCGGTCAGATGCTTCGCCTGCTACTTTTTATAAGGCGTGCGTTTCACCTCTTCGATGACAGGAACGTCCTTGTTCATCGTCTCATACGCCGCCATGAGTCGCTTCACTTCCTCAGGATGCTGCGAAGCCACGTCATGCTGCTCACCAGGGTCGTTTTGCAGATCAAAGAGCTGCATCTTCGCCGCGGCATCGCCGGTGTTGAGGCCGGGAAAGGCGTCGATGTTATACTGCTCGAAAGGCGCGAGGATCGTTACGCCATCGGGCGCGCGTGGATCAAGCCATTTGCCATCCGCGCCGGGTTTCAGCTTCAACTGGTTCGCTGGAAGCACGTGCAGTTTCCAACGTGCATCGCGGATGTTGGCCAGCTTGGAGTTGAAGTGTCCAAAGAGGTGCTCGTGCGGTGATTTGGCAGCGCTGGTGAGCACCGGGATGATGTTGCGACCATCGAGCACGCGCTCGTCCGGCATCTTGGCTCCCGTCACCTCCAGCACCGTGGCAAAGAGGTCCATCGTGATCGCCATTTGATCGCTCACCTGTCCGGCGGGGATCTTGCCGGGCCAGCGCGCGATCATCGGCACGCGGTAGCCTCCTTCCCACTGCGAGCCCTTCATGCCGCGCAGTCCTCCGGTGCTGCCGCCGAACCAAGCACCGTTGTCACTGCTGAAAAGCACGAGCGTGTTTTCATCCAGCCCCAGCTCTTTCAGTTTCGCCAGCACCTGGCCGACACTCCAGTCGAGCTCGGCCACGGCATCACCATAAAGTCCTGCCCCGCTCTTTTTGTAGAACGCTTCGGAGGCCGCGAGCGGCTTGTGCGGCATCGCCTCCGCGAGGTAGAGGAAAAAGGACCGGTCCTTGCTGCGCTCGATGAAACCCAGTGCGCGCTCCGTGTAGCGCCGCGTCAGCGTGGCCTGCACCACGGGGTATTCGATGACCTGCGTGTTTTCCAGCACCTGCACCGGCCGCATGTCGTTCGAGTACGGGATGCCATAGTACTCATCGAACCCGCGCTCTGTGGGCAGGAATCCCGCTTTGTGGCCGAGATGCCATTTGCCCACCATGCCTGTGGCATAACCGGAGGAATTCAAAACCTGCGCCAGCGTGACCTCCTTCTCAGGCAGATGCAGCGCATCTGCCACCGGTCCGCCATCTGGCGCGGGATTGGCCGTCATGCCGCAACGAAACGGATAACGTCCCGTCATCAGCGCAGCGCGCGTGGGTGCGCAAAACGGTGCCGGGCAGTTGAACTGCGTGAGCCTGGCACCCTCAGCCGCCATGCGGTCAAGATTCGGCGTTTTGATCTGCGGATGCCCATAGCAGCCGAGATCGCCATAACCTAGATCATCCGCGAGGATGATGACGACGTTCGGCTGCTTCGCGGCCAAGGACGAAATCAAAAAGACGAGGAGGGAAAGCAGAGTGATGAAAGGA
>NZ_JBIPNG010000603.1:0-3418 GCF_044373815.1 Prosthecobacter sp. | reverse complement strand
CCGCCCTCCTTTTGGGCATCTTTTTATTGGCCGCCTGCGATCAGTCGGATAGCCCCGTGGTGGAAAAAGCGATCAACGATCTGGAAAAACAAAAGCAGTCAAATCAGGCTAAACCAGCAAGCCCCCCCGCTGCTCCTGCCAGCACCCCGTCCTCCCCCGGCCTTCTTGCTTCCACCGGTCTCGCCGCCAAGGATGAGCGCGCCGAAATCATCCTGCTTCTTCCTGACACACGTGTCGCCATGCAGGAATTCCAGCGCAATGGCCTCGCCATGCTCGTCGGCAGGCGGGCGGGCTACCAGCTCACCACCAGCGACGCCGCCGGCAGCAGCACCAAGCAGAGCGAACAGTTCCGCCAGGCCATCGCCGCCAAGCCTGCCGCCATCATCGTCAGCCCCATCGATCCTCCTGCCGTTGCCGCCCTCATCGTCGAAGCACAGACCCACGGCATCATCGTCATCGGTCTCGACAAACGCATGCTCAATGAAGGCTGCGCCAGCGTTGTCTTCAGCGATCAACGCAAAGTCGGGCGCATGGCCGCAGACACCGTGATCGAGGCCCTGAAACGCAAAGCCGCCGAAGAAAAGCTCACCGAGGTCACCGGCCGCGTCGTCCAGCTCCGCGGCGCTGCAGACAGCTACTCCACCAACGAGATCGCCGAAGGCTTCAGTGAAGGTCTCCGCACCCAGTCAGGCGTCATCCTCGTCCATGACGCCCCGGCCGATTGGAGCACCGAAACTGCAACCAAGTGCACCACTGAAGCCTTCAACCTCCAGAAAAATTTCGACGCCATCTACGCCCAGAGCGATGCCATGGCCATCGGTGCGGCCAAAGCCGCAGACACAGCCGGCCAGCGTGAAAACCTCTTCATTGTCGGCACCGATGGCCTCTCCGGCCAGAAGCGCGGCCTCGAACTCGTCCGCCTCGGTGACCTCGACGCCTCCGTCGTTCAGCCCGCCCTCGTCGATCTCGCCCTGCAAATCATCACCAAGATGCGCAAGGACAAAGCCTTCAAACCACTGCCCTCGTATGAAATTCAGCCCGTAGTGATCCAGCCCAAAAATGTGGAGCAGATGCTCCGCACCGGCACCTACAAGCTGCCCAATCTGTGAACCAACATCACACCCCATCCGCCATGTTGCGCTCGCTCACCGCCCTCCTCTTCCTCCTCGCCTGCGTCGACCTGTCCGCGCAAGACACCGCCGAACCCAAGCCCGACGCCAAAACACAGCTCGAGGCCGCACAAAAACTCGTCAAGCAGGTCTCCCCCGGCGTCTACGATCTCAACGGCATCCAGATCACCGCCGCCACCCGCGAGTTGCGCATCCCCTGCTCCATCCTCCATCAAAAGCTCCCCATCGAGTACGCCCTCTGCCATGAAAACGGCGAGAAGGTCCACGAGACCATCCTCGAGACCAAGGTAAAGCCCATCCAAATCCAGCTCGCCCTTCTCCTCGCCAATTATCAGCCCGCCACCCTCGGCATCCTCGCCAAGCTCGATCCCAAAGCCGAGCGCCCCTACAACGCCAAAGACACCGAGCCCAAAACCCCTGGAGCCAACCGCCTCGCCATCCACGTCGAATGGAAAGACGGCGACAAAACCAAAAAAGTCCCCCTCTCCGATTTCATCCAAGACATCGATAAACGCAAAACCCCCGACGACCTCGACACCTGGATCTTCAACGGCTCCATCATCGATGAAACCGGCTTCGCCGCCGAGCAGACAGGCTCCATCATCTCCACCTACGTGGATCGCGCCGCCATCATCAATTCCGCCGCCAAAGGCAACCATCGCGACGACCTCTGGATCAGCATGCCCGCCAACATCCCCGCCGAAGAGACCAAGGTCACTCTCATCATCACCCCCGCCAAATAGCACCGCGTTTTCCGAAACTGATTTCCAAAAAGTGCACCGGGAGACATTCTCCGCCAAGTCGCTTGGTCATCGAAAGGACCATCGAATCTGTCGCAGCGCAGAGCATGAATTCAATCTCTGCCACCTCTGCCCCTTTGCCCCTCTGCGGTAAACCGAACCTCCCTAGGCTCGCCATACCGGAAATGCGTTTTGTGAATACCTATAACGGTCAAAAAGCGCCCGCCGCCGCCTCGGCATGGACAAGAATCGTCCGCCCTCAAAGAGGCCCCCCTTGCCCGTTGACGCCGCCCTCTTTCCACATCCAGTGCTCTGTACCATGAAAATCCCCGCCCTCCTCCTCACCTTGGCGCTCGGCACCACCGCCGCCTTCCCCCAGGCCGCCACCCAGGCCTCGCGCAACGAATCCCTCAAGCAGGAGCTCCGCCTCGGCGTCGAGCGCGGCCTCAATTTCCTCCGCAGCAAGCAAAACCCCACCACCGGCCAGTGGGGTGAGGCCGAACCCGTCGCCATGACCGGCCTCGGCATCATCAGCTTCATGCTCGATCCCAATCGCAAGCCCGGCGATCCCGTCCCCGCTGAAGTCGAAAAAGCCACCAAGTTCCTCGTCAGCCACGCACGCCCCGATGGCGGCATCTTCATCAAAGGCCGTGGCAACTACAACACCGCCCTCGCCCTCACCGCACTCCTCCTCAACAACAAGCCCGAGAACGAGGAAGTCATGCTCAAAGCCCGCCGCTACCTCGTCCACTGCCAGGTCGATCTCGATGAAAAAGGCAAGCAGGACAACCCGCTCGATGGCGGCATCGGCTACGGCGACGAAAAAGGCATGCACGCCGACATGTCAAACCTGACCTTCGCCCTCGAAGCCCTCTACTACTCCCAGTCCCTCCTCGCAGACAAAGGCGACGCCGCCAAGAACGAGCCGCAGTTGAACGTCGCCGCCGCCATCGACTTCATCCAGCGCTGCCAGAACCGCCCAGAGAGCAACAAATCCGCCTGGGTCAGCAAAGACCCCGACGACGCCGGAGGCTTCATCTACAACCCCAGCGAAACCCGCGGTGCCAAAGTCACCAATCCCGATGGCAGC
This sequence comes from Prosthecobacter sp., assembly GCF_044373815.1. GTDB lineage: Bacteria > Verrucomicrobiota > Verrucomicrobiia > Verrucomicrobiales > Verrucomicrobiaceae > Prosthecobacter. Next base: position 458 of record NZ_JBIPNG010000603.1, on the reverse strand, counting down.
ATCGCCCTCCGCAGCTACGGCAGCATCAGCTACGCCGGCCTCCTCAGCTTCGTCTATGCCGGTGTCGACAAAGACGACCCCCGCGTCAAAGCCGTCATCGAGTGGCTGCAAAACCACTACAGTCCGGATGAAAACCCCGGCCTCGGCGCCGCCGGTCTCTACTACTACTACCAGACCATGAGCAAGGCCCTCAGCATCGCCAAAATCGACTTCATCAAAACCAAGGACGGCAAGCTCATCGACTGGCGCAAAGACATCTCCGAAAAACTCCTCGGCCTCCAGAAAGGCGACGGCTCCTGGTCCAACACCGAAGGCCGCTGGATGGAATCCGACCCCGTCCTCACCACCACCTACATCCTCATGGCCCTCGGCCGCATCCATCAGACTCTTTAAAAGTTGCCCAGTTGCGCCGCAACTGGTTCCAATTCCCCACAAACGCCGCGCCCTCAAAAGCGCGG
>NZ_JBIPNG010000187.1:0-11771 GCF_044373815.1 Prosthecobacter sp. | reverse complement strand
TGAATTCAATGGCGGCGGCGCCTTCACCAAGACCACCACCGGCACGCTTTACATGGATGGCGTGAACTCCTACACCGGCACCACCACGGTCACCGACGGCACGCTGCAGTTCCTCCGTGAGACAGCTCTTTACAACAACACCTCCTCAAGCTGGACGGACGCCAACATCGCAGTCAGCAGCGCTGCCACCGCCGCGTTCAACGTCGGCGGCACCGGCGAGTTCACCGCTTCAGACGTGGACATCATCAAGTCCCTCGGCACCTCCACCGGCGGCTTCCAAAGCGGTTCATTCCTCGGCCTCGACACCACCAACGCCTCCGGCGGCAGCTTCACCTATGGCGGCAGCATCGCCGACACCAACAGCGGCGCAAACACCGTGGGCCTCAAAAAACTGGGCGCCAACACCCTCGTGCTCACCCAGACCAGCACCTACTCCGGCACCACCACTGTCGCCGCAGGCACCTTGCAGGTGGGCGATGGCTCAACCGGCGCTCTCACCGGCTCGGGCGTCGTCACCGTCAGCCCCGCCGCCATACTTTCCGGCTCCGGCAGCATCGCCGGCGCCACCGTCATCACCAGCGGTGCCATCCTTGCCCCCGGCGTGGGTGACACGAACACCAGCAATCAAACCCTCACCTTCACCGCGGCTGGCACGGCGGTGAACGTCAACAATGGCAGCCAGATTCAGCTCAGCCTGACCTCCAGTTCTCAAGTCGATTCAGCCTTCGACCTCTCGGGCAGCGCCCTCTCCTACTTGAACACCCACGGCGGTGCCTCCGGCACAGCCTACACCACCATCTGGGATCAGTCAGGAGACTACGACAGCATCCAATTAACCAACGGCACCTTCACTCTCGGCACCACCGCAGGCGGCACCGTCAAGCTCCTAAACAACAGCGCCACGCTCAGCGCTGGCAGCATCTTCAAACTTCTCGACTGGACCGCCGTGGGCACCGCGGATTCACTCGCTGGCTCCGGCACCTTCACCTTGGCAGATTTGGACCTCTCAGACGTGGCTCTCGGCTCCGGCCTCTCCTGGGACACCAGCGCCTTCACCACCTACGGCGTCCTCGTCGTCGTCCCCGAACCCTCCCGCACCCTCCTCCTCATGCTCGGCCTCTGCAGCTTCGCCGTGCGTCGCCGTCGCAAAGTTTCCTGATCAGCTTGGTTGGAGCATTTTAAATGACTTCTTGGCCCTTTTAGGCCCATGAAATGGTGCGATCACAAAGCGGTTCCCCTCTCCCCATCGATGACATGACAATGTCTAGGACGTCTTTGGGGAGAGGGTCAGGGTGAGGGTACACTCCATGCTGGCTAAGGCTGCCCACTGTTCCCACATCTCGTCCACTTCCCGAAGGAATAGATACAGTCCCGGCTTCCCTGTCCTCTGTAGCTTTAGCGAAGGAGGAAGCCGGTCCGAGTTCGTAGTTCGGGCTTCAGCCCGTTCCGGCTCAGGTCACCGCCCCACTTCCATCAGCGTCGGCAGCTTGTGCAGCGGCGTAAACTCCCCGCTCGCTCCCGCCGCCGGTTTGACCGCCTGCGGATTGCTCGACTTCAAAAAGCGAAACAGCTCGCTCTCCGTCGTGAAGATCATCGTCGTATCCGCCGTGATCAGCTGCTTGTAAGTCTCCATCGTCTTCAGGAACTCAAACAACTGCGCAGCTTCCGGTGTCTGGTTGTACGCCTTCGCATAAATCTCCGTCGCCTTCGCATCCGCAGTGCCTTCCATCTCCTGCACCTTGCGGTACGCTTCGGACTCGATCGTCGCCAGATCACGCTCACGCTCCCCGTTGATCTTCGCCGCCTCGCCTTCGCCTTCAGCACGGTGCAGCTTCGCGATCTGCTCACGCTCAGAAATCATCCGCTGGTGGATCGACTGGCTCACCGATGGATCGTAGTCGATGCGTTTGAAGCGCACATCCAGCAGCCGGATGCCATACCCCTCGATCTTCGGAACCGCATTCTTCAGCACCTCCGCCTCAAGTTCCACACGTCCGTAAATGATCGGCGGCAGCACACCCAGGCGTGAATCCGCACTCGAAGGCGCGCTGCCCGTCGTGGTCGTGTTGGCCACATCACGGATCGCCTTGCGGTCCTTCGTCGTGCGCACCGCCTCGATGAAGTCATGCTTCGCGATCACAATGCGCGTCTCGCTCGCCAGAATGTCATCCAGCCGCGACAGCGCACGCCGCTCGTCCGTGAGCTGGCGGAAAAAAATCAGCGGGTCGCTGATCTCCCAGCGCCCAAACACATCCACCACCACGATGACCTTGTCCTTTGTCGTCATGTTGGCCGATGGCCCGTCCCATTCCAGCACCCGCTTGTCCAGTCGGTTCACCGTCTGGACAAATGGCGTCTTCCAGTGCAGTCCGGCCTTGAGGATCGACTCGCCCACCGGCTTGCCAAACTGCGTGATCACCACCTGCTCCGTCTCGTGCACCGTGTACAAACCGGAGCTCGCCACGATCCCCAGCGCGAGGACAACTATCAAAACAAGGGAGGCTTTCATCGTGTGGCAGGGGCAGGGTTGGTTTGCGGTTCCGCCTGGCGGAGATTCATGAGTGGTAGAAACGAGGAGGCCTTGTCATCCAGAATGATCTTGCCCGGCACTTGCGACAGCACCTCGCCCATCGTCTCCAAATACAGGCGCTTCTTCGTCACCTCCGGCGCTTTCAGATACTCCGCCAGCACAGAAGTGAAACGAGCTGCATCACCCTCCGCCTCATTGATGCGTTTGGCGGCATAGCCCTCGGCACCTTTGATCTTCTGCTCCGCTTCGCCACGTGCTTTCGGGATGATCTGATAATAATTCCCGCTGGCCGCATTGATGGCAGACTCCTTCTCCTGCTTCGCACGGTTCACATCGCTGAAACTCGCCTGCACATCCGCCGGCGGATTGATGTTGCCGAGCTGGATCTGATCAATCCGTACGCCCATGTTCAGCGTCGCCACCAGTTCGCGCAGGCGTTCAGCACATCGGGTTTCCATTTCCTGACGGCCAATCGTCAGCACTTCATCCACCGTTCGGTCACCCACCACCTCGCGCATCACCGCTTGGGAAAGATCACGCAGCGTAGGCACCGGCTCGCGGAAGTTAAACACATACGCCACCGGATCGCTGATGTGGTACTGCACCACCCACTCCACCAGCGCCGTGTTCAAGTCGCCGGTCACCATCGTCTTTTCCTCCTCTTGATCTCGAGTGTCCGAATACTGATACGGATTGGTCGCCCCCTGCGTCCCAAAGCCAAACTCCAGCTTCTGCTGCCGCAAAATCTCCACCAGCGTGATCTGGTCGATGCCCCACGGCAGCTTGAAGTGCAGCCCGGGGGTCTCCGTCTTCAAGTACCCTCCAAAGCGCTGCACCACCGCCACCGACTCCGCCGGCACCTGATACACCCCCGAGAAAATACCGACCGCCAAAAACAGTCCGATCACTCCCGTGAGTATCAGGCGCGGGTTGAAGCTTATCTGCGGCGCATTCGCAAAAGGTCGTATCTCACTCATGCGGTGAGGCTACTGCATTCCACAGTCACGGCAAAGCCTACTTCATTCCAAAGTCTGCCACATATTGTTCCACGATCACCTTCAGCTCAGGCGGCCTCGGCAGACCAATCGCCTCCGCCCTCGCGCCATCCACCTGCTGCGGCCAGTTGTCCACGATCCCCTGAATCCGCGCATCAAACGCATCCACGATCGGCCCCAGCGTGATCCCGCGTTCCTCCGCAACTTCCTGGATCACCTTCTCCGCAATATTCGGCGTCACACGGTGCGCTGGCAGCACATACGCCCGATCTTTCCCCAGCTTCTCCTCCGCCACTTCACTCAAATAGATGAACGACTCAATCACCGTCCGGTAACCCGTCATCGGATGCGGCTGATCACGCCGGATCGGCAGCATGCACGCCTCGCCATTCAGCGGCTCACGAAACATCCCGCTCGCCCAGCTCGATGCCGCCGCATTCGGCTTCCCCGGCCGCACGATCACCGTCGGCAGCCGCACACTGCGCCCGTCAAAGTGACCTTTGCGCGTGTGATCGTTCACCATCATCTCGCACATCGCCTTCGTCATGCCGTAGGTCGTCTGCGGCAGTTGCTTCGTCACGTCAGACATCAGCTGCGACATGTCTATTCCGCCATAAACCGCCACACTGCTCGCAAACACCACCCGCGGCCGTCCCTCCGCCGCACGCGCCGCCTCAAACACATTGCGCCCACCCTCCAGATTCACCCGCATCGCATCATCAAACCGCTCCTCGCACTCCCCGCTCACCATCGAGGCCAGGTGAAAAATCACGTCAAACTTCGCCCCCGTCGCCGCCAGCACTGTCGCCCGGTCACCAATGTCACCCTTCACATGCTTCACCCGCGCATCCGTCGGCTCTCCACGGAAAAACGCATCCAGCAGCACCATCTCCGTGATCGCCCCGCCGCACCACGTGCCGCGTTCCAAAAGTTTCTGCGCAAGTTGGGAGCCAAGGAAGCCGCCGCCGCCGGTGATGATGATTTTCATGGTTGAGTAGGGAAGGGTTTGCCATCAGGCACGGCCTGATGTGAGTTCGTCGGACATGAGCAAGCCTCTCACAGGACACAAGATCGGATTCGTCGGACTCGGCAACATGGGCCGCGCCAATGCACGCCACCTCCATGAAGCCGGAGCCGACGTCGTCGTCTGGAATCGCAGCTCCGCCCCCGCAGAGGCCGCCGTCGCCCTCGGCATGCGCCGCGCCGCCACCCTCCCCGAACTCGCCCGCGAGATCGGCCCCGGCGTCATCTGCATCAATCTCACTATGACTGACGTCGTCGAAGCCGTCGTCTTCGGCCCCGGCGGCCTCATCGAAGGCCTGCACCCAGACGCCCTCATCATCGACTTCGGCACCACCGGCGTCCCCGAAACCAAACAATGGGCCGAACGCGTGAACTGGGTCGATGCCCCCGTCTCCGGCGGTCAGGTCGGCGCAGAAGCCGCCACTCTCACCATCATGGCCGGCGGCAGCGACGCCAATTTCCAGCGCGCCCTCCCCATCTTCCAGGCCGTCGGCAAAAACATCACCCACCTCGGCCCCGTCGGCAGCGGTCAGGTCACCAAGCTCGCCAATCAGCTCATCGTCGCCCAAACCATCGACGCCGTCGCCCAGGCCCTCCGCCTCGCCGAACTCTCCGGCGTCGATCCCGCCCTCGTCCGAAAAGCCCTCCTCGGCGGCTTCGCCGAAAGCCGCATCCTCGATCTCCACGGCGACCGCATGGTCCGCCGCGACTTCGCCCCCGGCGGCCGCGCCACCCTCCAGCTCAAAGACGTCCGCCTCATGTCCCAGCTCGCCGACTCCGTCGGCCTCGACTCCCCCACCCTCAAAAACTCCCTCGCCCAGTGGGAAAAATTCGTCCACGAAAAACACCTCGGCGACCTCGACCACAGCGGCCTCTTCCGCCTCTACGAGTAAAGCGAACTTCCGAGGTGACTGTTCATCTGGAAGTACGATGGGCACTCTTGCCCGTCGATCAGCGCCACCGCTGGCTCACCCGCTTTCGCTCTGCGCCAGAGAGACCGACACCTGTACCTCGCCGCACCTCGCTACAGATACCCGTAGCAGGGCTCCTGAATTCTGGTTTCCGTGTATTCGGTGTATTCCGTGGTTAAAAACTCTGCCCCCTCTGCCTCTCCGCCCCTCTGCGGCTAAATCGAACGTCCCTGCCATCTTGCCTTCGCCCCCCTCACGAATGCATCACCGTCCCCCCATCAATATTGATCGTCTGCCCCGTGATATTTTTCGCATGATCTGACGCCAGAAACGTCGCCATCGCCGCATACTCGTCCGGCATCTGCCAGCGGCCCAGGTGGGACACCTTCTTGATCTTCTCTGCCGCCCAGTCATCAAAGCTCTGCCGCTTGTCCTCCGGCACCTTCTTCTGCCCCGCAGCCCAGATGCTCTGATTCAGCTCCGTCTTCACCATCCCCGGCGCCAGCGCATTCACCCGCACATTATGCGGCCCCAGATCCTTCGCCGCACATTGCGTAAAGTTAATCAGCGCCGCCTTCGAAGCACTGTAAGGCGGATCCGTCTGCGACCCCATCTGCCCCGCCACCGAAACCAAAAACAGCATCGATCCCCCCCCGCTCTCGATCAGCTTCGGCGCAAACGCATGCGCCACATTCACCGCGCCAATCAGGTTCACCTCCAGTACTCGCGCCCAGTCAGAAGGCTCCAGATTCCAAAACGGAAACCCAAACTTCCCCGACCCAATGCCCACGCAAAACACCACATGGTCCACCCTCTCAAACTCCCCCGCAAAACTCTTCACCGACTCATAGCTCGCCACATCCCCCGCAGTGACAAAATCCGCCGCCTTCTCCCGGTCAAATCCCCGCACCGCGCACCCCTCCGCCACAAACCCCTCCGCAATCGCCCGGCCAATACCACGCGCAGCTCCAAACACAGCAACCGACTGCCCTTCAAGATTCAAATTCATGCCCCATTATGAAACGCACTCACTGCTTCTGTAAAGTGCCCATGATTGCAGACCAGACTATACAGAGCACTCTATCGAGGTGCTCGAACCCCACAGTGCACGATCCTGCAAGGTTCACTGGAGTTTGCCCCCGCCATGATCCTGAAAGGATCACAGCAGGTAGCCAGGGGGCGCAGCCCCCTGGAAGACAGCCCGCTCCTTTTTTCTGCAGGGCGCATGCCGGAGGCATGCCAGCAAGGTGCCACCACTCCCCGCGAAACCTGAGAGCAATGTCGCGGTGATTCTCGGAGCGTGTCTATAAGTTCAGGCGGCTTGTTGAGACCCTCCAGCCGGAATCAGTTCCGTCCGCATTCCCATGCCTGCTCATTCCATTGCTAAAAATCAAAGCTCCCAAAGGCTCTATCTCATTCCCTCCCCAGCCCCCCGAGTTCTCGGGGTACCGCAAGGAAACCCCACCTCAATCAGTAAATCCTTACCGCACCTTTCCCCGCAATCCCTTCCCAGCCCATGAAAATCCCCGCTCCCTCCGGCTGCTCCGGCTTCCGCCAGATGAATCTCCAGCGCCGCGAAGCCATGCGCATCGGCTTCTGCAGCGCCCTCGGCCTCAGCATGGCCGACCTCCTCAAACACGAAGCCCGCGCCACCGTGGAGCCCGGCTTCTTCAAAGAAGGCAAAGCCAAGAGTATCATCCATCTCCACCTCCCCGGCGGCATGGCCCAGCAGGAATCCTGGGACCCCAAACCCGAAGCCCCCACCGAATATCGCGGTGCCTTTGGCGTGGCCAAAACCAACACCGGCGAGGTCTTCAGCGAGAACTTCACCCGCCTCTCCAAGGTCGCCGACAAGCTCACCATCGTCCGCTCCGTCACCGGCAAGATCCCCGATCACCAGCAGGCCACCTACCACCTCTACACCGGCTACACCCCCACTACCGTCATCGACTACCCGCAGATGGGCAGCGTCGTCTCCCATCTCATGGGCGTGCGCCAAGGCATGCCGCCTTATGTCGCCATCCCCTCCATGCGCGGCTTCGAAGGCGGCACCGGTTTCCTCAGCAGCAAGTACGGCCCCTTCCAGCTCAACGCCGACCCCGGTGCCAAAGGCGAGTTCAAAGTCCGCGACTTCAGCATCCCCGACGGCGTCTCCATGCAGCAGTTTGAGCGCCGCAAAGCCGCGCGCGACATCGTCGAAGGCCAGCTCCGCAAACTGGACGCCGACATCGACAAGGTGAACACGATGGATGACTTCTACAAAAGCGCCTACTCCCTCCTCACCTCGGACGCCGCCCGCAAAGCCTTCTCCCTCGCCGATGAAAATGACGCCACGCGCGATCTCTACGGCCGCAACTACGAATTAAAACAACGCGCCCCCGCCGCCGTCGGCGAGCGCCTCCTTCTCGCCCGCCGCCTCGTGGAGTCAGGCGTGCGCTTCGTCAGTGTGAACTACGGCTCCTGGGACTCCCATGTGGACATCAAAGGCACCTGCACCGAATTCATGCCCGCCCTCGATCACGCCATCTCCGGCCTTATCACCGATCTCGATCAGCGGGGCATGCTCGACAGCACCCTCGTCATGGTCACCACCGAGTTCGGCCGCACGCCAAAGGTAAACATGAGCAATGGCCGCGACCACTGGGCCCGCGTCTACTCCATGCTCCTCGCCGGCGGCGGCATCAGCCGTGGCCAGATCTACGGCGCTTCAGACGCCACCTCCGCCGAACCCGCACGCGATGAAGTGAAGCTCGAAGACTTCCTCGCCACCGTTTACAACCAGCTCGGCATCGACTCCAACGAAGAGCTCATGGCCTTCGGCGGCACGCGCCCCATCGAAATCGTCAAAGACGGCAAAGTCGTCAAAGGCATCATCTCCTAATCGCCATGCGACTTTTCACCGCCCTCATGGGTTCAGCATGTCTGCTCACCTCGGCGCTCGCAGGCCCCATGGTACATCACATCGAGTATGTCACGCCCCGCGCAGGCCAGCGCGGCACCACGGTCGAAGTCACCATTGAAGGTGCCTTCATCAAAGAGGCACGGGAGATCCTCTTCTATCGTCCCGGCATCCGCTGCATCGAACTCAAAAGTCTGCCCTCGTTGCCGCAGCCCCGTAGCGCCATCCACGGCGGTTTCATTGAGGACAGCGTGCAGGCAAAAATTCAGATCGACGCCGATTGCCCGCTCGGACTGCACCCTTTCAAGCTGCGCACCGCCACCGAGCTCACCACGCTCACCACCTTCGCGGTGACTCGCTTTCCCATCGTCAAAGAAGCGCAGGAAGACCAGCCCGTGCCGATGAACAGCGCAGTGCTTGGCCGCATGGACACAAATCAAGTCGGCGACGTCGATGTCTATCGCGTCACCGGTCGCAAAGGCGATCACCTTTCCGTGGAAGTCGATTCTGTCTGGCTCACCGAAAAATTTTACGCTGGTTCTGAGTTCGATCTCACCGCGCGCATCCTTGATCCGACCGGCAAAGAACTCGTCCGCAATGACGACAGCGCCCTGCATCTGCAAGACCCCGTGCTCAGCACCATTCTCCCTGCCGACGGCGAATACCGCGTCGAGGTCAAACAGCGCGTCTTCAATTCGGGCGGCAACTGCTACTACCTCGCGCACATCGGTTCAAATCACCGTCCCCTCGCCGTGTATCCCGCCGGTGGCATGAAAGGCGAAAAACTTGCCGCCACCCTTCTCGGCGATCCAAAAGGCGATGAAGCCATCCATGTCACGCTCCCCGCACAAACGGGCGACTTCGCCTTCAATGACACCATGCCCTCGCCGCTGATGATGCGTGTGAGTGAGTTCCCCAATGTGCTCGAAGCCAAAGAGGCCGATGAGACCACCGTCAGCGCTCTCCCTGCTGCTTTGAATGGTAAAATCGAAGCCGCAAATGATGCCGACAGCTTCCGCGTCAAAGCCAAAGCAGGTGATCGCTGGCGCGTGCGCGTGTTTGCACGGTCATTCGGCACACCGCTCGATCCGCGCCTCACGATTCGCAAAGCCGACGCCGAAACCGACGACATCACTGCGGATGATTCCGCGCTTCCGGATCGCGATCTCTGGGCCATGTCGCGGCAAATTCAGCGCAAGGAGCTCATGGACCCTGCGGTCATTTGGGAACCAAAAACCGATGGTGATTACCTCATCAACATCACCGACATGCGCGGCCTCGGCGATCCAACTTCCGTTTACCGCATCGAGGTCGAACCCATCCGCGATGAGATCAACACCTTCATCCAGGCACGTGTCATCGACATGGTCGAATGTCCACGCCTCACCAGCATCGCCGTGCCGCAAGGCGGTCGCTGGACGGTCAATGTGAACCTCGTCGATGCCCCCGGCACTCGCTACAAAGGCGAACTTGACCTCGTCGTGCAGGGTCTGCCCAAAGGCGTGCGCATGATCGCTCCGCGTGTGCTTGCCGGTCAGCGTCAGGTCCCGGTTCAGTTCATTGCGGACGCTGGCACAAAGCCACAAACCGCCCTCATCTCCATCACCTGCAAAACCACCGATGGCACACCGCTGCTCAGCCGCTCGCAGCAGTCGTTTCCCTTCCTCGGCCACAGCGGTGGTCACGCCTGGCATTCCTTCGTCGTCAATGACTACGCCTTTGCCATCACTGAGCCGGCACCGTATCAAATCGATGTCGAGCAGCCTTCCATCCCGCTTTCCCAAAACGGTGAACTCACGCTGCCGGTCAAAATCACACGCAAGCCTGGCTTTGATGAAGCCATCGAGCATCAGTTCGACTGGGTGCCTCCCGGTGTCGAAGGCGAGCCCACACTCACCATCCCAGCAGGGAAAAACGAAGGCACCCTGCGCCTCAGCGCCAGCACTTCAGCCGTGCCGGGCACGTATCGCCTCGCCATGACCGCCTCCACCGCAGGTGGCTCCTATTACCTCGGCGCAGGTCGCATCCGCGCCTCCAGCGCATTCATCGACATCACCATCGCCCAGCCCTACATCGCCCTGAAGAGCAATCCCACCGCCGTCCGTCGCGGCGAAAAAGCCCAGGTCATCTGGGACATCGAACACAAAAAACCCTTCGAAGGCGAAGCCACCGCCACCCTCCTCGGCCTCCCCAAAGGCGTCACCGTCATCAACACCCCCAAACTCAAAGCCGGCGACAAACAACTCACCTTCGAAATCTCCGCTACCACCGAAGCCCTCCTCGGCCAGTACAAAGAACTCAGCTGCGAAATCACCGTCACCGAACGCAACCAGCAAATCCGCCAGCGCACCGGCAAAGCCATCCTCCGCGTCGACCCCGCCCTGCAAAAATCAGCCCTGAAATAAACGCCTTCTTTTAGGCAAAGGAATAAAGGAGCAATGGAATGACTGATTTTTGAAGGACGGATATCTTATTGCAATCCATGCCGATCACCTGCGCCATACCCATCGCCAATCTGACGCGCGACGAGTTCATCATGAAATGCGCCTACGCCACGCAGAACAATCTTGGACGGCTGTGCGATGAACATGTGTATGAAAATGAGTTGGCCAGCCGATTGCGTGCCGCTGGAATGAAGAGCGTCATGACACAAGTGCCGCTTCGAGTAACTCATGGTTCGTTCACCAAGGAATATCGCCTCGACTTGGTGGCGAGCGATGCCGTCTATGAACTGAAGACGGTTGAACACCTTATCCCCGCTCATGACGCCCAAGTGTTCAACTACGCCATGTGCCTCGGCATCCGCTGCATCAAACTGCTCAATTTCAGCGATCACAAAGTAAATGGAAAACTGCGCATGGCTCCGGTCACAACAGTCCAGCGTCACGCGTGTAAGATCACGACAAACGGCTGGCAGCCACTTTCGGCAAAATGCCGTCTTCTCAGAGACCATCTCACCTGCCTTGTTGATGATCTCGGCGGCTTCCTCGAAGCCAGTCTCTATCGGGAGGCCCTGTCATGCCTTCTCACCGCTCCCGAAACCCGGCTCACTGTCACCAGCAACGACATCGAACTCGGCACCCATACACTGCCAATGCTCGCCGGACACACTGCCTTCCATGTCAGTTCATACACAACCTACATCGAGCAACAGCGCCCCCACCTCCAGCTCCTTCTCGCCACTTTACCTCTGAAGTGCCTCCACTGGATCAACTTCAATCACCAGGACATCACCCTGACCACTCTCCTCCAGTAAAGCCATAAATTCAGTCTCCGGAACATTCCCTTGCTCCTTCATTCCTTTGCCAAAATGAAACCCTTCCTCCTCGCCCTGCTATTCCCTCTCCAGGTCATAGCCTCCGAAGCCCCCAGCTTCCGCCGCGATGTCATGCCTATCCTCTTCCGGTCCGGCT
>NZ_JBIPNG010000186.1:0-11779 GCF_044373815.1 Prosthecobacter sp. | reverse complement strand
GCTTGAAGCTACCTCTTTTTGGCAGCAACGGGCCCCGCGAATTAAACCTCCCTTCATGAAGCGTGCAGACAGAGCAATGTCATTCGTTGAACAAGATGGAAATAATTTCAACAATCATCTCCTCGGCACCATCGACTAAGGCATAACCTCACCACCCAGGTGCACGCCATCGCTGAAGTGCCCCCCCCGTGACGAAGGGCGACATGACCCGCTCAATCCAGGTGGAGACGCGCGGTGAAGTGGCCGAGCTGAAGAACAACATCAACACGATGATCGACAACCTCCGCGTCACCACGGAGCGCAACAAGGAGCAGGACTGGCTCAAGACCAACCTCGCGAAGTTCACCCGCATGCTCCAGGGCCAGCGTGATCTTTACACCGTCGGTCAGATGCTGCTCTCCGAACTCGCGCCGCTGGTCGATTCGCAGCAGGGCACGGTCTATCAGCTCACCTCCGGCGATGATGAAAATCCACGGCTGCAACGCCTGGCCACCTACGCGAATGAAAAGGATCTGCCCGACCAGATTGAGCTCGGCAACGGCCTCGTCGGCCAGTGCGCACGGGAAAAGCAGCGTGTGCTCCTGACCGAGGTGCCGAAGGATTACACGCCCATCCATTCCTCCCTCGGCAGAACACGGCCCGCCAATGTGGTGGTGCTGCCGGTGCTGTATGAAGCCCAGACCAAGGCGGTCATTGAACTGGCGGCCATGCACCCCTTCACCGACGGCCATCTCAACTTCCTCGAACAGCTCACGCAGTCCATCGGCGTCGTGCTCAACACCATTGAGGCGACGATGCGCACGGAAGCCCTCCTGCAGCAGAGCCAGCAGCTCACGGCTGAGTTGCAGTCACTCTCGACAGCTTCCTCCCCGACATGCTCGGCTGGACGGTGCTGAACAATCTCAAGCTCTCCCCCGAAACCCGCCACATCCCGGTGCAGATCATCACTCTGGAGGAGGAGCGCAGCCACGGCTTGTCACGCGGCGCATTCTCCTACCTCGTGAAACAGGCGACCACGGAAGATTTGGAAAGCAATCAAAACCTTCGTCGCTCCACGCACGAAGCGTCTGCTAGTCGTCGAAGACAACGACATTGAGCGGCAGAGCATCGTCGAGCTGCTCGGCCACGACGACATCGAGATCAAAACGGTCGCCACGGGTGAGGAAGCCTCGCCCGCATCCGCAATGGCAAGCTGCGCCTTGAACTGCATCCCGCCGATGTTCACGAGGCGCTGCACCAGGCGATCAAAACCTGCCAGCCGGACCTTTCCGCACGACGGATTCGAGTGGCGGAAAAGCTGGAAGCCCCCGACCCGCATGTACGCGGAGATTTCGCCCGGTTGCAGCAGGTCTTCTGGAATCTGCTGACCAACGCCGCAAATTTCAGCCCGGAGGACAGCATCATCGAAGTGAGCACCTATGTCACCGAACCGGGAGGCCGCATCAGCGTCCAGATCGCGGACCAAGGCATTGGCATCCTGCCCGACAAGCTGGACCGCATCTTTGACGCTTTTGAGCAGGGCGCGCTGCACACTCATGCGGGCCTCGGTCTCGGGCTGGCCATCAGCAAGGCTTTGGTGGAAATGCACAGCGGCGTCATCGCTGCGCACAGTGACGGCCCCAACTGCGGCTCCAAATTCACCGTCCGTCTCCCCTCCGCAATGCCTTCAGATCAGCCCAACGGAGAGTCGAAGCATCAGTTCTCCCCGCATGAAGGTCTGCGTTTGCTGGTTGTCGAAGATCATCCTGACACGCTGGGCACGCTGACACGGCTGCTGACGCGGCGCGGCTACATCGTCCGCACTGCGGCCTCCCTTGCCGAGAGCCTCGAAGTCGCTCGTGCGTACGAATTTGACGTGCTCATTTCAGACATCGGACTTCCCGATGGGCGTGGCACCGAACTTCTGGAGCAGTTTTTCGCAATCCACGGCTGGCGTCCGCCTGCCATTGCGATGAGCGGCTTTGGCATGGACGATGATGTCGAGCGCAGCCAGCAGGCGGGATTTTCTGAGCACCTCACCAAGCCGGTCGAGTTCTCCGCCTTGCAGGAGGCGATATCTCGGCTGGCCTCCCGTCAGTCCAGTAAAGGCTAGTTCAAGACAGCTCGTGAAGGGGAACCCGTACAACCGCAGCGCAAGTTGCAGGCGATTAGTCTTTGAACCCTCAACTAGCCAACACCATGAACAATCCAACCATTCCCACGCTGGACGCCCCTGAGAATCCTTCCGAAAAGGCAGCTCGTGTCTGGGAAAGTGCCATTGGGAGTGACACTGCTGGAGCGGCAGACCGGGCCTTGGGTAGAACCAAAGAAAATGCCACTGAGGTTTTGCACTCCGGCGAACGTCTGCTGCGTGAACATCCAGGCACCTCGGCACTTGGATTTTTCGGTGCAGGTGTCCTCGTTGGCGCCCTCGTCGCTTGGTCCATAGCCCGCGAACAGCGGGACGACACAGCGGACCGCATTCACCGGCTTCTCACACGTCTTGGACGCAAGCTGAACCTCGACTGATTGCTGCCACGTTCACAAAATGCTCAGAGACAAAAACAGGCGGTGTTAATCAGCTCACATCCGGATTCCGGAGCAGGCACGATTATGAGGCATGAATGTCATGGCTTCCTTTTTCTACGACCAGCTGCATGAGCAGCAGGCGGACATCGCAGCCGCCATCTCCCAGCCGCTCTGGCAAAAAGCCGCCGCCTTCGCAGCCCATGCCCATGCTGGCGAAGTGCCGCCCAATGAAGTCCCTCCTTCGTTTGCCCAGGCCACTCGCGTGGCGGTAACGCTCACGGCAGTCTATCATTGTCAGGACGCTCCCGTGCTGGCCACCGCGCTGCTGCACAATGTGCTGGATAAAACCGATGTCTCGCTGGACGAAATTGAAAGCCAGTTTGGCCGCCTCATCGCATCCCGGGTGGAGCGTTTAAGCCGTGCCCCCGACTTGGACGAAGGCGTTCATCTCAAGCGTCTGCAAGCCTGCGACTGGCAGACACGGTTGGTCAAACTGGCGGACGCAGCAGCCCATCTGGATGACGACGAGGAGGCCTTGGAGGAGCGCATCCATAAAACCATGCCGGTCCTGGATCTGGCCTTTGGCAATGAGCAGCCCGTGCTGCGCGCACAGCGCCATCTGCTGACGCTGATCGAAAACGCCCGCATGACCGCGTAGTCACGACACACTTGTCAGCGGGGCCAAATAGATACGGCCGCCCATGCCGCCACACGCGAAACATAGGTAACAGAAAGGCATATTATGTTATCTTATACTCTCACATTTCTCATCATCGCTCTCATTGCTGGGGCGCTTGGATTCGGCGGCGTCGCCGGAACTGCGGCATGGATCGCCCAAGTTTGCTTCGTGGTTTTTCTCGTGCTGTTCCTGATATCGCTCATTTCAGGCCGCCGTCCGCCTGTCGTGTGAATCTTGCCCATGACCGTATCTCGTGCGCGTCATGCATCCATCACCCCTATGTCTCAGTGCAATCCCCTTCCCGCATCAGTGCCGGCTTATGCCGGGTCCACGCAGAACAGTGAGGTCGCAGCTGGCGCGGCCGGCTCCTTCGATTTGCTTTGGTTGTCTGACCTCATCATCTCAGTTCTTGAGAATGAAAGCATTGCCACCAGTACCGGAGCCGGCCAGTCGGCCACCTTCTTCTACGCCGAGGAATCACCGCGCCTGGCAGAACTAGAGAACCTAAGCGTGAAGACGGCTGATTCCTCCGCCATCATGGCTGGCGCGAAAGCATCACTCCACGCACACTGAATTGAAACTCATCTGCGCGCTTGGGCTGCAGTGTTTCGTCTTCAGCATTGGGTGACTGCTATTCGGCGTATGCACCATCTCCTCCCGGCTGTAGCTGTGGCCACCGATGGTGCCACGCCAGCCATCTGGCAAAACGACCGCTCCCTCGATAAAGTCCTTGAAGCGCAACAGATCTCCCACCACCCGCGCCTTGACCAGTCCCAGAGCAGCGGCCGCCTTCTCAAAAACTCCCTCAGGCGTGTAGTTCAGGTGCAGATGCACGCGGGTGCAGTCCATGCCCAGCGAAGTAAAAACCACCTTGCCAGAAGTCTCCACTCCGTTCGTGCTGCGCCATGCGATGCAGGCATCCGGCTCTTGCTCGATGATCTCCGCCAGCCAGGTCTTCTTCTTGCCGCCCAGCTTCACCTGCCATTCCACCCGGTTGCAGTCCTGCTGATGCACCTCAGTGACTCCATTCATGAACAGCGGGAAATCCTCAACCCGGGTCCATTGGTTATAGACGGTCTGCAGAGGCAGGTCGATGTGGATCGCTTGGTCAATGATTTCCATAGTGCAAATCGAGGTGATATTTTCGAATGCTCATCGCAGCTCAGGCCCGGTCCGGACGCGTTTAATTTCATGCCCCGCCAGAGGGATTCATCGTGCATGGAGATCATGAGAATGATCAGCGATGGTTGCTCGGCCAGCATGTGTTTGATGAGCTCAATCCCGTTCGTTCCAGGTATGGACACGTCGAGCAGCGCCACCTCGGGCTTGTGCAGCCGCATGACCACGAGCGCGCTCTGCGCATTGGACGCCTCACCGCATACAGTTACGTCGCTGAACTGGCTCAAATAATGGCAGATTCCGTGCCGAAAGACAGGATGGTCGTCCACCACCAGCAGCCGTTTGCCAGCCGTGGTGTTCGCTGGTGAAACGGTGGCGTTCTGGGTAGGGGTGCTCATTGTCTGCTGGATCCCGGAGCCCGGTTAATATTCGTGCCACAACAGGTGGTCACACAGATCATGCGTGAATCAATCATATCTCCGAAATTCGCAACTAGCAGGCCGGTTGGTCGTGCCAATTTCTCCCTGCCTCCAGTTCCATGTCACTTGCGGGAGTCACTTGTGAAATAGATGACTTTGTGACAACCATGCGCTCCACACCTCGCATACAAAACCACATGAATTCCGCACCTGAAATTCCTTGGAAACGCGTGGCCGGGTTTGTGCGGCAGCACACGCATGATGTACGCAACGGCTTGAACAGCCTTGATCTGGAAACGACCCTCCTCAACGAGCTCGTGACGGATGGAGAAGCCATGGCAAGCGTGGAGCGCATCCAGAAGCAGCTCCGTGCGCTCGCCGTGCAATTGCGCTCACTTGCCGCTCTCTTTCAAGATCCGCAGCCCTTCGCCGCGCCAATCCACGCCCGCGTGCTGCTCGAAATCTGGCGCGAAAAGCATGCATCTCTGCAGGATGTTCTGGAGGTTCTCTGGGTGGATGAACTCGGCGACGAACGCGTGAATGTGGATGTGTCCATGATGGCGACGGTCTTTCACGAACTGCTGGCCAATGCGACGGATTTTTCCACGGGCGATCCCGTGACTGTCACTGCTCGCGCAGCCAGCGGCCAGCGGCCAGGTTCTCTTTGAACTCAGAGAGCCGAAGAACGAGGCGCTGGACACCAGCACCTGGGGCCGGCCACTTTCCACGACACGTCGCGGCGGCTATGGCCTCGGCTTATATACGGCACACCGAATGATGCAGGCAAACGGCGCGTCCTTGCTGCAGCGTCATGTACCCGAAGATGCTTGCCTGCTCTCCCAGATCATCCTCCCCGCACTGTGATTGAGAGGCGGTCCCATGACTTCCCCACATCTGCGTTTCAGTTGCCCAGCCCGTCTCAAGCTCCAATCAATCACCCGAACTTGTTTCCCTCATGAGCCTGTGTTCCGCACCAGCGCCATGAGCTTATGCCGTGCTGCCACAATGCCATGAAACCTTCGTTTCTCCAATCCGTCCTTCTCGCCGCCGTTTTCGTGCTGCTCGCTGCGGGCTTCTATCTCTCCTCCGGCGTGAGAGTGGGGTGATTACTTCATGCCCCACTCCCACTGCTATTTGTTCAATCAGCAGTTGATGCAGTTGCATGGCGGTTCGGACTTGCTCATCGGCTTTTCCTAAGTGGCCATCTCGACGACTCTCGTCTGGCTGGTTTATCGTGTGCAGAATGAACTCCCGTTTCATTGGATCATGATCGCCTTCGCCATCCTCATTGTGGCCTGTGACGCCACGCACTTCATGGAAGTGTGGACTCTCACGGCGGAGAACCCACGCTCCTGGCTTTCCGGCTGGGTAAAGCTCATCACCGCCATCGCGTCCGTGACCACGGCGGTGGTCCTGCCGCCGCTGATCCCGCACATCCTCAGCATGCTCAGCATGCTCAAGGCCGCGCGCCTGTCTGCGGAGCAAGGGGTGAAGCTGGAGCGCGCTTACGGCGAATTGAACGATCTCTACAAAAAGGTCACGCAGCTTGACCAGCTCAAGACCAACTTCTTTGCCAACGTCAGCCATGAATTGCGCACGCCGCTGGCGCTGATTTTCGCCCCCGTCGAGCATTTGCTACAGACGGCCAAAGACCCCGCGGCACGGCGCGAACTCACCGTGGTTCGCCGCAATGCCCTCCTCCTGCACAAATACGTCAATGATCTGCTGGATGTGTCAAAGCTGGAGGTCGGCAGGCTGGATCTCCATTACTCTCGCATTGATCTCGCCGCCATGGCACGCGCCATGGCGAACATCTTTGAATCCATCGTCAGCGAGCGCGGCATCAGCGTCGCACTTCAGGGACCCGCCGAAGTGGTTGCGGAAGTGGATGGTGACAAAGTGCAGCGCGTGTTCATGAATCTGCTTTCGAATGCCTTCAAATACGCGCCCGATGACAGCACCGTGAGTCTCTCTCTGACCGAGTACGGCGACCAGCTCTCACTCACCGTGGAGGACTCAGGCCCGGGCGTGCCTCCGCATTTCCGCGAAACCATCTTTGAGCGTTTCCAGCAGGGACAGGCCGCCACCACACGGCATTTCGGCGGCCTGGGGCTGGGGTTAACTGTCGCCAAGGGGTTGGTCGAAGCACACGGCGGCACCATCAGCGTGCGCAGTGCCGGGCATAAGCAGGGCGCGACATTAATCGTCGAGCTTCCCGTCATTACCGCCGGAAGCGTTCCTGAAAATGCGCCTGCCACGCCCAGTTTCTCTTCGGACGCGCCTGCTCGTTCCTTGCGCGTGCTGCTGGTTGAGGACCACGACGACACGCGCCATGTTCTCCACCGGCTGATGACGCGCTGGAATCACACCGTCACTGTCGCCAGCACACTGGCAGAAGCACGCAAGGCGCTGGCGGAGGGCACGTTCGATCTCCTGCTGAGCGACATCGGACTGCCCGACGGCTCGGGTTATAAAGTCATCGCAATGCTGCGGGAGCACTCGGACATTCCTGCCATCGCCATGAGTGGTTACGGCATGGAGGCTGATATTGCACGCGTGCATGCTGCAGGCTTCACCGAGCACATCGTCAAGCCCGTCACCGCCGAGGCCCTGCGCAAAATGCTCTACCGCTTTTCCACCCAGTCTGAAACCTGAACCAGCCCTGACCCACGCACCGGTGCCCCCTAGAAAGTCTCCAACAGCACACTCGGAACGAAGGAGCCTCCCGCCAAAGAGCTGCAGCGGCGTGTATTGATCGTGGATGACCATCCCATCTTTCGGGACGGCATCACCCAGCTCATCAATCATCAGCCGGACATGCTTGTCTGCGGCGGCGTCTGCTCCGCAGCCCAGGCCATGTCCTCCGTGGAGGAACTCAAGCCGGACATGCTCATCGTGGACATCTCCATCAATGGCACCAACGGCATTGAGGTGATCAAATCCATCCGCGCACAATACCCTACCCTGCCGGCCCTCATGCTGTCCTCGCATGACGAAAACCTCTACGCCGAGCGTGCCCTGCGCGTGGGCGCCCGCGGTTACATCATGAAGGCCGAGGCACCTGAAAAAGTGATCGAGGCGATCCGCCGTGTCCTCGACGGATCCCTCTACCTCAGCGAAGCCATTGGCGGCCGTCTTCTCGATACGTTTCTCAATGGACGCACGTCCAATGGCTGCGGCTCGGCCGTGGACCAGCTCAGCGACCGCGAACTCGAAATCTTTCACGCCCTCGGGGAAGGCCGCAGCACTCGCGAGATTGCCCTCACTCTTTTCCTCATCGTCAAGACCGTGGAAACCCACCGCGCCCATATCAAAGAAAAGCTCAAGGTCCAGACCGCCCCTGAATTGATCCGTGCCGCCGTCGAATGGGTCAACAGCCAGGCAAACCAATAGCCACGCGCCCGCCTGCGTTCTCAAGATCAGGGCATCCGCTTTCACCGCATGAAACGATGTCCTCCTTGAACAGGCGGCTAAGAGAAGACCTCAATCCTCTTCGCACAAAACCCCCGCTTAGCTTGTTCTCAGTCCTGTCCGGCAGCTAGCCGGACAGGACTCTTTTTTCTTGAGGCTGCGCCCCAGGCAGCTTTTCTCACGGATCAGGAACATTGCAGGCTTTCCATCTCATTCCGGCCGCGAAAGGACGACCGCAGTTTCTTCAAGCCGAGTTCCATCCGTGTTTTCACCGTCCCGAGAGGCGTGTGCGTGACTTCCGCGACTTCACGCTGGCTCATTCCCTTGAGGAAGGCTAGGTCGATGACCTGCTGCTGGTGGACTGGCAGCCGGTTCAGATGCTGATGCAGGACCCGGGAAATGTCGGCATGCTCGCAGTCCAGCGCCGCATTCGTGGTGTACGGCCTCAGCCGGGTTTCATTTTCCATCCTGTCCTTGGCGTTGTTATAGGCCTGGGACCGGCGCAGATAGTCAATCGACCGGCGTTTGGCCAGAGTTACGATCCACCCCAGCGCCCTGCCTTTCTCAGCGGAAAAGTGGTCGGCATGATTCCAGACCTCCAGAATACACTCCTGCAGGACGTCGTCCGCAGCGGTGGAATCAGGCACAATCCGCTGGATGACACTTCGGAGCAGTGTCCGGTAGCGCTGAAACAAGGTCTCCATGGCCAGTGGATCTTGCATCTGAATGGCACACATCAGTTCCTCATCAAGCGGTTGCCCGTCATGGCTGGGAACATCGCTGGAGGACGACACAGTGAAGGATTGAAATGTTTTCATGAGGAACCACTACGAAACCCCATGAATCTCACAACCCGACCCGGACCTGCCCAGCCCCTCAGGTAATACCTGATGTATTGACTCAGACATCAGGGTGCGCCCTGATGCCTCCATCAGGGCCTTCGTTCCCAGCAGTGTACATGCGCCGCTTCAATCGGTGCCGGTGAACCAAACGCCACCTTTTTGAATGGCGCTCACAGCATCCACGAGACGTTCGAGCGAAGCCTCCTTCCCGATGAAGCCCTTGGCACCACAGGCTTTGGCCCGCGTGGGATAGCTCTTGTCCGTCTGCGCAGACACCATCAGCACCGGCAGAAGTGGAAACTGCTTCAAAACCTCGAGGATGAATTCAAAGCCATTGCCGTCCGGCAGTTCCACATCCATCACCAGAAAATCGGGCACGTCCCTTTCGAGTTTGGCCCGTGCTTCAGTCAGCGAGGCGGCCATCCAGGCCATGGTGAGATCAGAATCGTCCTCCACCAAGGTCAAAAAAACGCCACGGATGATGGCGTGGTCGTCCACCACCGCGAGACGCTGAGGTTCATTCTGGATCTTGTTAGAAGTGGAATCTGACATTTTCGGAGAAGCGTTTCGATACCCATGGGATTTTTCAGGCAACTGCGGCAGGATTCATGTTTGCGGGAGTCCCCTGGGCCTTGCACCTCTCCTCAATTGATTCCGCAGATAGTGGCAATCTTGACGTCACAGCATCGGGAAAAGCATGGCAAAAGAGGGCGTTTGACGGTCGTGTCCGTCATGCCAATGCATTCGTTCAGGCCAGGTGTTTTGGTTGTATGAACCTGGCGCCTTGGGCAAACCACGCCGGCGGTGTTCTGTCGATGCTTGCGCGTTAGACTGACCACCTTGTCCTGAAGTTCTCGCTTCCTCGATTGGCAGAGGTTTTCATCAACACTACTCTCTACGGCTTGCCAGCACCGGTCTTGGGCGGCAGTGAAGCATTGTCCATCGGCCAGTCATCCGTTCGAAAAGGGGCCGCGGGCAGGCTGGCCGCATTGATCAGATTGACCTCGGGATTGTTGGCCCAGGCATAGCGCACCGCCACGGGCTTCTGAAGGCTGCTGTGCGACACGATGACAGCCTTGCCTTGAATGCGCGCATCCGCCCACTGCCAGTGCTGGCTTTCATCCGCAATGGCAAAACCTTTCACCACCGCGCCGCCGTCGGCTGTTTTGAGCCCTTCCGCATGCTGAATTTGAATCACGACTTCACTGCCCTGAATGGCATGGCTTTCATACTGCGGTCCGCTCCACAGAATTTTTTCACCATAGACTTTCGCCCGCGCCCACAGCGCGAGCCGGTGACCGACTTGCAGTTTGTTGGTGGGATGGAGGTTGACCGCGTCACCAATGTCAAGATTGACGGTCATCCCTGTGTTGGGAACGGCAAGTGCCTTGGACTGCGCCTCACGCAGCCGCGCCCAGGCGGCGGGGGCATTCGGCTCAGCATCGCGATTTTTAAAATTGGGCAGCTGAACCCAGGCCAAGGGAAACTCCCTGCCCCAGCGTGCGCGCCAGTCACGGATCATGAGAGGAAGTTGCAGGGCATAGAGCGAACCATTGCCCGCGTTCGACTCGCCCTGATACCAGACCGCACCACGCAGCGCGAAGGGGATCAGTGGCGCAATTTTTCCATTGAACAAGTTCCCGGGGCGGTTGGCATGGAGAGGATCGCTGCCCATATAAGTGGGCTGAGGAGGCGCGGGTTGCTTGGCCGCTTGCGCCGCTTTCAAAGCTTCCTGCCATTGTTTTTTGGCGGCCTCATTCTTCGCGTGGTTATCGGGTTGCTCGAACAAATCCACGTCCTTCTGCCAACGCTTCAGCAGCGGCTGCATCTGCGCTTCTTTCTGCATCACCTCCATGCTCGTCCAGGATTCAATCGCCGTACCACCGACGGACGAGTTGATCAAACCCACGGGAACTTTCAAAGTCTGATGCAGCTCCCGCCCAAAGAAATAAGCGGCAGCGGAAAAATTGGGAACCGTCTGCGGGGAGCAGCCCTGCCACACACCCTTGCCCTGCTCCTGCGGCGTCGTGGCGGTGAAGGACTGCACAAAGAACATGCGAATCAGGGGGAAATCTGCCGCCGCCATTTCCTTTTCGGCATCTGCCACTCCTTTGACCGTCATCGCCATGTTTGACTGGCCGGAGCACAGCCACACCTCCCCCACCAGCACATCTTTGACCACCGCCGTGCTTTGCCCTGACACTCGCAGGATGCCAGGATCTTTGCTCGCAGGCAGCGGATCGAGCACCACCTTCCAATGGCCCTCTTTATCAGCCTTGGTGATCTTGGTCTGTCCCGCAAAACTCACATTTACCTCCTGCCCCGACTCCGCCCAGCCCCAGACCGGGATCGGCTGGTCACGCTGCAGCACCATGTGATCTTTGAAAATCGCAGGCAGCGTGATGGCGGCACGGGTGCAGAGCGTCAGCCCGGCGGCAAGCAGCAGCATCAAACAAGTACGCATGGCACAGGAGGGTGGCTGGTTAATAGAAGTACGTCTGCGGTCAGAATTGGGTTTCATGTGAAATCAGTGGTACTGCCCCCCTCCACCCATCACTCTTGTTCGATGACGGGGTTGTCGATGCCCAGCGCTTCGGCCAGATCCATGAAATGCTCCTGCTCCTGGGCGATGATTTTGCGCAGCACCTCACTCAGCGCATACTCACCCATGGCCTCCGCCTGGCGAATTCTCTGCCGATAGCCGCGGATCGTCTCCATCTCATTCTCAAGGTCAAATCTCAGCATGTCCTTCGGCTTGTCGGAAATCTTCACCGCTTTGGGAGTCGTCGTCGGAGTACCGT
>NZ_JBIPNG010000185.1:0-11784 GCF_044373815.1 Prosthecobacter sp. | reverse complement strand
GAGTTGGTTGCTCAATCAAAAACCGCCGATATGAACCCCAATTCCCGGACAAGATGAATTTGCGTTTATTTTTTGCATGCGCCGGACGGTGTTGGGGTTGGCCGCAGTAGATGGCCCGTCCTCTGCAATCCTGCCGCAGGGTCAGGGTTTCACATCGCGCAGGTTGACCATGAGCAGGTGCCGCACGCGGGGTGGTTCGGCACCTCGGTGAAAGCTCTGCACGGCGAGCTCGGTGCGCTGGTCCTCCATGGTGGCGCGTTCGTGCTGCCGCAGGTGTTCGGCCCAGGAGCCGACGAGGAAAGTCTCACGGTAGTGCGTGGGATCTTCCAGATCTGCGAAGAGGGAGCAACGGAATGCGCCATCGCGCAGGCGGACCTCGCGCAGATGCAGCATGGCGGCACGGAATGCGGGGGCTTCTTTGGGATCGATGTGATACTCAAGGGTGATGAGCACGGGGCCGTCGCTGGGGGCGGGTTCGGTGGTCATCGCGCTATGAGGCAGCATGTGGCCGGAAGGATTGAGGTCCAGATTTTCCACATGACTGATGGGCAGCAGACGTGTGAGCAGGGCGCTGATGAGCAGGCAGCCTGCGGCAATGCCGAGGGTGACCGGCGCATGGAGATGGCTGGCCAGCTGCCCCCAGGTGAGGGCACCGATGGCAAAAGCGCCCTGCATCACGACGAGATAGATCGCAGAGCTGCGGGCGCGCACCCAGTTGGGGAACACGCTTTGCGAGGCGACGCTGAAGGTGTTGATGCCGCTGATCCACGCCGCACCTGTGACCATGAGCACGAGTCCCATGGCCACCTTGCCGGGCACCAGTGTGAGGATGCCCGTGGCCAACGCGGCCGTAAGGCTGGCACCGAGCAGCACTTGGTCGAACGAAAAGCGCTCGCGCAGCCGGGGCAGCCACAGCAGGGCCATGAGGATGGCACCGCCTCCATAGCAGCCCATGAGGATGCCGAAATCTGCGGCGGCCCATTGCCGCGAATGAACAATGACCGGGAGCAACACCACGGGTGCCACAGCGGCAAACATGTGGATACCGCCACGGCAAAGCACCGCCTGCATGGCAGGTGCATGGCGTGCGTAGCGGATGGCGGCGGCCATGGCTCCGAGCATCTGCTCCTGCTGGGCGCTGCGAGGGGTGGCGATGTAGCTGCCCGTGCACATGACGCCGATCACCGCGAGAAAGGACAGGGCGTTCAATGCAAAAACAGGCGCAGGGCCCAGGGCCGCGAGCAGCAGGCCGCCGAGGATGGGGCCGAGCGAGCGGGCGATGTTGAAGCCCACGCCATTGAGTGCAATCGCGGAGGACAGTTGTTCGCGCCCGACGACTTCCGGGATCAGGGCCTGCCAGGCGGGCATGGTGAAAGCTGCGGCGACGCCGAGCTGAAAGGTGGCCAGCAGCAGCAGGGTCTGCGTGAGAGCGCCGTACCATGCCAGGAGCGCCATGCCGACAGCGGTGAGAAGGGCGCCGGTTTGCGCGATCAAAATCAGCCTCCTGCGGTCCACCAGGTCTGCCAGTGCTCCGGCGGGCAGGGCCAGGAGGAAGAGCGGCAGGCTCGACATCGTCTGCATCAAGGACACGAGGTAAGGCGAGCTCGTCATCGTGGTCATCGTCCAGACGGCGGCCGTGTCATTCATCGTGGTGCCGATGTTTGACCCGATGCTGCCCAGCCACATGGCACGATAGACAGAATTGCGGAGCGGAGACCAGGCTGACATGTGTGTGAAGCATAACGTTTTTGCACGGCTGCGCGACTGTGCAATTCGCTTCCTCTCAGAACTCGCGCGAATGCGTGACAAGGGAGGGCTGGCCAGCCGCGTATGAACACCTATTATTCTGTCATGTTTACCCGCCGCCAGCTTTTGCAAACCGCCGGACAAGGCTTTGGCGCGCTCGCGTTTCATTCGCTGGCCAGCGCGGAGACTGCGCATCGTTCCCAGGTGGTGGTTCCGAAGGCGAAACGCGTGGTGCAGCTCTTCATGGGAGGAGCGGCGAGTCACATTGACCTCTTTGATTACAAGCCGGCGCTGATCAAGCACCACGGAGAAGACGCTGACTTTGGCGAGAAGGTGGAGGCGTTTCAAAACGGGCTCGGGCCGTGGAAGAAACCGGTGTGGGACTTCAAGCCCTATGGCCAGAGCGGTCGGATGCTGAGCGAGGCTGTCGCGCCACTGGGTGCCTGTGCGGATGACATGGCCTTTGTGCACAACATGGTGGGCAAGACCGGGGTGCATTCGCAGGGCACGCTGCTGCAGGCCACAGGCTTCAATCTGCCGGGCTTTCCGGGCGTAGGCTGCTGGGTGAGCTACGCGCTGGGCTCCATCAGCGACAATCTGCCGACGTTTGTCGTGCTGCCGGATCATCGCGGTTTTGCCTCGAACGGGCCGAAGAACTGGGACAGCGCGTTTTTACCCTCGCAGCATGCGGGGACGATCATTTATCCCGGGGCGGAGACGCCCATTGCGGATCTGTTTCCGCACAAGGCCGGGCGCTACATCAGCGCGAAGTCCGACCGCGAGGGTTTCGCGCTGCTGGAGCAGCTGAATCGAAAACACATGGCGGTGCGCGAGGAGGATTCGCGACTAGAAAGCCGCATCCAGAGCTATGAACTCGCTGCCAAGATGCAGCTAGCCGCACCGGAGGCGCTGGACATTTCGAAGGAGTCTGACGCGATGAAGGCGATGTATGGCATCCAGGAGCATCGCAAAGTCTGGCCCACGGAGATCAATCCCGAAGAAGAGGCTGACTACATGGGCCGCAAGTGCCTGGCCGCGCGCCGCCTCCTGGAACGCGGCGTGCGCTTTGTGCAGATCTGGAGTGGCAACGACAACGGCTTTCCGCGTCGCAACTGGGACAGCCACGAAGATGTGGAGCGCGATCACGGCCCGCTCGCATGGGGCATGGCGAAGGCGGTTTCAGCGCTCATTCTTGATTTGAAGCAGCGCGGGTTGCTTGATGACACGATCATCCTTTGGACCACCGAGTTTGGCCGCATGCCGAGTACGCAGGGCGGCAAAGGGCGCGATCACAATCCTTACGTCTTCACCAACTGGCTCTGCGGTGGCGGCATCCGGGGCGGCGTCACCGCCGGTGAGAGTGACCAGTGGGGGTACAAGCCGCTGGATCGCGCGAACCCTACCACGTGCTACGACATCCATGCCACGATGATGCATCTGCTCGGCATCGATCACACCCAGCTGACCGTTCGCCATAATGGCATCGACCGGCGGCTGACGGATGTGCATGGGCAGGTGATCCGGGGGCTGGTGGGTTAAAACAGGATGTTATCTACGAACCGCTGCACGTGCTGCGGCTGTTTGCGATGTTTTCTGGTAACGGCGACGATGTCGCGTTCGAAGCGTTCGGGGAAGGGCAGGGTGACGATGGATTCCTTTCTCCGATAAAGTGCAAGTGCCCGACGAGGGACGAAAGCGAGACCGAAGCCCGAGGCGACGAGGTTGATGATGAGGTCGAAGCTGTCCAGCTCCATCGCGGACTGGAGGTCGAGGTCCTGGCGTTTCATCCAACGGCGGAGGTTTTTGCCTGTTTGCGTGGTGGAGTCGATGTGGAGCCAGGGTTGCTGGGCCATCCAAAGCCGGAGTCTTTCGGCGCGTTTGACAGGTGCTTTGGCTGCCATCGTGGCAGGCGCGATCAATTCAAAGGCATCTTTGAAACGGTGGGTGATCTTGATGGAGTCTGGCAGAGGTGAGGGCGGGCAGATGACGCCCACGTCAATCTCGCCCGCATCCAGAGCTGTGAGGATGGAACTGCTGGTGTTGTAGCTGATGCGGCACATGACTTCAGGATGACGCTGGTGATTGGCATGAAAGAGACCGGGCATGTGTGCCATTGCCAGCGTGCGCGAAACGCTGACGCGAACTTCGGGACGGACGGAGCCAAACTCTGTCTGCAATCCATCCAGCGCCGATGCCACTCCACCAATCAGGCGCGCGGCTTCAGCGGCGAGAAAGAGGCCTGCTTCGGTAATTTCGACGGATCGTGTGGTACGGTTGATCAGAGACAGGCCGAGGCGCTCCTCCAGCGACTGCATTTGTCGTGTGAGTGCGCTTTGCGACAGCCCGGCCTCACGTGCAGCACGCGTGAAACTGTGATGTTTCACCACGAGATGGAAGAGGTGCAGCGCGTAAAGGTCGAAAGGTTTCCGGGCCAAGTATTGTTGCATCAATGGCAACAATACCTGAGTTTAATGCATTTCACGCAAATAATCTAAGGTGCGACAGCATGGGCGCGGACAATCCCGCTTTATCCATGCCCAATATTGAAGACCGTCTCCCTCAAAATGTATCAGGCCGTTTCTACGTCGATAGCAGCTGCACGGATTGCGGTCTATGCCCCGACTATGCGCCCGATTTCTTCCGTCGTGATGATGACCTTGGTCAAAGCCTTGTCTTACGTCAGCCGGTGACAGAGGCGGAGATCCAGCTCTGTGTGGAGGCTCTGGAGAGCTGCCCCACAGAATCGATTGGGCAGTCAATCCAGTGACGAAATCCAGAATCTGTTTGAGAGCTTGCTGCACGGCCCCCGTAGTGAAGTCATGAACAAGCTTATCACTTTCCTTGCGTTGCTGACATTTCCGGCCTTCGGCGAATCTCTGCGGCTTGCGACATTTCGTGCGGATGTCACACCGCTGGTCGGCGCGCCGTTGTGTGGTGGCTTGGTGAAGCCGGTGGCGGGGGTGAGTGAGCCTTTGCTGGCGCTGGGGGTGGTGATTTTGAGCGATGCAAAGCCGGTGGTGATGTGTGCGGTGGACTGGTGTGAGATTCGCGCGGGGGATCATGTACACTGGCGGGAGGTGCTGGCACAAGCGGCGGGGACGACTCCGGAGCGCGTGGCGGTGCAGAGTTTGCACCAGCACAATGCGCCGATTGGAGATGCGGCATCGCACCGGTTGCTGGCGGGTTTTGCTTCGCCGCCGAGTGTCATGGACCTTGAGTGGGCGGAGCGTGCGCTGAAGGGTGTGGCGGCAAGTCTTGAGTCGGGGCTGAAGAATGCGGTGCCGCTGACGCACATCGCGCATGGTGAGGCGGCGGTGGAGAAGGTGGCGTCCAACCGCCGGATCATGGGTGACGATGGGAAGGTGGCGAAGATGCGGCTGAGCTCCACGAAGGATGCGGCGCTGCAGGCACTGCCGGAGGGGCTGGTGGATCCGCTGCTGAAGACGATCAGCTTTTGGAACGGCGAGAAGAAGCTGGCGGTGCTGCACTACTACGCGACGCATCCCATGAGCTACTACGGCGATGGCATGGTGACGTATGACTTCGTGGGCACCGCACGCGAACGCCGCACGCAGGACGATGGTGTGCCACATTTGTACTTCACCGGCTGCGGTGGCAACATCGGGGCGGGCAAATACAATGATGCCAGCAAGGAGGCCCGGGTGCGGCTGGGGGAGAATATTTATGCGGCGATGGTGAAGTCCGAGGAGCAGATGAAACGCGTGCCGCTGACGAAGATGGAATGGCGCGCGCGGCCGGTGGTGCTGAAAGCGAATCCCGAGTTTCCTGAAGAGCGCATGCTGAAGGTGTGTGAGAACGCGATGGCCGTGGCCTCGACGCGCATCAGTGCCGCGTTTCGTGTGGGCTTTGCCCGCCAGAGTGCTGCGGGCGTGCCGATACAGTTTACCAGCCTGCATCTGGGAGATGATGTGTGCCTCCTGCATTTGCCGGGGGAGACTTTCATCGAGTATCAGCTCTTTGCGCAGCAGCAGCGGCCCGGCGGATTTGTTGCCACGGCGAGTTATGGTGACGGCGGGCCGGGGTACATCCCGCTGGACAAATCCTTTGCCGAAGGCGGCTATGAGCCGACGCAGGCGTTCGCGGCGCCGGAGTCAGAAAAGGTGATGCGGGAGACGATTGTCGAGTTGCTCCGTGCGAAGTGAGGATTTCAATTTCACAAGCACGGTGTCTTGCGTTGATTGCGAAGACGTTCAGCCCTCAAACGTCCAGCGCCCAAGTTCTTCGAAAGTCTTTAGGTTCGTGATCGCTTTGAGGAGGACGATTTCGTTTACCCGCCAGCTGACAGGTTCCACATATTCTTCCTTAACGATGGCATCATCGTCCAGCAGCGTGACATGCGGCGTAAAGTGTCCGGCGGGCTTGCCCATTTCGCGTTTCAAGCGGGAGGCGAAAGCTCGCAGGGCTTCGTTGCCTTCACGGTCTGCGAGGACACAGGGGCGATTGGATTTCTTCTCAGAGAAGCTTTTCACCCGGTCAAAGCGCACCTCAAATGGACTGGCACCCTTCACTACTTTGGCCGCGACCATTTGTGCCATCTGGACGGAGCGCTCCAAGGCACGTGGGGCATGATCGAAAGTATGCAGAGTGACCTGGAAGCGATCCGTGGGGCGGGGAGCACCCTTCAGCCCGTGTCTAGCCCGCACCTCGCACGCGCAGCGGGCGATCTGCTCTGCAGCCACCTGATCAGGAAGGATGGCCAGAAAGACGCTGGTGACCGGCTGCTCTTCAAGGGCGGCGGGCATGTCTGAAAATAGGAACTGGTCGTTCATGGACAGGGCGGACGAAGGGACGGGACACTCAGCGAGACTGATGACAATTCAATGCGCGATGATATTCGCAGTCCGCCTTTGTCCGTTGCAGTCCGCTTGAGCATGGTGTCGATTTGGAGCTCTTCCTCCCATGATCCTCGACACTCTTGAAAACTCCGCCCGCTACGAATCCCTGAATTCACGTTTTACGAAGGCCTTCGCCTATCTCCGCACGGTGGACGGCACGCAGCCGCTGGGGCGGTTTGATCTGGATGGGGATGATTGTTTCGCACTGGTGCAGACCTATGAGACGAAGCCGATGGAGAAGGCGAAGTTTGAGGCACATCGGAAGTACATCGATGTACAGTTCATCTACAGCGGACGTGAAACGATCCTGTGGGCGCCGCTGGCGGCGATGAAGGAAGAGACGATGGCGTACAACGAGGAAAAAGAGGCCGCGCTTTGGAAGCTGATCCCCGATGTGACGCCGCTGCATATGAGCGGCGGGCACTTTGCCATTCTTTACCCGGAGGATGCGCATGCACCCTGCATCGAGTGGGAAAAGCCTGAGCAGGTGTTCAAAGTGGTGGTCAAAGTGGCTGTGGAGTAATCCCCCGCAAAAACGGGCGTACTGGGGGCGTAGGTTTCTTCCCCCTGATGAAGCTGACGCCTGCTGTTCTCTTTTGCTCCCTCGCCGTGACCGTTCGCGGCGCGGAACGCGTGCTCACGTTTGAAAAAGACGTGCGCCCCATTGTGAAGGCACACTGCACACACTGCCATGGGGAGGAGGAGAAGCCGGAGGGCGGAGTGGATCTGCGGCTGCGGCGCTTCATGGATCTCAAGCTGGAGGGCGGTGGCCATGTCGTGGTGGCGGGACAGCCGGCACAGAGCGAACTGGTGCGCCTGATCAAAAACGGCGAGATGCCGAAGAAGGGCAAGCAGGTGTCCGAGGCGGAACTGGCGATCATTGAGCAATGGATCGCCCAAGGGGCGAAGACCGCGCGGCCCGAACCGCTGGCGCTCGCTCCCGGACCGATGATTTCAGACGATGATCGCGAGTACTGGGCCTTTCAGCCGGTGAAACGTCCTGCGGTGCCTGCCAATGTGGATGCAAAGAAGGTGCGCACCCAGGTGGATGCCTTCCTGCTGAAATCGATGGCTGACAAGGGGCTTACCTTTGCGTCCGAGGCTGACCGGCGGACACTGATTCGCCGCGTGACGCTGGATCTCACCGGACTGCTGCCGACGCCGGAGGAGGTGGAGGCCTTTGTGAGTGACAAATCACCGCTGGCCTATGAGCAGCTGGTGGAGCGCCTGCTGGCCTCGAAAAACTACGGCGAGCGCTGGGCGCGGCATTGGCTGGACGTGGTGGGCTACGCGGACTCCAACGGCTATTCGGAGGCAGACTCGGTGCGGCCTCAGGCGTGGCGTTATCGGGATTATGTGATCCGTGCGATGAACACGGACAAACCCTGGAATGAATTCATTCAAGAGCAGCTGGCGGGGGACGAACTCGCCGGGGCGACGCATGCGGATTTTCAGCAGGCTGTGCTGGATCCGCAGAGGACTGATCAGCTCATCGCCACTGCATTCCTGCGCATGGCACCCGATGGCACGGGCGATGCGCCTGATGATGCGAAGCTCGCGAAAAACCAGGTCATTGCCGAGCAGATGAAGGTCACGACCTCGTCGCTCATGGGCATGACCGTCGCATGTGCGCAGTGCCACGATCACCGCTACGATCCGATCACACAGGCCGACTATTACCGGCTGCGCGCGGTGTTTGATCCGGCCTACAACTGGGAGGCTTGGCGGGCACCGGCGCAGAGGTTGTACTCACTTTACACTCCTGAAGAGCGCGCCAAGGCGGCGGAGATTGAAGTCAAAGCCAAGGAGATCGAGGTCGAGGCGCGTGCGATGAGCAAAAAGTTCCTCGATGAGATTTTCGAGGTCGAGATCAAGAAGGTGCCCGAGGCCGAGCAGGCGGCCTTCCGCGTTGCCCGTGACACGCCGGTCGCCAAACAGACCCCGGAGCAGAAGACGCTCATCAAAAAGTATCCCTCTGCACTCGCGACTTACTCACTCGATCTTTACGACAAGAAGAAGCAGGACATCGTGGATGCGAAGATGGCCGAGGCTAAAAAACTGCGCGAGACAAAGCCTGTGGAAGGCTTTGTGATGGCGCTGACGGAAGTGAAGGGCCAAGTGCCTGTGACGAAGCTCTTTAATCGCGGAGATCATGATCAGCCGAAGCAAGCTTTGACTCCCGGTGAGCTGAGCATCCTCGCCAGTCCGCAGATCGAGCCTTTCAAACCAGTGCCGGTGAGCAGCGGGTCCAGCGGGCGTCGCCTCGCTTATTCGCAGTGGCTTACCAGTGGCAAACACCCGCTGACGGCGCGAGTGCTGGTGAATCGTTTTTGGATGAACCACATGGGCCGGGGCATTGTGAACACTCCGGGTGATTTTGGCCGCCAGGGCGAGCTGCCCACGCATCCGGAGCTGCTCGACTACCTCGCTGATGAATTTGTGAAAAGCGGCTGGAAGCTGAAGTCACTGCATCGCCTCATCATGCTGAGCAGTGCCTACCGGCAGTCTTCGGTGAACAACGCTTCGTTGCACACCGATCCTGAGAACAAGCTCTATGCGCGTTTCAAACTGCGTCGTCTGGATGCCGAGACGCTGCGCGACTCTTTGCTTGCCGTGACCGGCACGCTCGTGCAGTCGAGCTACGGTCCACCGAGTGGCATTGGTCGTGATCCGCAGGGGCGCGTGGTCACCGGCATCGACAAAGGAACGATCACGCTGAACAAGGTTGATCCGGGTGGTGCAGACGACTTTCGCCGCTCCATCTATGTGCAGGTGCGCCGCAGCAAACCGGTCACCGTGCTCGACACCTTTGACGCACCCGTCATGACGCCCAACTGCGAACTGCGCGCGCAGACCACCGTCGCTCCGCAGTCCTTGCTGCTCATGAATGACACCTTCGTGCTCGACAGCTCACTCCGTCTTGCCGACCGCCTGGAGGCTGCGGCCCCTGGCAATCGCACTGAGCAGATTAAGCGCGCCTGGGAGCTGCTTTTTGGCAAACCAGCGACTCAGGCTGATGTCACTCGCGGCATCGCTTATCTCGATGAGCAGACCAAGGCGCTCACGCAGTATCACCACGATATCCAGCACGCGAAAGGCGTGGTGCCCAATCCGCCGCAAGAGGCCATGGCCAGCCTGTGCCAGATCCTTTGCAGCTCAAACCGTTTCCTCTACGTCGAATGAACCGTCCCAAGCTCTGCTCCCGCCGTCATTTCCTGCATGCCAATGGCTACAGCCTTGGCACGCTGGCCCTTGCCTCGCTGCTGGAGCGCGATGGCCTGCTCGCCGCACCCGTGAAGCCTGAGAGCATCACCGGGGAGATGCGCTACGATCTCCATCCGAAGAAGCCGCACTTTGAGCCGCAGGCGAAGGCGATGATCTCGATGTTCATGATGGGCGGGCCGTCGCAGATGGATCTCTTTGATCCAAAGCCGATGCTCACGAAGTACGACGGGCAGAAGTTTCCCGGTGAGATCAAGTATGACAACCTCGCGCAGGCTTCATCGAAATGCTTTGGCTCACCGTGGAAGTTCCAAAAGCATGGCGAGTGCGGTATGGAGATCAGCGAACTGCTGCCGAATCTGAGCAAGGTGGTGGATGAGATCACGCTGATCCGCTCGATGACTTCTGGTGTGAGCAATCACGCACAGGGTTTGTATGCGATGAACGGCGGCCGCATCACCGCCGGTCGTCCGGCGCTGGGTTCGTGGCTGACGTATGGTCTCGGCAGCGAGACGGACGAACTCCCTGCCTACATGGTGCTCTCGCACCCCGGAGGCCTGCCCACTTTCAGTGGTGAGCATTTCACCAATGGCTGGCTGCCTTCGCTGTTTCAGGGCACGCTGGTGCGCGCCACCGAGCCGCGCATTCTCAATCTCGATCCGCCGCCTTCGCTGGCCGGTGCGCCGCAGCAGCGCCAACTCGATTTGCTGAAGGCCTTCAATGAGGACCATCTCGCCCTGCACCCCGGTGAGCTTGATCTCCAGGCGCGAATCTCCAGCTACGAACTCGCGGCCAAGATGCAGGTGGCTGCCAAGGAGGCGCTCGACATTTCGAAGGAGCCTGAGTACGTCAAAAAACTCTACGGTGTCGATAATCCGATCACCAAAGATTACGCCACACGCTGCATCATCGCACGCCGGCTCGTCGAGCGCGGTGTGCGCTATGTGCAGGTGCTCAATGCGGGCCAGTCATGGGACCAGCACGGTTCGCTCATCATGGCGCTGCCCAAGAACTGCCAGGCCACCGATCAGCCGAGCGCTGCGCTGCTCATTGATCTCAAGCAGCGTGGTCTACTTGATTCTACTGTTGTTCACTGGGGCGGCGAAATGGGCCGTCTGCCTGTGCTGCAAAATGATGCGGGCCGCGACAAGTGGGGCCGCGACCACAACACCTATGGCTT
The DNA here is from genome assembly GCF_044373815.1 of Prosthecobacter sp. Taxonomy (GTDB): domain Bacteria; phylum Verrucomicrobiota; class Verrucomicrobiia; order Verrucomicrobiales; family Verrucomicrobiaceae; genus Prosthecobacter. The sequence goes on along the minus strand of NZ_JBIPNG010000185.1, from coordinate 780 downwards.
CAGCATGTGGATGGCCGGCGGCGGCTTCAAGAAAGGCTATGTGCATGGCGAGACGGATGAATTTGGCCACAAGGCTGTGATCGACGAGGTGAAACACTTCGACTACCACGCCACGCTGTTGAAGACCTTCGGCCTCGATCACACCAAGCTGACCTACAAGCGCAACGGTCTCGCCGCATCGCTCACGGACAACCAGGGTGCCAAGGTGGTGGATGAACTGCTGGCCTAACATTTGACCAGCGAGCATCCGACATGACCGCCGCCGATGATCCGAATCCACTGCACCGTTCGGCGACCTGGAAGTGGACGATCTGCGGCCTGCTGCTGCTCGCTTCTGCGATCAACTACATGGACCGCCAGACACTGGCGAATGCGGCGGTGCGCATCACCAAGGAGTTTCGGCTCTCGCAGGAGCAGTATGGCCACATCGAGGCGGTGTTCGCCTATGCGTTTGCGGCGGGTTCCATCGTCTTTGGATGGGCGGCGGATCGTTTCTCTGTGCGCTGGCTGTATGCCATCGTGCTGACGATGTGGTCGCTGGCCGGGCTGGCGACGGGTTTTGTGCACAATGAGCAGGAGCTGCTGTGGTGCCGCATGGCGCTGGGTTTTTTCGAGGCGGGTCACTGGCCCTGCGGCATTCGCACCACGCGGGCGCTGCTGGATGCGCGCGAGCGTTCCTTCGGCAACAGCGTGCTGCAGAGCGGCACCTCCATTGGCGCGATCATCACGCCTCTGATCATGAGCGGGCTCATGACGGCCGAGCTCGGTAGCTGGCGCACG
>NZ_JBIPNG010000601.1:0-3436 GCF_044373815.1 Prosthecobacter sp. | reverse complement strand
GGCCGCCGCATCAACACCCCCACCGAGGATCTCGCTCTCGAAGACTGGCAGCGCATCCTCGATCTCAATCTCACCCAGGCCTTCATCCTCACCAAGCGCATCGGCGGTGCGATGATCCCCCGCAAATGGGGCCGCATCATCAACATCTCCTCCATCAACGCCCTCTGGCCCGGCAAGGCCATGCGCGGCCGCAGCTACGAGACCTCCAAAGCTGCACTGACCATGTTCACCAAAGCCGTCGCCGCCGACTGGGCCGCACACGGCATCACGGTCAACGCCATCGCCCCCGGCCCCTTCCTCACCGATGCCAACAAACGCTGGATCGGCGAGCGCCCCGAGTTCGAAGGTGAAGTCGCCACCAGCATCCCCATGGGCCGCTGGGGCAGCCCCGAAGAAATCGGCCCCCTCGCCCTCTACCTCGCCAGCGATGCCAGCAGCTACATGACCGGCAGCCTCCTCATCATCGACGGCGGCAAACTGCTCTGGTGATATTTTTTGTAGCTCGGTATTACGATACCGAGTTCGCCCCGCCGCAAAATCAAAACTCCGCACCACTACCAGTCTCGACATCACCCCATGCCATCCCAGCACCCACTCCACGGCGTCCTCCCCGTCTTCCAAACCCCATGGCATGACGACGAAACCCTCGACCTCGAAACTCTCGAACGCGAAATCTCCTGGCTCTACGACTGCGGTGCCCACGGCATCGTCATGGCCATGGTTTCCGAAACCCTGCGCCTCGACAGCGAAGAACGCGAGCAACTCGCCGCCGCCGCATGCAAGTTTGGCAAATCACGCGGAGCTGTCATCATCAGCGTCGGCGCAGAGTCCTCCAAGGTCGCCGAACGCTACGCGAAACACGCCGAAAGCGTCGGAGCCGATGCCGTGATGGCCATCCCGCCCGTGTCCATCGGCATCGGCGAAAGTGAGCTGCTCGCCTACTACACGCGCATCATTCACGCCATCCAGATTCCCGTCATCGTGCAGGACGCCAGCGGTTACGTCGGCAAGCCCATGCCCATCGCCATGCAGGCCAAACTGCTCGCCGAGTTCGGCCCCGATCGCGTTCAATACAAACCCGAAGCCTCCCCCATCGGTCCCAAGCTCTCCGAACTCCGCGATGCCACCCAAGGCCGCGCCCGCGTCTTCGAAGGCACCGGCGGCATTGCCCTCGTGGACTCCTTCAAGCGCGGCGTCGTCGGCACCATGCCCGGCGCCGACCTCATTCGCGGCCTCGTCCCCCTTTGGAACGCTCTAAAATCTGGCGACACCGAAAAAGCCGATCGCATCCACGGCCCCCTCTCCGCTCTCATCTCCATGCAGACCAGCCTCGATGGCTTCCTCGCCGTCGAAAAGCATCTCCTCGTCCGCCAGGGCATCTTCAAAAACACCCTCATCCGCGGCCCCGTCGGCTTCAAACTCGACGCTGAGACAAAACTCGAAGTCGAGCGCCAGTTCGACCGCATGCTCGCCGCCACCCTTTGATTCAAACCCATGATCATCGACGTCCACTCCCACGCCTGGAACTTCCCCGCCGACTTCTCCGACGATTTCATACATCAGGCCGGACGCGCCCGCCCCGGCGTCAAGGTGGACATCAGCGCAACCTATGAGGCCTACCGCGCCGCCGCTCCCGAAGACACACGCACCCTCGTCTTCGGCGGCAAAGCCAAACTCAGCGGCCTCTGGGTCAATGACCAGACCGTAGCAGACTATGTGGCGCGCGACCCCGCACGCTTGATCGGTTTCCTCTCCATCGATCCCACTCAGGAAAACTGGCAGCGCGAGATGCAAATCGGCCACGAAACCCTCGGCCTGCGTGGCATCAAGCTTCTGCCCATGTACGCCGGCTTCAGCCCCGATGACCCCACACTCGAACCCCTCTGGCAGTACGCGGAAAAACACCGCCTGCCCGTGCTTCTGCACATGGGCACCACCTTCATCGCCCAGGCACCCCTGGCCTTCACTCTTCCCCGCCTCATCGAGCCCGTGGCCCTCAAACATCCCGGCTTGAAAATCATCCTCGCGCACCTCGGCCATCCCTACGAAGGCGAATGCCTCGTCACCATCCGCAAGCACGACAACGTCTTCGCCGACGTCAGCGCCCTCCACTACCGCCCCTGGCAGCTCTACAACTCCCTCATGCTCGCCCAGGAATACGGCGTCTGGCACAAGCTCCTCTTCGGCACCGACTTCCCCTTCACCACCGTCAACGCCTCCATCGACGGCATCCGCAAACTCAACGACATGCTCGAAGGCACCCAGCTCCCCCGCCTCGACGTGTCCCAAATCGAAGCCATGATCCACCGCGACAGCTTGCAGCTCCTCGGCTTGGACTGCTGAAGGCAGTACGATGGACACTCCTGTCCGTCGATCAGCGCTCCGCCATACCCAGCGGCCCGGCACGTCCCCCGCCTCCTCGCCTCCTCACCCCCAGCTCTCGTCGCGATACGTCGCCGGCGACGTGTTCCGGTACTGCCGCAGCATGCGGCTGAAGTAGTAGCGGTTCGTCAGCCCGCACTGCTCGGAGATCGTCTCAATGCTCTCCTTCGTGTGCCTCAGCTTGCGGCAGGCTTCATCCAGCCGGTAGTCCAGCAGCACCCGCATCGGCGGCTGCTGCAGCTCCTGCTGAAAGAGATGGTTCAAATTCCGCAGGCTCAGCCCCGCATGCTTCGCCACCTGCTCGGCGGTCAGTTTGAGTCCGTGATGCTGGTGCATGAACTCCATCGCTCGCAGCACCCGCGCATCCAGATGCTGCTTCTCCCACACACTTTCCGGCAGGCACTGCACCGCCGCGATGACGAGCTGGATCGTGGGCCACGGAAACCTCACCGCCACCTTCTCCTTGCTCATTTTGATCAGTCCGGGGATCAGACTCTGCATCAGCGCATTGGTGGGAAAGCGGTGGATCCCCGGTGCCGCTCGGTCCGCCAGCGGACCCAGATTAAAATGCGCGTACCACTTGCTGAATGGCCGGCTCGTCGTCGTACTGAAAGTCGTGTGTGGCGGAATCAGATACATGAAGCCCGGCTCCAGCAGCGTCTTTTCACCCTCGATTTCCACCACCCCTCCGGCACTCACCGGCCAGTACAGCCGCCAGTACGGATCGTTCAGCCGCCGCAGCTCCCACTGCTGCAGTTCGATCTTGCGCGTGGTCAGGATGTCCACCGTCACCCCCGGCAGCGCCACCGTCCGCTGACCCTGCACGCGATGTGCCGAGCCGGTGGGTACGAGGCTGAGGATGTTTTTGTTCGTCTGCATGGCCATTGCAAAATCCGACACAAATCTGGCGAGCCCGTGCATGGACGGCAAGCAGGGAGTGACTATGGATTATGACTCAACCAAAACTGAACACACACCATGGCCGACATCCAAACCAGCGCTGCAGACAAGAAGGAAAAGGAATTCTTCACCGACGTCCCCCAGGAGGCCCCCG
>NZ_JBIPNG010000602.1:0-3436 GCF_044373815.1 Prosthecobacter sp. | reverse complement strand
TACCACCCCCATTCTGCTGGCTCTGGCCCAGACCTACAAGGCGGATGCCAAATTCATGCTTGTAGTGCTCCCTGCGGTGCTGGCTTTGGTGACCATCGCAGCCAATGTTTCCACCTGGCTGCTGATCGCCCTGGTTCTCTGGGCCAAACGTTGGATGTGGAAGCCCATCCTCGCCATCGTCGTTCTGCTGCTGATCCGAACCCTGCCCATCTGGCATTCCAGCGTCGAGTCCCTGAACTCAGGTGACCTCAGCGCGAGCTTGAACCAGATCCTGCGGCACACGGAGATCTGCATGCATCCGCTTTTGCCCAGCTCATGGGTGGCGGAAACAATTCAAGCCGCTGGACGTGGCACCTTTGAGCGCACCATGTTCTTCAACCTTGTCCTCCTGGCCAATGCCCTGATGAGCATTCTGATTACCACTCGAATCGCGAGTGCCTTCTATTATTCCGCATGGAATCGCATCATGAGTGCGGCGCCCGGAGTCGTCAGCAAAGCCAAAGCCCCCATGTCTCGTACCAAGCCTGGTCGCCTGAGCCATTGGCTGCGCCGTATTCTGGGGCTTGATCGCGCCTCCTTTGCTCTTCTCGTGAAGGAAGTCCGCACGTTTCTGCGCGAACCGGTGCAGTGGGGGCAGTCGTCGATCATCTTTGGACTGCTCCTGATCTATTCCATGAACCTGCGCAAGCTGGGCTACGACCTGCAGAGTCCGTTTTGGATCACCATCGTGAGTCATTTAAACTTGCTGGTCTGCTGCCTCGCACTGTCCACACTCACGACCCGCTTCATCTACCCGCAATTCAGCCTGGAGGGGCAGCGCCTGTGGATCTTGGGGCTCTCACCTCTGCCTCTGCACCGTGTGCTGGCCTTGAAACTCCGCCTCAGCGCCAGCGTGCTGGCACTCGTCATGGTAACTCTAGTCGTGGTCTCGGGCATCTCACTAGGCCTGCCGGGACAGCGCATTCTCTTTTTCAGCGCTTCAATATTAATGCTGAGCTACGGACTGACCTCGCTGGCGCTTTCCCTCGGCGCTCTGGTGCCCAATTTCCGGGAGTCCAATCCCGCCCGCATCGTCTCCGGCTTTGGCGGCACGGTCTGCTTGATCGCCAGCTTTGTCTACATCGTAGGCGGAATGGTCCTGCTGCTGATCCCTTCCTGGCAAAATCTCCGACAGGATGCCGTGGCCATGGTGGGCTATAACGGCAAAATCGAACTGGCTGCGCTGGCTGGACTGGCTGTGCTAACCGTGGCTTTTGGAGGCATTCCCTATTTTTTTGCAAAACGGCAGACGAAAAATCTGGAATACTTAAGACATCTGTAGTATTTGGATACTGGAAATAATTTCCAGTACTCCCATGATCACCCGCAAAGCACCCGCTCTCGCCTCTGCAAACGGCTACAACGAGGATAATCTCCTCGTTTTTGAAGATGCTCCCGAATTCATGGACGGTCACGCTGTTGCCTCATCCCTTGAGAATGTCGATTCCAAGGTAAAGGCCGCTCAGGAGCAGTTGCAGGAACTCCGGCGCCAGCAGGAAGAGATCGAACGCCAAAAGCAGCACCTCGAAGCCCTGCGCATCAAGCAGGAACGCTTCGTCGCCGGAAAGCGTGATCTCGTCGAGAAAATCACTCGTTCCGCCAGTCTGGTCGAGCGTGAACTCTACGACGCCCAGAAGCGTGTTGAGGATCTCGCTGCCATTCACGACGAATTCCGCCGCCATCAGGAAATTTTGAAATCTCTCCAGCCGGAAAAATGGCATCGATCCCAGGTGAGCGAAGAGCTCGACGGCGCCTTGGCAGCCATTGATGACGCCGAAGGCGACTACGCCAAAGGCATCCGCCGTCTGCACGCCATGGGCCCGCAGGAAGGCGTGTCCGCAGGTGGACCGATCAATCTCGACGACACCAACGCGCCTATGATGCCCGCTTTCGGCTCCCATGCCGATGACCTGAAGACTTGGATGCGCCGCGGCTTCGCCTTCACCCTCCCTCTCATGGGCACGGTGATCGTCGCCATCGTTCTGATCCGTCTGATGTTCTGATTTCGCGAACCCCTCACTTCTCATCCTTATGGCTCTGTTTTCTGGCAATCGCAAAGTCCGCTCGCGTCGCGCAAAGCCTGTCCAGGCATTGAAGGAAGAGGCATCGCCCCAGCGCAAATCACGCAGCCTGACCAAACGCTCGGATGAACTGAACAGTCAGATTCACCGCTTGGAATGTTTCATCACCGCGGCTCCTCGCATTGAGCGCCAGCGCCGCTTGGCAAACGTGAACATGGTACCGCCCATGGAACTGGCATCCCCCGCCCCACGTCATCGTCGCGTCCCAATCGCCAGACAGCGCGCACGTCGCAGCGAACGTCTGCGCATGCTTACTGAAGGCTTGCTCGTCCTCGGTTCCATCGCCGCCGTCGTTGGCTGGCTGAACCAGTGGTTCCATTTCTGGAACTGAGCCTGCTTCAGCAGAAGGTTTACGGTGATGGCGGTCGTTTACGATTGCTGACCATTTTCCGAATCAGCGGCAAAGCCGCGTCATCGGATTGGAAACCGCCCTAAACAATCGTCAACTCAAACTCATGCCTTGCCCCAGCGCTTCAACAGCGTGGAGGCCATGTCAGCAGGTGAATCGGACACGGCAATGCCGCACTCCGCGAGGATCTTCTTCTTGGCAGCGGCAGTGTCGTCTGCACCACCGATGATAGCACCGGCGTGGCCCATGCGGCGTCCGGGAGGTGCTGTGGCTCCTGCGATGAACGCAGCAATCGGCTTCTTGCAGTTGTCCTTGGCCCAGAGACCCGCTTCGACTTCAGCATTGCCACCGATTTCGCCAATCATGATGATGGCTTCGGTCTCAGGATCATCGTTGAACATCTTGAGCACGTCGAGGTGGTTGGTGCCGTTCACTGGATCACCACCAATGCCAACGCAGGTGCTCTGACCATATCCACGCGTCGTAAGCTGCCACACGGCTTCGTAAGTGAGCGTGCCGGAACGGCTGACAACACCGACGTTGCCACGCTTGTGAATATACCCTGGGGCGATGCCGATACGGCAGCCGCCATGGGATTTGTCGCCGAAACCTGGAGTCACGAGACCGGGGCAGTTCGGGCCGATGAGGCGCGTCTTGCTGCCTTTCATAGCAGCCTTGACCCGGATCATGTCATTGACCGGAATGCCTTCGGTGATGGCCACCACGAGATCGAGCCCGGCATCAACACCTTCGAGGATCGCATCCGCTGCGAATGGAGGTGGCACAAAGATCACACTCACAGTGGCGCCGGTTTCACGGGCGGCTTGAGCCACGGTGTCAAACACCGGCACATTCTTGCCACTGTGCTCGAAAACTTGACCACCTTTGCCCGGCGTCACACCAGCCACCAGCTGTGTACCGTAGTCGATGGAAGCCTTCGCATGACGCGAGCCGAAATCTCCGGTGA
>NZ_JBIPNG010000600.1:0-3437 GCF_044373815.1 Prosthecobacter sp. | reverse complement strand
CATAACCCCGACAGAATACGCCGCACTTCATGGATTACAGAACACCTGAAAGCGTCCCTTTCGAATGGCAAGTAGGCGATGTCATCTTAAACCGCTACGAAGTCCGCGAGAAGCTCGAGGGTGGAGGAATGGGGATTGTTTATCGGATCTACCACCGCGAATGGAACATGGAGCTGGCGGTAAAATCCCCTCGTGCGGAATTCTTCGAGAACGACTGCCAGAAGAAGGATTTTGAGCGTGAAGCGGAAACTTGGGTCCACCTTGGCCTGCACGCGCACATTGTTACTTGTTACTATGTGCGCCGCTTCGGCGGAGTTCCGCACTTGTTTGCGGAGTATGTCGAAGGAGGGTCGCTTGCCGACTGGATCAAGAATGGCCGTTTATATGAAGGAGACTCCAATACTCGAATGTTGAGAGTACTCGATATAGCGATTCAGATTGCGTCCGCGCTGACGTTTGCGCATGGGAAAGGCCTAGTTCATCAAGATGTGAAACCCGCGAATATCTTGATGGCACCTAATGGCACCGCCAAGCTCTCTGATTTTGGACTGGCACGGGCTCGTTCGTTTCTGAAGCCATTGGGCAAATCAAGAATCGATATTCCAGGGGCAACCGTATGGGTGGAAAACGCAGGTATGTTAACACCTGAGTACGCTTCCCCAGAGCAGTTTCGAGGCGAGCCATTATCCTCTCGTTCGGACATCTGGAGTTGGGCTCTGGTAGTGCTCGAGATGATGCAAGGTGAGCGTGGATGGGTGGACGGAAGATTCGGCCCTGATGCTTTATCTGCGCATTACGGCACAGAAGTGAAGTCCGATCCGGTTGCTCTACTTTTGGCTGAGCACCTTATTTCAAACGCCACATTCAGACCACATAGCCTGCAAAGAGCTATCGACACTTTGAGCTTGGTTGCTCGCTCAATAAGCCCAAAATTCCAGATCAAACCTTTGGATTCATTCGTAACGACTGCCGATGACCTAAATAACAAAGGCGTATCTTTACTGGAACTGGGAAGGCAGGCGGAAGCGGTTTCTGCGTTTGATAAGGCTATCTCGTTGAATGAAAAGCACTTGGAGTCTAGCTACAATAGGGCGTTGTTTCTTTGGCGGATCGGCAAGATAAAGGAAAATGCTTTTTGGCAAAATGTAAGCGTTGGGTTTCCTTTAAACGCCAGAGAAAGCTACCTGATGGGGTTATGGCATATTGAAGCTGGCGATCTTGATCATGGAACAGCACTTTTAAATTCAGCGCTTTCCTTTGGCACATTAGAGCCAGGAGAGCAGTTCTCGGCCCGAAGTACTCTGAATTCTATTTCAAAGAGTCTTTGTGGTAGAACACATTTGAAAGGAATGATTGGCAACGCCACTGCTTTGGCATTTTCAGCAGATCATGCAAAAGCAATTGCCTGTGGTGGGGCTTGGAAAAGCGATGAGAAAAGATATTTGTACATCAATTTAAAAGTGTGGGAATTAAGCACGGACAAATGTGTATCTAATGCCAAAGGGCATTCAGAACCAATACTCTGCGTTATGACCACGAGTGATTCACAGATTGCAATAACTGGCAGTTCAGACAAAACAGTTGGCATCTGGGATCTAAAAAGTGGGAGTTGCAGTTCACTTTTGAAAGGGCACGCCGGGGCAGTGAACTCCGTCGCAATTACCCGAGACGATTCACTTATTTTATCAGGAAGCGAAGATGGTACTATTCGAGCATGGGAAATTAATTCCAGGCGAATGTTTAAGGTATTTGGCGAACACTTTGGTCCAGTGAAAACGGTTGCTGTCTCCACTTCAATTGGAGCTTCGGCTTGTGACGCTAACACTAAGATTTGGTCTGTGATTAACGGAAAAACTTTGGCGACTCTACCTTTTGGATCTCACAGTTTGGCAATCTCGAACAATGAGAAATTTATGCTTGCTGCTTCGACTCTGCGGCTGCGTCTAATTGAGATTGGTACTACTGATGTAATTCAAGACATTGAAGTTCCGGGCGGAGCTTGCTCATTCGCAGCATTATCAATTGATGGCCTTTGGGGCCTTTCAGTGGGAAAGGATATTCGCTTCTGGGATATGAGGTCAGGGAGGTGTAGCCAAGTGATCCACGTAAAAGCTATCCAAGCCGGTTTTTTGAGCGGCAGTAGGTGGTGGTATAGAACCAAAGAGTGTATTCAAATAGCTGAAAAGTTTCTCGGTTTCTCTAGCCCATACGCTTTATCCCGACCGCCCAAGCCCACAAGGCACGATCTATTTACTCCGTAACACTGGGCGGCTTGCTGGCACCAGAAGTCTCAATCCACAAAGTTCTGTCGAATTCTCGGCTCCTCCACCAGCGCCTTGCTGAGGGTCTGCCCGAGTGGATGGTGAAGGAACTCCTCCAGGCCAAGGCGCAGCACGAGGCGGTTGGGGATGGCGAGGGGGCGGATCGCCAGCAGCGTGTCCGCGGCGCGGCGAACCATCTCGGGGCCGTCGATGCCTTGGCCCCACAGGGTCTTCACGATGACCACGAGGGCCACGGCGGTGCTGCGGGAGCGCCCGGCCCAGCACTGGACGAGCAGTGGCTCGCGCCCGCTCTGCGCCACGAAGCGCAGGATGCCCTGCAAGTGCGCCGGTTTCGGCCCGTGGCCGTGCGTGCCCTCCGGCGTGAAGACATCCTCAAACACCACGGCATGCGCTTTCCGGGCGTGGGTGAGCACCGCCTCCGGGTGGTGGGGCTCGCGTATGCTGATGACCTGCCAGCGCCCCGGATCAGCCGCGAGAAACGGCTCGATTTCGGCATGGTGGCAGACGGCAAGCTCCCGCTGGAGGCAGTCAATGAACATGAGGTGAGATAGCACAGCTGCAGCCCTATCTCAAACACACTCCAGGCTGCTCACCACGGTCACGGTGAGGGTTCACGTGTCGCGGTGCGCAGAAATCCCTGCGAGTCGAGTCCGCCAAAGCCTTTAGCGGCCAGTTGTTCCCGGAGGCTGTCCAATGCCGCAGCGGCGGCTTTATGGACCGCCTGCTTGGAGACACCCAATCGCTCGCCGATCTCGGCGTAGCTGTGCCCCTCAGCGACAAGAGCGAGGATTTGCTGAGTCCGTGCAGGCAGTGAGGCCAGCAAATTTTCCAACACACGACGACTCTCCTGCGAGCGGACCTGGCTCAGCACATCCTGAAACTCATCCGGCAGCCGCTGGCTGGGCGCGGTGCTGCCAGTCGTAGTGAACGCTGCGAGGGCGAGGTCGGCTTCCGGCAGATGCTGCTGGGCATGACGAACTTCCTTTTGATGCAGCGAGTTCAGCGCATTCCGAATGGCCCGAGCTGCATACGCCTCAAACGCTCCGCGTGCCGGATCAAACGCCAGCGACGCCCGATGCAGCGCCGCATGCGCTACGGCACGCACGTCATCGACGGTCATGCCGGGAATGTTCGCATAACCGCCCGCGATCTTAT
>NZ_JBIPNG010000599.1:0-3438 GCF_044373815.1 Prosthecobacter sp. | reverse complement strand
GGTGCAGGTGCTGATGGGGGGTGACAATGCCCAGGGAGAATGGCAGTCAAACTTTGACGAGAAGCTGATGGAAAATGTGGTCAAGGTTTCCCGTGGAAAGGCAGACGAGCTGCGCGTGTTGATCGTGGAAGGCAGCGTGACCCATGTCTGGCCTGCGAAGGCGAAGTTTGATGCGCTGGCAGCGAATGATGCGGATCTGCAGGCGGATGTGGCGACGCTGGAGCGCATGAAAGCGATGAACGGCGAGGTGCAGGACGAGGCCTGGACGAAATTCCGGAGGCGGCATGGCTGGATCGCCGAACTCGCCCGTGCGCAGACTGGGAATGATGAGGCAAAGCGGGCCGTGGCCCAGCAAGGCATGAAAACGGCGGTGGCTTTGATTGGCTTCAGCCTGCTGGGAATGTGCTTGGCTGTGGGTGGTCTGGGGGTGTTGATCTTGGGCATCGTACGCTGGCGCAGCGGGAAAATAAGCCTGACCTTGGCACTGCGCAGCCGTGTGGAGGGTGGTGTGCTGCTGGAGGGGTTTGCGATTTTTCTGGTGTTGTTTGTGTTTCCACCCTGGCTGCTGCGTGTGCTGTCAGTGCCTTTGCCGGGCTGGGCAGCTTACGGGCCTGCCTTGATCGCTCTTTTCATCGGCATGACATGGCCGCTGCTGCGTGGCATGTCACGTTCGCATTGGCGTCAGGCGCTGGGGCTGCATCGCGGACAGGGATTGTGGAAAGAGATGGTGGCAGGAGTGCTGGGCTGGCTGGCATCAGTGCCGCTGCTGGTGGTGGGGATGATCGCGGCGTCATGGATCATGAAACTCACGGGCGAGTTTCCATCGCATCCGATTGTGGACGTTTTTGCGGGCAATGGGTGGGCGAAATTCGGCGCGATCCTGCTGGCGGTGGTGTGGGCGCCGATTTCAGAGGAAATCACGTTCCGTGGGATGCTGTTTCCCGGATTGTCCGCACGGCTGTGCTGGCTGCTGGGTGCGGTGCTGGGCGCATTTGTGTTTGCGGTGGTTCATCCACAGGGCTGGGCTGGAGTGCCTGCGATCATGGTGCTGGCGTGCTCTTTCTCTTTTCTGCGCATGTGGAGGCAGAGTTTGATCGCGCCGATGACGGCACACGCGCTGAACAACGGGATCATGTGCGTGGCGATGCTGCTGCTGTGGTGAGAAAAGGGCATAAAAAAACCGGGCTGATTGCTCAGCCCGGTTTGGGTTAACAGGAACTTGTCCTGCAGTGATTAATGTTCGTAGCCTGTTTCGCCGTGTTCGGCGAGGTCGAGACCCGTGCTTTCCACTTCAGGCTCAGGGCGAAGGCCAACAACGATCTTCACGATGATGGTGATGACCAGGGTGGCGGCGACGCTCCAGCCGATGGTGAGGGCGACGGCCTTGAGCTGGTTCATGAGCAGACCTTCCTTGAGGCCGGCAATGATGGAGTTGGCTTTCTCATCAGCAAACACGCCGGTGAGGATGGCTCCCATCGTGCCGCCGACGCCATGAACACCAAAGGTGTCGAGGGCATCGTCATAGCCGAGAAGGTTCTTCAGGTAGGCAACTGCAAGGAACGGAACGATACCGGCAGCCACACCCATGATCATGGCCGAATTGGCGGTGACGAAGCCTGCAGCAGGAGTGATGACCACCAGACCTGCAACGATGCCGGAGCAGAAGCCGAGGACGGATGGCTTGCCTTTGAGTATCCATTCAGTGACAGCCCAGACGAAACCAGCAGTGGCTGCAGCGAGCGTGGTGGTCATGAAGGCATTGGAGGCAATGCCGTCAGCACCGAGGGCGGAACCTGCGTTGAAACCATACCAGCCGACCCAGAGCATGCCAGTGCCGACTGCGCAAAGCACCATGCTGTGAGGTGCCATGGGCTCCTTGCCGTAACCTTTGCGCTTGCCAAGAATGAGGCAGAGAACCAAGGCGCTCCAGCCGGAGGTCATGTGAACGACTGTGCCACCGGCGAAGTCGATCGCCTTGATGGCTGCACCCGGATTAAGAGGACCGCACATCAGGCCCGTCGTGCTCCACACCATGTGGGCGAAGGGGAAATAGACGGCGAACATCCAGAGGGTGACGAAAACCAGCACTGCGATGAACTTCATGCGTTCGGCGATCGCGCCGATGATCAGAGCAGGAGTGATGATGGCGAAGCTGAGCTGGAACATGGCCCACATGGCGTCTGAAATCCACCAGTAGCCAGCACCGGAAGCGTAAGGGGACACGCCTTCGAGCATCTTAAACGAGAGGTCTCCAATGTAGGCGTTGCCCGCACCGAAGGAGAGACTGTAACCACATGCCCACCACAGAATGGTGACCAGACCGGCGATGCCCATGCACTGGGCGATGACGGAGAGGACATTCTTCCTGCGGACGAGGCCGCCGTAGAACAGAGCGAGACCGGGGAGGGTCATGAAAATAACCAACGCAGTGCTGGTCATCTGCCAGGCGTTGTGACCTGGGCCAGGGCCTGCGATGTTGGACTTCCACACGGTGTCACCATCTTTACCGGCCTGACCATTGGTCACGTATTTTTCCAAGTCGAAAATACGTTGCTCAATGGTTGCGGCGGCAGGCTCGGCGGCGGCGGCTGGAGCAGCTGCTGGGGCCGGAGCCGGGGCGGGAGCTGCCGCAGGAGGGGCAGCCGGGGCGGGGGCGGCAGCGGGTGCCGGTGCAGCAGTCTGACCTCGGGCATCGCCGGGGTTGATTGCGAGTGTGGTGAGGGCAACTACCGCAGCAATTGCCATGCTGCGCCAGGTTCGAGTGTGGTTGAGTTTCAGCATAAGTCAGTGGGTGGAATTTAGCTCCGATCCAAGCTCAAGCATGGCGCGTGCCAACTTCGCTTTTGTTTTTTGAACCCCTCGTGTCAAAAAACAACTGGGGAACCCTGCATCGACTCCGGCTGATGGGCACAAAAAAGCGGGTGGATGGCCACCCGCTTTTGAAAACGCACTGGTTATTTCAAGCTTCGCTTACTTGGCGAAAGGGCTGAGGACGATTTTTTTGAAATCATCCGCCAGCTTGGCGATGGCATCCTTGGGACCTGTGAGTTTCACGAAGATGTTCGACTCTCCGGCTGGAACAATGGCGGCGATGAGGCTGTAGTTCTCACGTGGAGTTTTGGCTCCCATGGGAGGGCCGTCGTTGTAGGTGCCCGTGGCTGTCACCAGGGTGATCTTTTTCCCTCCTGCATCGAGTTCCTCACGCTTGGACTCAGGGGTGCCCTGAAACTGCCCCAGCCAGCGTTTGACGTTGGCCTCAGTGTCACCACCGCCGCCGGGGCCGGGGAAGCTGTAAAACACGGCTTCCACGGGCTTCTCGGCGCCCTCCACTTTGGCAGTCAGCGTTCCTGCGCGGAACATGCCGGTGCTTTGGATTTCAGCCCAAGGCGTGGCGAACTTGAAGGTGAGTCCGTTGACTTCGAGCTTGCCCTCCTCGCC
>NZ_JBIPNG010000013.1:0-36146 GCF_044373815.1 Prosthecobacter sp. | reverse complement strand
ACCTTCTCCCGGTTGATCTCTGGTTCTGGTGCGGTGGTGCGCGATGGCGGCACCGGCACTCTGGCCTTCAACTCCGCTTCCACCATCGGCGGCGGCTTCCAAGTCTTGGAAGGCGGCACCACCAATATTGGCGCTAACATCACAATCTCTGGCGGCGGGTTTTACATTTCCGGCAAACAGAACCTGACTGCCGTGAACTGGAACAGCGTGGTCAATGTTCAGTCCGGCGGACTGACCGTTCTCGGCAATGGCAACAACGTCACCTCGGGTGCTGTTTTGACGGTTGCTTCAGCCAGTGGTGTGACTGGAGAGGTCAATCTTCTCGGCGGCGACATGCGCATTGAAGGTTCGGGCTCCTTGTTCGGAGTGACCAGCATCCAGATCACCGGCAGCGGCGCACTGGCTGACGGTACCACCTTCCAAGGCTTGAGAATTCGAAATACGAGCGCAACCGCCGTTAACCGCATCAATGACTCCGCCGCCATTGTCATGAACGGTGGCCAGATCACTCTGCAGGGCGTCGGCACGGCAGGTACAGAAAACTTCTCTGAAACCTTGGGGACCTTGTCCTTCACCGGCGGCTCCAACCGCATTGTCTCTGAACGGGCCACTTCTGCATCCAACCTCCTGACCTTCGCCAGCCTCGGCTCGCGTGCAGCGGGATCCACCGCCCTCTTCAATTCGATCCGTAGCAACACGGACCTCGGAGCTATCGCGCTCACCACCCCGCCCGTGCTCACAGGCACAGGCTCTGGCAACAACAATGGAATCATTGGCGGCTGGGCGGTGCGCTCCACCCTGACGGGCGGTGTGCAGGCCTATGAATGGGCCACCATTGCAACTCAGACGGTCAACGGTGTCAACGTCAACGGCATCACGGGCCTCACTTCCTACACTGCGGCGAATGCTGCCACCTCCATCCATGGCTGGGCCGCAGGTCAGAATATCAAGATGACGGTCTCCCAGACTCCCACCACTTTTGGCAGCCGCACCATCAACTCGCTCAACATTCAGAGCACCTCGGGCCTTACCCTCACCATCAATCCGGTCTCATCGGGAACGGCGAGCACGCTCATCATCGACAGCGGTGGCATCCTTGCCACCCAGGCAACTCATACCATTGCCGGTGGCAGGCTCACCGCAGGCTCCTTCAGCGGGTCAACCATCAATCCGTATGCCTATGAGCTGTTCTTCCAGCTGCCGACCAACCAGCTCAATGTCACCAGCGCCATCGTCGACAATGGACTGAATGCGGTTTCCCTGGTGAAATCCGGCGCCGGCACCCTGGTTCTCAATCCAACGGTGACCGCCACCGTTGCGACGATGAACCCCAACAGCACCACGGTGACCCTCAACGCTGGCTTCACCACCACGGACATCGCGGTTGGCTCCACGGTCACAGGCGCTGGCATTCTGCCTGGCACCACGGTGCTGAGCATTACCAATTCCAACACCCTGGTCCTGTCCCAGAAGCCCAATGCTTCCATCAGCACCTCGCTCACCTTCGGAGTGTTCAACACCTACACGGGCAAGACCTACATCAATGACGGCGTGCTTCAGATCACCCGTGAAAGTGACTTGGGTTCCAATCCTTCCTCCTATCAGGCAGACCAGCTGACCATCAACGGGGGGGGGCTGCGCGCCAGCACCAATCTGGTGTTCAATGATTCCAATCGTGGCATCACCCTTGGTGCCGCAGATGGTTACTTCCGTGTGGCCACCAACAGCACGCTGTCCATGGGCGCTGCCAACAGCATCATTGGAAACGTCGGCAGCCTGATTTTTGCTCCCGACGCCAGCAGCCTCGGCGTGTTGCTCATCGCTGGGAACAACAATCTTTCGGGCGGCCTGGAAACCAATGGCGCGCAGACTGGTAGCGTCGGCACGCTCGTTTCAACCTACGTCACCGGTGGAAATTCGGTGACGGTGACGACGACTGCCGGACTCGAAGTGGGGGCCACGGTTGACGGAAATGGAATCCCCGAAGGCACTGTCATTACCAGGATCGTCGACGGCACCACCATCGAGATTTCCCAGCTTGCAACCGCAGATGGAACTAATCAAAACCTCGCATTCAACGGCTTCAACGCCGTCAAGCTGACGGGTAACAACACCATCGGCTTCATTCGCATGATCGGTTCTACGATCGCCCTGCTTGGAAACAACACCCTTACGAGTGACATTTTGATATCATCCGGTCTGCTGCGGCTGGGTGGCAGCAATCAATTCAATGGAACGCTGACCATCAACGGGGGCCAGGTTCGTTTTGAGAGCAATAACGGCCTGGTCAGCACGGGCAGCGGTTACATTGCCTACAATGATGGCACGATCAATCTGAACGGTTATTCCACCTCGATGGCCAAGCTCACCGGCTTTGGTACTGTCACTAACAACGGCACTGCTCCCTCCACCCTCACGATCAATGCCTCTGACAGTTTCACATACAGTGGCTCGATTACGGACGGCACATCAGGACGTGGCGGCGTTTCTTTGACCAAAACCGGTAATGGCATTTTGACCTTGAACAGTGCGGACAACAACTACTCGGGCGTCACAACCATCAACGGCGGCGGCATCCGCGTCCTGCAGCTTGGATTTGGCGGGCAAAACAGCGGTATTGGCAGTGCTTCCAATGCTGCCGCCAATCTGGTCTTCAACGGTGGTTCCCTGAGGTTTTTCAACAATGTCTCCACCTTCACAGACCGTTCCTTCACACTCGGTCTGGGCGACAGCGCCGGGGCTATCATCGCCGACGGCACTGTCATTGGCGCGACAGTGACCTTTGGCTTCGATGGCCTGTCTCCTGCAGTGGCCTTTACCGGCTCCGGCTCCCGCACCCTGACCCTGGGTGGAGCCAATCGTGGTGACAACCTCTTCAATCTGGTCCTGGGAGATGGCACGGGTGGGCCGACCTCGCTTAACAAGATCGGCAACGGAACCTGGGTCCTTGGTGTCACCAATACCTACAAAGGCGAGACCAT
Source organism: Prosthecobacter sp. (assembly GCF_044373815.1). Taxonomy (GTDB): domain Bacteria; phylum Verrucomicrobiota; class Verrucomicrobiia; order Verrucomicrobiales; family Verrucomicrobiaceae; genus Prosthecobacter. Next base: position 33,165 of record NZ_JBIPNG010000013.1, on the reverse strand, counting down.
GGTCAATGCCGGTATTCTGGCAGCCACGGCAGACGGTGCTTTCGGTGCTTCAGGTGGCGCAGGTGTCATCATTGCTGGCGGTACCAATGGCAGCAACCTCATCGGCAATCAGAATGCCACTCTCGACTTGCGCAATGTGGCCTACAACACCGTGCAGACCATGTATCTCGCTGGCGGCACCCTGGCAACCACCGTGGGTAGCAGCTCATGGGCTGGCTCGGTTTTTGTCAATGCCAACTCCACCATCCTCGTCCAGCAGGGTTCCATTCTCAATCTCAAGGGATCTTTTGGCGGAGACGGCACGGTCACCCAGCTCGGTGGCGGCATGCTGATCCTTAGCGGTCAGACAGATCCCACCACCCGCAATACTTTGAACTCTTCGTTCAATGTGCCCAACCACACAGTTCAGGCCGGCACTCTGCGCCTGGATTATACCACCAACAATTCCAGCAAGCTTGCGGACACAGGCGCACTGGTTCTTGGTGGCAGCCGTTTTGGCGGCACACTTGAACTGATGGGCGGCTCCCATGTGGAAATCGTCGCCGGCGTCACGCTGGGTGCTGGGGACAACCGAGTCACGCGTCTGAGCGACAGTTCCGTCCTGCGCATGAACGGCATCAGCCGGCAGGCGGGAGCGAAGATCAATTTCAGCGGCAATGACATTGCCAGCACCGACACCAACAACACGGTCGGAATTCTGGGCTCCTGGGCCACGGTCAGCGATTCGAGCTGGGCGACGAAGAGCTCCTTCAACGAATCGCTGGTCGATACGCTGAACACGACAGCTGGAGACCTCATGATCCGGGCCTACACCGACTACACTCTCAATCAGGTGAACAACGATTGGACCATCACTTCGACCACCGGAAACATGGATTTCAAGGCGAACACCGAGCAGACCAATCGGGCGGCCAACACAATGCGCTTTAACACTCCGGTGAGCGGCGGTGGAGTGAGCACGGTCACGCTCAACGGCGCCAACACTCTGCAAGGCGGAGCCATTCTGGTCTCCCCAAACATGGGCAGCGGCGAGTCCCTGATCAATGGCAGCGGCACGCTTTCCACCGGCAGGGTGGGCACCACGGTCAATGACCTGTTGATCATCCAGAACAACACCACCGCGGCCTTTGAAATCTCCGCCTCCATCATCGACAACACCGCCAGCCGGGCAGACCGCACGGCAACGATTGCAAACGGCAGCAACCTAGTGCGCAACATCAACGGCGCCGATCTTGCCGTGGGCATGCTCGTGACAGGATCTGGCATCGCTGCGGGAACCACGATCACCGCGCTTTCCTCGGTGGCCACGGTTAGCATCGGCAGCACTTCCGGCAACGACGTGCTCGTGTCCGGCGCGGTGCCATCCAATCTTTTCGTGGGAGCCACTCTGCTGGGTCGCACGGTGACCGCCATCAATGGTACCACCCTCACGCTCGATGGAGCGCCGAATGAATCGATCTCCGCCACTACCACGCGGGAGTTCCAGACCAACACCATCACACTCAGCTCGAACCCATCGGCTTCCGCGACGCAAACCCTGCAGTTCAGCCAGGACCGTTCCGGCATCACCGCTGCTGGCAGCACATCAGTCACCGGACTCAATGGCATCAACGGTACCAACGGTCTCTACGTTGGGATGAAGGTTTCCGGACTGGGCATCGTGGACGGAACCACGATCACCGCCATCACGGCCAATTCCTCCATCACCCTTAGCAACGCCGCTGTTACGGGAGCTGGAACCGGCACCCTGACGTTCTCGCAGGTCACCGGCTTGGACAAGACAGGCCTGGGCAATCTGATTCTCTCCGGCATGAATCTCTACACTGGCGTCACCACCCTGAATGCTGGCGTCACCACCATCCAGTCTCTGGGTATTGAAGGCTATACTGCTGGCACGCAGCTGATCACCAACCTTTCTTCCACCGGCCGCACACTCACGGTGGATGCGACTGGCCTGACCATTGGCACCATCGTCACAGGTGGTGCCCTTCCTGCCGGCGTCACCGTCGCCGCCATCACCAACCCCACCACGGTGACCTTGTCAAACGGCGCGCTCATCAGCACCACGGGCTCCAGCCTGACCTTCAACAACAGCGGCATCACCGCACAGACCGGCACCATTGCAGCCGCCACCAACACCAGCAACAACACAGTCACTGTTGCCGGTGGCACGGCAGGTCTCGCCGTTGGGCAGAAGGTGGATGGCACAGGCATTTCCAACGCCGGTGGCCAGGTCGTCATCCTCTCCATTGTCAACGGCACCCAGATCACCATTGGCGTCATTTCCGGGTCGGTGGGCGTTGCCTATGTTCCCACCGCGACCGCTTCTTCGCTAAACTTTGGACCCGCGAATCTGTATACTGGCGCGCGCACCGGCAATACTCAAAGTGGCACGCAAATTGTCGTGGGCAGCACCTTGGGCATGACCGTCGGCCAGACCATTTCCGGCAACGGCATCCCGGCGAACTCGACCATCGTGCGGATTCTGGATCAAAACACGATCGAGATTTCCAATCCGGTGACGACCACCGGCCAGAACAACCTCACCTTTGGAGCCAGCACCAGCATTGGCGCCACTCTTGTTTCCTCCACGACCAATGGCAGCAACACGGTTACCGTGCCAACCACTGCCAATTTGAGCGTCGGAGAACTGGTCACGGGACCTGGCATTCCATTGGGCGCCACGATTACCAAAATCATCGACGGCACCACGATCTCCATCTCCGTATCGGCGATTGCCACCGGCTCCAACACACTCGTGTTTGCCGGCCCTGCTTCGAGCCTGGGCGCCTCCCGCAATACGTTGGCCAATTTGGTCTTCAACGGCGGCACGCTTCAATTCAATGGCACCAGCGCCAGTTCGGACCGTGGATTCACCATCAATCAGACCGCAGTTTGGGATGTCGGCAATGCCTACACTGTGCTGACCTTGGGCGGTAACTTCACCACCCCGGGCAATCAGGATGATTACAGCCTCGTCAAGACCGGTGCAGGCACTCTGGCGCTGCTGGGCACTTCGTTCGGCGGCTACGGCCTCGACGCATTGGTGGTGAATGACGGAACGCTCCAGCTCTCCCCCGGGTTCACTGACCAGTATATTCGCAATGATGTGGGCACCCTGACCATGGGCGGTGGTACGCTGAACGTTCAGAGCATCACCGGTCGCAGCACCGCGCAGAACTTCATCGGTGCGCTGACCATTGCCGAAGGTGCTTCCGTCATTCGTGTGAAGGGCGCCACAGGTTCTACAACCTTCCTCAACCTGCAGGACCTCAACAATCCAACACCCGTCACTTATCAAAAGGGCGGCAATGTGCTCTTTGTGGCAGACGGCGGATCATCTGTGGCGCGCATCACCCTTGGCGGGCAGGCTCTGGTCGACGTGGGCGTCATCATGCCTCGCGCTCTCTTCAGCACCAATGATCCCAACAACCCGGGCGTGAACAATTTTGCGATCATTGATTCGGCGACGAACATCATGACAGGTTCCGACATCAAGGGCTCTCATAATTTCGTCCAAAATCCCGCCAACTGGGCAGTCACCAACAACGTTCATGATGGTGCGCTGATTGAGGAATCTTTCTCCGGCAGCACGGCTTCAGGCGCTTCCGTGAGCACAATCCTGCTCTACAACAACAGCATTTCATCGGCAGGCAATCTGAGCACGAGCAGCACCGAGGTCACCAATGTGCCGGGAGTGGACCGCCTGCAGGTCGGACAGTTGATTCGTGGCACCGGAATTGTGCAGGGCACTTACATCACCGCCATCGACGTGGCCAACCATAAAATCACTCTGAGCCAGGCACCGAGCCTGCAGGGAACCGCCGTGACCTTGTATGCCTTTGACACCATCACCGGCAGCACGACCGCTGGCAGCGCCGTTGTCTCCAACATCAGCGATTCTCGTCTGAGAGTAGGAATGACGATCACCGGCCCCGGCATTCCAGCTGGCACAACGGTCCTGTCCGTTAATTCCGGCAGCAGCTCCATCACCCTGAGTGCGGCGGCTACCGATAGTGGAATTGTGAACCTTTATTCCGACTATCTGGCCTCCATTCCTCTGGCGCTCAATTCCAGCACGGTCACGATTACAGACACCCTTACCCTTGCCAAAGGAGCCATCCTTCAGACCACTCACTCTGGCACCCACCAGAACTCGATTGTGGGCGGGGTCCTCACCAGCGGCTTGGCCAACACAGACGGCACCACGGCCGATCTCATCATCTACAACTGGAATCCGCTGCGGGCGTTGACCATCAGTTCGTCGATTGCGAACAACTCCACTGCCGGTCTTCTGGTCAACTTGGTCCTGAGTGGGAATGGCACCACCGCACTCTCCGGGACCAACACCTACACGGGCACCACTTACGTGCAGGGCGGCGTTCTGCGCCTTGATTCGGCCTCGGCGCTTCCGGCGAACAGCCATCTCCGTCTGGACGGTGGCATCATCGGTCTTAACTCAGGAGACTTTACCCGCAGCCTCGGCACCGGCAGCACGCAGGTGGACTGGACCAGCAGCGGCGGCTTTGCAGCCTACACCGCCAATCGCACCGTCAACATCGGCGGCAGTGGCGCGACTCTGACCTGGGGCCTGAATGGATTTGTTCTGGACAATGACTCGCTCCTTCTGGGCGCCCAGGACGCTGACAAGACGGTGACTTTTGCCAACGGCATTGATCTGGGCCGCAAATCGCACTTGGTGGAAGTCACCAGCGGTCGCGGGCCTGTCTACTCTTCGCCATCAACAGGAACGTTGATTCCAGACGCCATCATCAGTGGTGTGATTTCGGGCAGCGACGGACGCCTGGTCAAGGGGGGGCACGGCGTGCTGACTCTGTCGGCAGTCAACACCTACGCCGGCGGCACCTCGCTGGCCGAGGGGACCTTGATCGCCCAGCAAAATGGTTCTTTGGGAGATGTGAACGGGCTGGTCGAGATCGGCACCACCACCGACACGCGCTCCAACAACGAAGCCCTGACGCTCGTCTTCAACGGCACCACCCTGTCCAATTCCCTGAAGTTTGGCAATGTGAACAGCGGTGGCGTCTCCATTCTCAACACCACGGCGACTACCACCACGGTCAGCGGTGGCATTGAGGTGGATCGCACCGGCGGAAACAATGCCCTTCTGGTTTCCAGCGCCACCTCCACGGTCACTTACAATGGTGCCATCACGGGTCTCGGCGGCATCACAGTTCTGGGTGGCACGGTCGTGCTTGCCGGTGCCAACACCTATGGCTCGCAGACAGGCGGCACAGGGAACACCATCAACGGCGGTACCGTGGTGCGGGCGGGGACACTGGTGCTTTCGAGTGTGACTGCCTTGGGGCAGACATCCACCCTCGAATTGGGTGACTCCACCTCCAGCCTGGGAGGTATCCCCTTCACTAAAATGGTCATGCAGGTGTCTTACGCCACGAACGGTGCCTCGTTGCTGGGTGTGGAGACCAGCACGGCCAGCACGGCTCCCAACCTCAGCGGACTTGGTGGTGCGTTTGTCGCCACGGCTGGCGGAGTTTATAGTGCAGGGCTTCTGAATGCAGGCACTGGGGCCTTCGTCAATGTCAGCCGCGTCATTGATGGCGTCACCTTTGGCGCCGCCGACGTTGGCAAAACAACCATTCTCGTGAAGGACGAAGTCGATCATCCAGAGCGCAACGGCATCTATGTCATCACGCAGATCAACGACGATCTGACGATGAATCTGGCGCGTGTGGACAGGACCAATAACAGCACTGCCACCGTTGCCAATGGTGGTGGGGTGGCCTTCAACCTCGCCGCCAACATGGTTTATGGCACTCAGGTGACCGTCAACAAAGGAACCGCTGCCAGCCAGACCTTCTTCATGGCATCCCCCTCCGTGACCAATGTCAGCAACAGCAATGCTTCAGGAGCCAATGACGCGGTGGTCTGGGTGCTGGATCAGACAACCCCGAACGTCACTCTTCAGATCAACAACGCTGCGCTCACCAACGTCACGCAGAACATCGACATCAATGTCAGCCCCAATCAAACAGGTGGAATCACCACCATCACCTCCTCCAATGCAGTGACGTTCTCAGGTGCGTTGACTCTGCGAAATGTGCTGGATACTGTTTCGGAGATCACGGAGCTTCAGATCAACTCGAACACCGCGCCGGATGTTGGCACCGGCATGGTTTTCTCTGGAGTCATCAGTGAAGCCAATAGCGGTGGTTTCGAGGACCTCCTCTACATCGGGAAAACAGGGGCTGGAGTGGCCACATTCACTGGCAGCAACACCTATTACGGTGACACCGGGGTCTATGAAGGAACCCTGCTCGTTAACAACACCGCAGGCTCCGGCACCGGCTATGGCAATGTGGTGGTGTGGGACGGCGCCACCCTTGGCGGCACAGGAACCATTGCCCCCGGGTCTGACACTGGAGTTTCCAATGGACTCTGGGTCCAAAGCGGGGGGACTTTGATCGTGGGTGCGGTAGGTTCTACCTCCGCCAACCAACTGCATGTGACCTTAGATTCCACGGGCTCCTTTGCAGCTGATTTTGACCGTATTACAGGAGCTGTGACTCCCGGGGATCAGGCGTTCGTGATGTTGGATGCTGGCTCCATTTTGAAGCTCAATCTCTTCACCAATACGATCAACACCCCCACCTCAGAAGCCGACCGCCTTGTTTTCAACGATGTCGGATTCGCCGTTTCGGAGATCACCATCACTGGGGCGACGTTGAACGTGGGCATCGGTGCCGGCAGTTCCCTCGTTTCGACCAGTTTCAACGTGGGAGACAGCTGGCAGCTCATTGACTGGGGTGGTCTGACCCCCACCGGGAAGTTCGCCAATCTCACCGGCAACACTTCGACCGATTTCATTGACCTCCCGACCCTGAGTGGCGGCAAGTTCTGGGACATCAGCAACTTGTATACCTCCGGCATCATCGTGGTGGCCGTGCCAGAGCCCGGCCGGTTGCTGCTGCTGTTGCTCGGAGTCCTGGCCTTGGGCTGGCGCCGCCGCCGCAGATTGGCTGTTTGAGCCCGCCTGCGCTAGGCCTGCGGGCAAACGATCCGTCAGTGCCTTTGTGTTTACATGATAAATACCTTGTCAGGTTGATGCGATTTTATTATTATCGCCCCATAAATCAGTAATTTAACAGGAGCTAATCATGAATGCTGCAACATTAGTCGCAAATTGGAACAGGCGCAGGAAGGCCATGGCTTTAGTCATGGTGGTCACCACCGTGGCTTTGATGTCCATGCTCGTAGTCGCTATTTTCTCGGTCACCCGCACCGAATACAAAGCCAGCCAGAGCTATGTGGCCTCTCGTAGCGCCAAGCAGCTTGCGGATCTCGCTGTCGTATTCACCGAGGCGCAGCTGCAAAATGCCCAGAATTCCGCCACGGGCTCCTTCAGCCGCACCATCCATGCCACCCAGCCTGGCATGGCGCGTGTCTATAAGGCCAATGGTGATTTTGTGCGTGCCCACAAGCTCTATTCCAGCTCGCAGATGGTCATCACCAGCGCCAATGAGGCGGACATTTTCGGCAGCACCCATCAAGTCCCTCAAGACTGGAACGCCACACAAAACGCCGCGCGCTTTGTGGATTTGAACGATCCGATCATACGCCCCGGCCTCACCACAGGAACCATGGCGCTCTATTTCCCGATCATTGATCCCCGCGCTGCTTACAACGGAGCCAACCCGGACAATGGGCAGACGATGGCTGCCGTGGAAGGCTTTACCTACACCAAGACCACACCCTCCATCACCGGTGCTGGCGGAACGGTGACCTACAATGAAGTGGTGCTCCCTGCGGATGTTGGCAATGAACCCAACAAACTGCGCCTGCCCATGCCGGTCGAGTGGATTTACGTCCTGCGGGACGGCACCACCGGTGCGCTTGACGCCAGCAACAAGTTCATCAGTGCAGACGGCGCCACAATCCCCAGCGCCAGCAATCCTATCGTTGGACGCGTTGCTTTTTGGACCGACGACGAATCTTGCAAAGTCAATGTCAACACAGCGTCCGAGCCCACCTTTTTTGCACCTCCTTATTTCTTTCACCAGCGTGACTCAAAATGGGCCAACTTTCCGCCAGCCTCAGGCGAGTACCAGCGCTATCCCGGGCATCCTGCCACAGTGGCTTTAAGCACCGTCCTCGCACCCGGTGTTGACTTGGACGTGTACAGCCCCAACGCCCAAATTACTGACATCGTAACCACCAAGGATGCTATTTATCGTTTGATCCCCAAGATTGCCATGGGTGGTTCTACCTCGGGCACCAGGCCGTTTGTCAAAGATGACTTTTCGAGCAGCAATGGCGAGAGCGATATCGGCAGCCTCATTGACCTTACGGCCTCACGAAAAGAGCGCTTGTTTGCAAGTGTGGATGAAATGTTGTTTGCCGATGGAACTTCGGATTCCAACTACAATTACAATAAAACCAACGGCCGCATGGCTGCCAGCATCCAGCTTCCGGGCGGCAATGGACGCTACATTTTTGATCAAGGCACCTTGGAGAGGTCCCGGTTTTTTCTCACCTCCAGCAGCCGCTCTCCGGAGTTTAGCATTCATGGCCTGCCACGTGTTGCCATGTGGCCTGTCCCGGATGAGTCACTGGGCCCAAAGCGCCGCACCAGCTTTGACAACATCATCGCCCTGTGTTCGACGCAGCGCGGCACCACCGCCGGCGCCGCCATCGCCAACAGCTACTTCTTTCGCCGTGCCGATCCGCACCACCCCACCTATGATGTGACGGGATCATCGTCGGACAATGGCACCTCGACGTCTCTGGGGCGCAACAGCAAGCTGCTCGACTACCTCTACGCAGAGATGGCAACGCTGCAGTTCCCGCAAACCTCCTCGCTCGGAGGAAGCAATAATTTTGGTGACAAGTACGGCACGGACAATGTGGCCCAGCTCGCCATCATGTTCTTTGACTACATCCGCTGCACCAATCTCTATGATGGCGTGCTGGCACGCGGGAATGATGGTTTTACCCCTTACAATAGCAGCGTCGCCAACTCGGCTAGTGGCGCGGTTCTCACGACGGGCCAAAACCAGTCACTGTACAATACCCGGTCATCCATCGCCGCTGATCGTCTGACCTTCACGGAGCAGCGGGTCACCCCCATGGCGACAGGCAGTTTGAACAACGGGCAGAACCAGCTTGGCAGCACCTACCTTTCGAGCAACACCAAGGTGTTTCCCGGACATGGCCAGGTTTCTCCGGCGCGCTGGGAGCGCAGCGGCGGGCAGAAGGTACAAGGCATGGGGCGGATGTTCACCATTTCAGAAATCGGATTTCAGTTCATTTGTACAGCGGATGGCTACATCTCTCCCAATGATCAGTACGCAGTGGTCTGCAACGGCGTGCGGTCTGGCGGTGGCAATGCGCCCCGGTCGCTTCCGAATAAGGAGGGCACCGCAGCACCCGCAACGAACCCTGGCAACGCGCCGGTTGAAAATGCCGTTTACCCGCCGCCAGTGCCTACCAATGGCAGCCCCTATTTCGACTACAAGCGTTGGTATTCCAATTATCCACCTCTCGATGGGAATGAGCCATTGGCTTTGAATAAGTATGGTGGTGGCAGGTATTATGGCTGCGATCCCACGAATCCAGCAGACTTGACCAAGCATCCTCGATTCCATCCGGGCTATCAGCCGGCAAATTGGAACATGACCTTGGAAACAAACAGGCCATTGGCGGACGGCACTGATCCTGCCTCCCCTGCTGAAAAAAGAGTACAGGCCATGCTCACGCTGGAATTTTTCTGCCCCATGTCCGGCTGGACAAAAATGTTCCCCGAATGGGCCATTACTCTGGACGGGCAGTTCTTGCGTTCCATCAAGCTTAACAACACGTCTTTGTTTCCATCGGCCCAGGACGTGGTCATCAAGTCCAACGGAAATGTGTATGAAACCGGTGGCACCTCGGGTTCCTACCCTCTGGGCGGCCATGTCGGACCCAGCATTATTTCCGGGGGCAGAGCGGCTCCCGGCTGGGGCACCACGCAGATTGGGGATGACACCAATCCTTACGTCACCGGAACTCAACGTGGGAGTGACCCGAGCGCCTACATTGCCAATCCTGGTTCTAGCAACAACTTCCACGACGGGTTGAACAACTGGGGTTTGATCAGCCAGTTCATTACCGTCCCACGCGACCAGCCGATGCATCTGACATTTGGTGAGCGTAATTTGGTGATCAAGATTTACGACATGCACAAGCGTGTGGGGAACAGCAAAGAAGAAGTGCAGAGCATCAGCTTGGCCGTTGATGAAGCGTATCTGCCCGTTCCTGCCTTGGTCTATTCGTCCAATGAGCGGTTCATCAGCGGTAATCCGGTCACCGATCCCCTGGGCAAGGCGGAAGCTTCGCACTATTTCTGGATTGATAGCTATGGCCGCGAAGGATTCCGTCGCTCTATCCAGGCACCCCATTGGTGGTGCTTCAACCGGATGGGATGCATCAATCGCATGTTTGGTACCATAAACCCTAACTATAAAGGCCCTGCTGGTCTCCCCGTGGCAACTCGTAGGTTATACACCGTTGGGCCTAGCTTTACCACGGATTTGGATGGTCCTATCGGTCAGTTGCAGACCGGGAGGCTGGATACGGATGGCAGGTTTCTTGCTGCCATGAGCAGCGGCGCACCCACCTTTGAGTCAAACGGCAACAACGGTATTCCCCTGATTCCTGTGGAACTCGGTGGTACCAGTGTCGTGGATTCCAACGGTAATCCGTGGTCAGGTTCAGATGTGATCCGCACTTTTGTGCCGGCCGTGGGAGACTACCGTCTCGCCGCCGCCCGCTATGAAGTGCCAAGCACCATGTGGATGAAGCATCCAGTCTGGGCGAAGATGGAGTCACAAGCTCCGAAGAACCAGCCTCGGAACATTCACAGCTTCACTTCCCATTGGGGGCATACTGAACCGGGGGTTATGCTCCCAGGAGACGCCAGCATGGCCAAGTATCCCGATGTCCGCATGAGCAAGGATCAGCAGCTTGTTGCCGGCGCTCCATATTCCGATGCGCGCGTTCCAGACCTCCCGCCTGATGACGGCTGGGCCGCCACCGCGAACGGCTACGGTGACTTTGACAATGGCATCGGTGACGCCCGTGATGGCCCGTATGTGAACAAGCCCGATGAAGGAAACTTCTATGCCGGTGAGACTACCCGCTATAACGTTAGAAAGTTATATCGTTCGGGCTACTTCTATGAGGCTCAGAATAACAGCGATGACTGGCGCACCGGCATTTACATGACGCCAAACAGAATGGTAAGCTCACCAGTGATGTTCGGCTCTCTCCCGACCGGGGTTTGGTCCGGCGGCAGCGTCAGCTCCAGCGCGGTTACCGGAGTCAGCTACAATGAGGGCAAGCCCTGGCAGACTCTGCTCTTCCGGCCCTATGCGAGTTCTAATGCCAATTTTGGCAAGAGTGCCCATCCCGGAGACAACAATCCGCGCGACCACTACCTGCTGGATCTCTTCTTCATGCCGGTGGTGGAGCCCTACGCCATCAGCGAGCCGCTTTCCATCGCTGGCCGCATCAATCTCAACTACCAGATCGTCCCCTTCACCAACATCACCCGCGCCACCGGCCTCCATGCGGTGATGAAGGGTGAGTTCATCACCGCCATCCCGCTGACGGACACCAATAACGCCAAAAGCTTCCAGACGGCCGCGACCTCTTCCATGTGGAGCAGTTCGGGGGATCGCTTCTGGGATGAAAGCCAGAACACCAAGTTTTGGCACCGCCCTATTGATGTCACCAAAACCCTGTACCAGTTTGACCAGAAGTTCCAACACTCGGCCACTGGCTCCAATCATGCGCTCAATCGCTATCGGGGTCTCTTCCGCAGCCCCAGCCAGATCTGCGAAATGCACCTGATTCCTGATGTCAGCCAGGGGGCCTCCTCCGGTGGGGAAACCCTCGGCAGTATTACCAGCATCAATGCAACTACCAGCGGCACCAACTTGCAGTCCGTGATGGAGCAGTTCTGGCAGAGCCATTCAGGAACAGGTGACAACACACGTGAGCGCCCCTATTCCAACATCTACGCCCGTGTCACCACGCGCAGCAACACCTTCCGTGTTCACATGCGGGCGCAGGTCATCACCAAGGCGCGTTCCACGGCTGCGGATACCATGGACCCTGCCAAGGATGCCGTTCTCGGCGAATACCGTGGGTCCTCACTGATTGAGCGTTACATCGACCCCACAGACGTGGCCAATCCTCTGCCTGATTACGGTGCGGCTTCCAATCCCCTGGGTGAAAAGCCCTTGGACACTTTCTTCAAGTTCCGCACGCTGGAAAGCAAGCGTTTCAGTCCTTGATGATCTGCCAGTTGATCCCTTGGGTCCTACCTCTCTTTTTATATGAAAAATCTCATTAAATCCCGGTCACAGGCTGGTTTCTCGCTGGTCGAGGTCACGCTCGCCGTGGCCATTGCGGCTCTCGCCATCATCACGCTGCTGGGGCTCCTGCCTCAGGGGCTCGACATGGCCCGCAAGACGTCGTTGATGATTAATGACAGCAGCATTTTGGAGCAGCTCACGCATGACATGGAAAATGCCTCCTTTGATTTGCTGCCGAATCAGATAGTGAAAAAGTACTACAATGATCAGGGACGTGAGGTTGCGCAGGATGCCACGGATCTCGCCTACGTTGTGGAGATTGAGCCGAAGCAGGTGGTGGCGCTGCCAAAAGCCGAGATGACTCAGCCTTACATGAAGCGCATGGTGATCAAAATCGCTGCGACCAGTTCGCCAGCCTTTGTGTTCGCGCCCCTCGGCAGCGACACCATCGCTCCTTATGTCACCTTCAATCAGTTGATCGCCAAAACCCGCTGATTTATCCCTGCCATGAAGCTTTCCGCCTTCTCATCGCGTCCGCCATCCTATCGCTGCCCCCGGTCGGCTGCGGGGCGTGCCTTTACACTCATTGAACTGCTCGTTTCAGTGACCTTTCTGGTGATCTTGATGCTCGTCGTCTCCCAGGTCATCGGCATCGTGCAGCGCACCTGGGTGCGTGCCAATTCCCGCGTCTCGCAGTTTCGTGAAGCACGCCAGGCATTCGACACGCTCTCTCGCTCAATCACCCAGGCCACGCTGAACAACTACTGGGACAACGAATTTGACACAGTAGGTACGGATGCTGCAGGTCAGAAGATCACCCTCGCCAAAGACTACTTCAGGCAGTCGGAACTTCAGTTTATCTGTGGCCCCACCAGCACGGTGATACCCGCCGCTGCCGGCAGCGCACAGAACTATCCTGGACACGCTGTCTTTTTCCAGGCTCCATTGGGAATCGCAAGTCTGGTGGCGACTGCTGCCCAGGGTGCCAATAACCAGATCGTGAATACCGAAAACATGGTCAATCTTCTCTGTGGCCGGGGATATTTCGTAGAATGGGGGACGGATGCTTCATTTCGCCCGGCTTTTCTTGATGCACTCAACAATGTTGTTCCGGTGCGCAGCCGGCTTCGCTTGATGGAATACAGTCCCACTGCGGAAAAGAACCGCATTTATGACACCAATCTGCGGCCGATCACCGACCACTCCAAGGAATGGTATGAGGATGTGCTGAACACTGGGGTGCAAAGCGCTCAAGAGACCGCCCAAACGCGTGCATTCACGCGGCCCATTGCCGAGAACATCATTGCTCTGGTGATTTCTCCGCAGATTGAGGTCACCGGCAACACGACCGTGGCTCCTTATTCCATCGCCCCTCTGTTCATTTATGATTCAACCTTGAAAGTGAATCCTGGATCTTCACCAATCAATGCCAGCCCGCAGGGAACTCAGCACCTGCTCCCACCGCTGCTCAAGGTCAGCATGATCGCCTTGGATGAACGGTCCGGAGAGTTTCTTGCACGCGAAGAAAACAGCCAGATGAGGACGGAGTTGCTTACGGCCATTGCAGGCAAGCTCCAAAGTGCCGCGAGCTTGGTCGAAGAGCTTGATGGGGAGCAAGGCAAGACAGGCTCGCTGGTTCAGCTCCTGCTTGATAAAAAACTCAATTATCGAATTTTCAGCACCACCATCGCTCTCAAGCAGTCCCGCTGGAGCTTCTGATGGCAGCCTTCTTTGCTCTTTAACCTGGCCCATTTTTCTATGACTTACTCCCCATTCTTTGAGCGGCAGGCCAGGCGGGCCTTCAGCTTGATCGAGATGCTTGTCGTGATCGCCATCATCGCGATGATCATGGCTACTGCCACTCCCGCTTTGATGCGCACCATGCAGGCCACTCGGCTGGCAACCACGGGGGATTCCATCATGGGGGCCATCACTGAGGCCAAGCAGCTGGCTTACGCGCAGAATGTTCCCGTTGAACTGAGGTTTTTTAAACACCCAGACCAAGATTTCCCCGGCTCTTCCGTTCAGCTTTTCCGGTCTTACCAGATGTTTAAAATTGTGACACAGTCACAAGGCGTTGGTGCGAGTGCACAGGTCTCGGAGTCAGTGGTGCCAGTCGGTACCTTGTACAAACTGTCTGAAGGCATCATCATCGCGGCGGGTCAGGATTTGTCCCCGATCCTGAACGGGGCGGACGGTCAGTCCCTTGATGACGTCAAGCCAAACGCTGGTGGTGGTCCGGGCTATTCCGGCGTGGCCAGCGCCAAATACAATGCCATTCGCTTCATGCCGGATGGCTCATGCCGGAGAGTCAACGCTCAGCAGGGCGGTTTTTCTCAGCTCGATTACGGCACCCTGCCTCTTAGCTTTTTCACCATCACGTATGACAGTGGCGCGGATGTCACAACGGGTAATCTGGGCAAAAACTTTTACACCATTCAGATCGATCCCTACACAGGCAAGGCGCGCAACTATCGCCCCGGTTTCTAGTTCTTGCTGCGGGGAAGGGGCGGTCCGTTTCAAACTGCCCAATTTTCCGCATGACAGCCGCCTGATCGTCGCTTGAATGGCGTATGGGTGAACTGCCTTCTCTTGCTTTAAGTTTCGATGACGTCCTTGTCCTTCCCGGATTGAGCCAGGTGCTGCCTGGGGATGTCAATGTTTCCACTAAACTGGCCGCCATCGGTCTCAATGTGCCGATTCTCTCGTCGGCCATGGACACCGTCACGGAGTCCGAACTTGCCATAGCCCTTGCACGTGAGGGTGGCCTCGGGGTCATTCACCGGAACTGCCCCATTGACCAGCAGGCGGAGCACGTGGCTCGGGTGAAGCGCTCGGAAAACACCGTCATCCAGCAGCCGCACACCGTTTCCCCTGAGACACGCTTGGGCGAAGTGCAGCGTCTGATGCATGAAAAGGGCGTCAGCGGCTTCCCCGTGGTGGACGCGCAGGGAAAACTGGCTGGCATGGTCACCAGCCGTGACATGTGGTACATCGAAGACGAAAGCACCCCCGTCTCGGCCATCATGACACCGCGTGAGAAGCTCTCTGTCGGCACCCCCCAGACGAGCTTTGAGGATGCGTTGAAAATTCTCTACACGCACCGCATCGAAAAGCTCCCGCTGGTCGACTCCAACGGCAAGCTCGCCGGCCTGATCACCAAGCAGGACATCGTGAAGCGCCAGATGTTTACCAACGCTGCCAAAGACGCCAATGGCCAGCTCCGCGTGGGCGCTGCCGTCGGTGTGGGTGAGGATTGTGTGGAGCGTGGCCTCGCCATGCAGGCAGCCGGTGCAGATGCCGTTTTCATTGACGCCGCCACCGGCCACACCACCCGCGTCATGCAGGTCATCGCCCGCCTGCGGGAGGCTCTCGGCTCCAGCATCCCCATCGTCGCTGGAAACGTCGTCACCGCCGAAGGCGCGCGTGATCTCGTCAAAGCCGGCGCTTCCGCAGTCAAAGTCGGGGTCGGCCCCGGCTCCATCTGCACCACCCGCATCATCTCAGGCGTGGGCATGCCGCAGTTCACCGCCGTCCAGGAAGTCGCTGAAGTCTGCCGTGCCGCAGGCGTCACCGTCATCGCCGACGGGGGCATTCGTTACTCAGGAGACATCGTCAAAGCCCTCGCTGCAGGTGCTGACTTCGTCATGCTCGGCTCCCTGCTGGCCGGCACCGCTGAAAGCCCCGGCAACATGGTCAAGTGGCAGGGTCGCACCTTCAAGGAATACCGTGGCATGGGCAGTCTCAAAGCCATGCGCAAAGGCGCAGGCGACCGCTATGGCCAGAACTCCTCCGGCAAGCTCGTCCCCGAAGGCGTGGAAGCACGCGTTCCCTACAAGGGTCCCCTCGCAGACGTCGTCTTCCAGCTCATCGGCGGCCTCCGCTCAGGCATGGGCTACGTCGGTGCCAACACCCTCGATGAACTGCGTGCCAAAGCCCGCTTCGTTCGCATCACCGCCGGTGGCCTCAAAGAAAGCCACCCTCACGACGTCGTCATTACCGAAGAACCGGTCAACTACGAGCCTCATTGATCCATTAGGCGTCGGTTCTTTCATCCTGCATTTGCCCCCTTTCTCATGACCGCCCAAGAAGTCGCCGTTCTCGATTACGGCTCCCAGTATTCTCAGCTCATCGTTCGCCGCGTTCGGGAGCTGGGCTTTGTCTCGCACCTGTATCCACCGGCTGAACTCGCCAACCTCAAGAGTCCCGGTGCCATCATCCTTTCTGGCGGTCCGCGCAGCACCTCTGACGCTGATGCGCCCGATGTCGATTACGCCAAGCTCATGTCCTTCGGCGTTCCTGTGCTGGGCGTCTGCTACGGCATGCAGCTGCTCAACATCAAGCACGGCGGCACCGTCAAACCCGGCGTCACTCGTGAATACGGTCCTGCCAAGCTCGTCGTCACCGATCACACAGACCTCTTCAACGGCATCTCCCACGAGTCCCAGGTCTGGATGAGCCACAGCGACACCTGTGCAAACCTCGCCAGTACGGCCCAGATCATCGCCACCAATGAAGACGCCGTCCCCGTGGCTCTGAAGTGGTCGGATCGCTGCTGGGGCATTCAGTTTCACCCGGAGGTCACGCATTCACACGAAGGCACCGCCATCCTGAAAAACTTCCTTGTCCGCAGCGGCGCGGTTCTCGCCAAGTTCGACATCCAGGAATTCAAAGCCCAGATGCTGGAGCGCATCAAAGCCGAAGTCGGCAACCGCGAAGTGATCTGCGGCGTCTCTGGCGGCGTGGACAGCACCGTGCTCGCCGTCCTGCTCGCCAAGGCTGGCGTCAAGGTCCGCTGCATCTTCATCGACACCGGCATGATGCGTCTCAATGAAGGCGCGGAAGTGAAGGAGCTCTTTGCAGAAGTCGGCGTCCCCATCGAGCAGATCGACGCCAGTGCCATCTTCCTCGGTGCGCTCAAAGGCGTCACCGATCCTGAGCAAAAGCGCCGCATCATCGGCACACTCTTTGTCGAAGAATTCTGGAAAGTCGCCGACAACGTCGAACTCCTTGCGCAAGGCACGCTGTATCCAGACGTCATCGAAAGCGCCACCAGCGGCTCCATCGCCAGCAAGATCAAGACGCACCACAACCGCGTTGATAAAATCATGGAACTCAAGGCGCAGGGCAAGGTGCTCGAACCTCTTGCCGAACTCTTCAAAGACGAAGTCCGCGCCCTCGGTGCCAGCCTCGGTATCCCTCATCAGGCCCTCTGGCGTCACCCATTCCCGGGCCCAGGCCTCGCCGTCCGTATCCCTGGTGAAATCACCCCCGAGCGCGTCGCCACCACTCAGCATGCAGATTCCATCTTCATCGCCGAGCTCCGCCGCAGCGGCTGGTATGAGCGCACCTGGCAGGCCTATGCCGCGTTGCTTCCCGTCAAAACCGTCGGCGTCAAAGGTGACGAACGCAGCTATGAGCAGGCCATCTCCCTCCGCGCCGTCATCAGCGAAGACGCGATGACCGCCGACTGGGTCGAGCTGCCCTACTCCGTGCTGCGCAACGCCTCCAACAAGATCCTCAACAGCGTCAAAGGTGTGAACCGCGTGCTCTATGACATCAGCACCAAGCCGCCCGCCAGCATTGAGTGGGAGTGATGTCATGAGCGCTGGCTTCCTTCTCTCTTTCGAAGGCTCTGAAGGCTGCGGCAAGTCCACGCAGATCGCTCTGCTTCGCACCCGGCTTGAAGCCGCAGGGCGCAACGTCGTGGTGCTCCGTGAACCCGGCGGAACTGAGCTTGGCGAAAGCATCCGCCACCTCCTTCAGCATGCCAAAGAGGGAGCAGCCATGACCCCGGAGACTGAACTGCTGCTCTTCGCCGCCAGCCGCGCCCAGCTCGTCCGCGAAAAAATCTGCCCACTGCTCGAATCCGGCACCTTCGTCATTCTCGATCGCTTCCTCGATTCCACCACCGTGTATCAAGGCATCGCCCGTGGCCTCCCGCTGGAAAGCGTGCGCGCCATCAATCACTTCGCCATCGGCGGCACCTTGCCGCAGCTCACCCTCGTCCTTGACATGGACAGCGCCACCGCCTGGCAGCGCATTCATCAGAGCGGACGCGAGCTGGACCGCATGGAAAGCCAGCCGCAGTCATTCTTCGAAAAAGTCCGCCAGGGCTATCTCGAAGTCGCCCAGGCAGAGCCGCAGCGCATCCAGGTCATTGATGCCGGAGCCTCGCCCGAGGCAGTGCATGCGGCGGTTTGGGGGCGGGTTTCCACGCGGTTGACGTGAGGAAATCCATAAGACACAGAAACAAGGCAGTTTAGGATTGCGTTTAAGGTTAACTTCCAGTGAAGTGCGGACTATGAAGACGTTCAATTTTATGATGTTATTGGTCTGCGGGATCGTGCAGACAGTTGCGGCTGCGGACGGGGGCGTTGCGGAGTTTGACAAGCTTCAGATTTCCTATCAGGGGGCTGTGGAGCGGGAAACGGCACCCCTGCGGGACAAATATCTCGCGGAATTGCAAAAGCTGCGAGACAGCTATGCGCGTGCCGGGAATCTGGCAGGGGCGAATGTGGTACAGGCGGAGATCACGACGATGAATCAGCAGGTCGCCTTTGCAAAGACGGGGAAACGCGCGCCGACGGAGGCGACCTCGGTAGCGGCGGCCAACGCTGGCATTCCGGCGGCGGGTGCCGAGGTGCCTGAACTGCGCTGGTTTGTCGGCAAGACATGGCTGACGAACGCCATGACGAAGTGGAAGTTCGAGAAGGATGGCACCGGTGAACGTGAAAGGGGAGGCGTGAAGGTGGCAACTTTTACATGGCGGTTGCTGCCCTCAGGCATGATCGAGATCTTGGAGCGGGCGGCCCCGGACAAGCCGGTGACGACGACGTTCTTGAGGTTCAAGAACAAGTTCGAGGCGTTGTTTGGTTCTGGGGAGGCCAGCCTGACCGAACGACTGCACTACGAATGACCGGGCATGTGCATGCACGGTGCGTCTCCGGGGCATTCCTGCCCCGCGTCAGAGAGCTGCCAGTTGCACCGTGGCGGATGTCGAGTAGGTCAAATGCTTCCGGGTGTGTGCCGAACCCAGTCGAGCCAGCCAAGGCCTGATTCATTCGTCATTCGTCCTTCGAATTTCGTCATTCCTCTTCATGCCTTTCAAAGCCGACCACGCCCTTGAACTCCTCGCCCGCGCCCGTGACAACGGCCGCCTGGGCCATGCCTATCTGATCACCGGCCCCAAAGAGGCGCAGCATGAAGTCTTCGCCGCCAAAGTGCTCGACCTCATGGTCGGCACGAAAATGGGCACCCTCGAAGCCTGGGAAGGGCAGGGGGCCATCGTCCTGCGCCCGCAGAGCAAATCACGCCGCATCACCATCGGTGATGATGGCGACGACCCCGGCACCATCCGTTTTCTGGAAAAGATGATCCACCGCACCGCCGCGCCCAACGGCTGGAAGCTCGCGGTCATCGTCGATGCCGAGCGCATGAACCCCCAGGCGCAGAACGCTTTCCTCAAAACACTCGAAGAACCACCGCCGAACACGCTTCTTCTGCTCCTCAGCACTCAGCCCCAGCAATTGCTGCCGACGATCCAGTCCCGCGTTCTTGAAGTAGCACTGATGCCTCCCGACGGCGCACGCATTTTTACCGAGCACGAAGGCAAGCTCCTCTACGTGCTCAAGCAGATGTCCAAAAAAGAAAGCGGCAGCATCTCCACCGCCCTCTCATTAAAAAAAGACTTCGAAGAAATCCTCGAAGCCCTGCACGAATCCATCAAAAAGGAGCAGGAGGCCGACTTCGAACGCGAGCAGGACCACTACGCTAAAACCACCGACGGCGCTTGGCTCAAGCAGCGCGAAGAACAGGTCGAAGCCCAGATCGAAGCCGACTACCTTCAGCAGCGCACCTCCCTCATGGAACTCCTCCTCTCCTGGATGGGCGATGTCGCCCGCCAGCAGGCCGGTGCCGAGCATCTCGACCTGCCCAAGTTTCAAGAAGCCACCGCCGCCCTCGCCGCCAAATGGCAACCCGGCGATGTCGCCAAACGCATCCGCGTCCTGCGTCAGCTCGAAAGCCACCTGCACACCAACGTCAACGAAGGCCTCGCCCTCGAAGTCTGCTTCATCGAAGCCTTCGGCGCGTAATGCGTTTTAAATAAATTCGTATTCGATAAGTCCAGCGCAGGAAAAACGGGGCACCCTCTCCCCGCCCCTGACACACCACGACAATGAATATTTCTCTCCGGGGAGAGGGTGGGGTGAGGGGGCAGCGAACACCCTTCGCCGCATGCTCACCCTTGCCTCTCTTCCGAGGACGTCTTGGCCCCTCACACCGTCTCACCCCGCCGCAGATCCGGCATCAACCTCACCGGCTTCGTGCTTGTATGCCCGGTCTGCGCCAGCTCCAGCACCAGCCGTGCGAGCCTCTTCGCAAACTTGGCCGCATCTGCGGAGTACCGCGTCACCTTCGGCACCACATGATCCAGAAACGCATCGTCATCCCGTGACACGATGGCGAAATCACGCGGCAACTTATGCCCGAGCCGCAGTAGATGCGTCACCACTGTCAGCGTGTGAATCGAACGCGCCACCAGAAATGCCGTCGGCGCAGGCTTCCGCTTCAGCGCCTCATTCAAACTCTCAATTACCTGTTCGGCAGTCTCATGGTGTGGCAAGACACAAGGCACAGCATCGCATGTTGCAAAGGCTTCACGAAAACCCAGCGCACTGTCAGCATCCCCGCCATGCGCTGAATCCGGCAGCAGCAGGGCAATGCGGCGGTGCCCCTTCTGCATCAACATCGTCGCCGCATGCCGGCAGGTCGCACGGTAGTCCAGATCCACCGAGGGCAGTCCCATGTCATCAGCGCACGATCCCGCGATGACGGCCGGCAGTTGCTGCTCCACAAACCATCTCTGCATCACCGGCGTGGAACGAAACATCACCCACGCCGCAGCAGTCACACGCTGCGTGAGTTTCTTCAGCCCGCCCGCAGGTTTGGCTGTAAAACAGTGCGGCATCGCATGCACCTCAAGTTGATACCCCGCCTCTGCCAGCAGCTCACGCAGCGCATCCACCCAGAACAGCACAAACGGTGGCATCGCCTGCTGCGGCACTGGCGTCAGCAGCGCGATCATGCGTGATGAAGCACTCTTTCCCCGCGTCGTAGGTGCCGCGAGAATCTGCCTTCGTTTGTTCACCACCGCACCGATCACACCTTCGCGCTCCAACTGCGTGAGCACCGCCCGCAATGTGGGCCGGCTGATGCGCAGCCGCGTGCAAAGCGTGCGCTCAGACGGCAGCACCTCCTGCCATTCCCCACGCAACAGGGCCTCGCGCAAAAAGTCGGCGCTGTGAGTGATGAGCGAAGGTCGGGGTGGAACGGCATGCATAAGCGGATGGGCCGAACCATGCCGTGGTAAGCTGAAATGACCACAGAGATTTCGAGTGTCGCATCGTTCATGATGACCCATCCTTCGCATCTCATGCTTCCTCATTCCGACCTCCTTCAACTTAAACGCTGGAACACCCCCACCATCTACAATGGCTGGGAGCAGATCACCAAACGCGATCCCGCCGCCGATGGCTTCAACCTTGAAGAAGTTCGCGATTTCATGCCGCAGATGGGGCCCATGGTCGGATACGCAGTTACCGTCGTGGTCGAGCCCAGCAACAAGGCTCATCGTGAAGCCAATGCCAATGCATGGAACGAATACCGCCGCTACGTGGCCAGCATCCCCGGCCCCAAGATCGTCTGCGTGCAGGATCTCGATAAACCCCGCACCATCGGCTCCTTCTGGGGCGAGGTGAACAGCAACATGCACCGCGCCCTCGGCTGCGTGGGCACCATCGTCGATGGAGCGATTCGCGATATCGATGAAATGACCAACGCCGGATTCAAAGCCCTGGCTCGTCGTTTCTGCGTCGGTCATGCACACGTCCATCCCGTGCGCTGGAACTGCGAAGTCGAAGTCTTTGGCCGCAAGGTCACTCCCGGCGATCTCATTCACGCCGACAAGCACGGCTTCCTCGTCATCGAGCCCGAAGCCCAGCCGCAAATCCTCGAAGCCTCCCGCTTCATGGATTCCAACGAATGCATGACCGTCATCCCCTCCGCCCGTGGCAGCGCCGGTCTCAGCAGCGATGAAGTCCTGGCCAATCTCGCCGCCGCAGGTGCCCAGTTCGGCAAAAACGCCAAAGCCAAATTCCAACGCGAAGGGGAATGGTAGCCGTGAAAACCGCGCTTGTATTCCTCTTCACAATCTTAGCTGATTTCGGTGACGACATCCCCTGACATCGCGCCAGATGGCTCCGCATCATCCATCACGCTGATTTGAAACCCACATGAAACAGCTCTCAATCTTGTTCCTGTTCATCATTCTTGGCGCATTGCCATCGCTGGGCGAGATCGCCTTCGGTCTGCAAGTGCCTGCGCCTGGCGCAAATGCTTTCGCAGATGATGTGTTGCAGCAGGCGATCGACAAAGTCGCATCGGCCGGTGGCGGCATCGTGATCCTCGGGGCAGGGGACTTTAAACTCTCCCGCAAGGCCGGCGATGAAACGGTGATCATCAAGAGCAATGTGACCCTGCGCGGCCAGGGCTTCGCCACGCACATCTACCTGGATCCCAAGACGCAGCCCAATCCGCTGCGCTATTTCCCGATGCGCATCGGATCCGCCAAAGTGCCCGCAAACAATGTGGTGATTGAAAATCTGCGCTACACCGGCAACGACAAGCTCATCGGCGGCGGTTCAATCATGGGCTTCAATGCTCGCCTGGATGAGCCGGAATCCATGCTCCTCTCCTGCGACAACATCACCGTGCGGAACTGCTGGATCTATGACGCCAAGCAGGCCGCAGGCTGCACCAAACCCGCATCGAACATGTATCAGGCCAAGTACGTCATTCCTGCGGAAGAAGCCAAGGCCGCCAGCAAAGCCGGAGCGGGCACACAATTCTACGGCCTACCGGAACGTCAGGCCTCGCAGTTCAAAAACTGGCAGGTTCATCACAACACGATCGACACCTGCGGCAACAAGGCCATCGAGTTGGCCGAATGCAACGGCGGCCTCATCGCGGACAATTACATCATCAACTGCGAAGACGGTCCCCAGGTGATCTTTGGCTCACGCAATGTCCGCATCTGCGACAATCAGGTCTTCTTCCTCCGCACCGGCATTAACATCACCGAAGGCTCCCACCACATCACCGTCACCGGCAACATCGTCGAACCGGCTCCCGGGATGAGCATCAACAGGTGGGGCGCCTGCCTGTTGTTCCGCACCGAGCCTCTGCCACTCGCCACCACCGTCTCCCATGTCACCGTGACTGGAAATGTCTTCCGTAATCAGACCACCGAGGCGAAGATTACAGTGCGGTTTGAAACCCGCGACGAATCGCTCGGCTGCAAGTATGAAGCCATCACCCTGACCGGCAATGTGATGGATGGCGATATGCAGTTTTATGATCGCAGGAATCCCAAGCTGACATCCTTGGCAGACATCGTGTTTGCCGACAACGTTTGCGAAGGCAGGCTCCTCAATGCACCCGCGTCTGAAATGGCCTCCACTCGCATCACCATTCGCGGCAACACTTTCCGCCACCCCGGCGATCAGCTTCTCAAAGCAAGCGGCTGGATATGGTCCGACAACACGCATTCCGCAGGCACGCTCGAACTCGATGGCGCTGCCAAAGGCAACATCATCCGTAACAACGTGACGACCTCCGCCATTCGTGATCAAGGCGTCAAAACCAGCCTCAACGGCAATGAAGTCCTCTCGACCGATCCCTAGGCTCCATTGCCCCCTAATTCCGACCATTAACACCTGCACTATGCCAACCATGAAACATCTCGCCTCTCTCCTGCTGCTCTGCGGCTCACTAGCGGCCGCCGAACCCTTCATCGAAAAACAAGACCTGTTCATCGTCGGCGACAATCCTTCCTACCAGCTCTACCACATCCCGGGCATTGTGGTGACCGCCAAAGGAACCGTGCTCGCTTGGTGTGAAGCACGCAAACGTGCCGCCGGTGTCAGCGACTGGGACGACATCCGCATCCTGCTCCGCCGCAGCACCGATGAAGGCAAAACCTGGAGCCCACCGCAGAGCATCGCCAACGTTGAGGGGCCCAAGACGAAAAACCCCTTTGCCCTCAAGATGAAGAACGTCGATCCCAACGACGTCACCTACAACAACCCCGTACTCATCGCCGACAAGGACGGCACTGTGCACATGCTCTTCTGCCTGGAATACGAGCGCTGCTTCTACCAGCGCAGCGCTGACGATGGCCTCATCTGGAGCAAGCCCACCGAGATCACCTCTGCCTTTGATGTCTTCAAAAAAGACTACGACTGGAAGGTGCTCGCCACCGGCCCGGATCACAGCATTCAACTCAAGAACGGTCGCCTCGTCGTCCCCGTCTGGCTCTCCACCGGCACGGGCGGCAATGCCCATCGCCCCAGCGTCACCGCCACCATTTACAGCGATGATCAGGGCAATACTTGGAAGGCTGGCGACATCGCCGTGCCATGCACCGAGGATTGGATCAATCCGAACGAAACCGTCGCCATCGAACTCAACGACGGCAGCGTCATGCTCAACGTGCGCAGTGAATCCAAAGCCCACCGCCGTCTCATCACCGTCAGCAAAGACGGCGCAACCAACTGGAGTACACCCAAGTTTGACGATGCCCTTCTCGAACCCATCTGCATGGGCGGCATCGTGCGCTATGATCACACTGGTCAAAGCCTCATCCTCTTCTCCAATCCCCACAACCTGGAGAAGGAGAAAGGCAAAGCCGAACCCGGCAAAAACCGTGACCGCAAAAACGTCAGCGTGAAGATCAGCCGCGATGAAGGCAAAACCTGGCCGGTGAACAAAACCATCGAACCTGGTGCCAGCATGTATTCCGACATTGCAGTGACAAAGAGCGGCACCATCCTCTGCTTCTACGGCCGCAGTGGCGATGGCTCTGCGCTGGCCCACTTTGCCGGTGGTCGTCTGACGCTGGCACGGTTTAATCTGGAGTGGCTGACCGCTCCGCAGTGAGACGGATGCGTGGTTTCCGTCCATGAAAGCGCTTTCATCAGTTCTGTTCTTCTTGCTCTGCGGCCAGCTGACGGCCGCAGAGCCTCTTTTTGAGACGACATGCTTGTTTCCGCTGACGCCACGGTGAATCGCACCACCGATGGCAAAGGCAAGGTGTCTGATCTGACTCTGGCAGAGATCAAAGCCCTCGATGCGGGCGCAAAGCTTGGCGCTCGTTTCGCTGGCACCCGCATCCCCACCTTCGAAGAAGCGCTCGCAGTCTTTCCAAAAAACGTCTGGCTCAACTGCCATCTCAAAGGCGGTGCAGCCCTCGGCGAAGCCACAGCCAAGGTGATTGCCAAAACGGGCCGCAAGCACCAGGCATTCCTCGCCGCCACCGCCGATGCAGCAAAAGCCGCCCGTGCCGCTGTGCCCGACATTCTCATCTGCAACATGGAGCGTCAGGGCGATTCGATGGCCTATGCGCAGGAGACCATCGCGATGAAAGCGCAGTTCATCCAGCTCCTCGGCAAAGGTGAGGTTCCCACCGAAGCAGTCAAGTTGCTCAAAGCCGCCCACGTGTTGGTAAATTACTACCACGATGAAACGCCCGAAGGCCTGCGTCGCCAATGGCGCAGTGGTGTGAATTTTCCCCTCGTGAATGATCTGGCCAAAGCTTTGCCAGTCGCACAGGAGTTTGGCATTGAATCCATCGCTAGCCAGCCCTGAGGCTGCATTCTGAAGCTGTGCGCAGCTTTTCACGGACGCGATGCGCAAAGCCGGGCAACCCCATCGAACTGGTCTCCCCCACCGGCGTGATTCACACCTACACGTTCAAAGATCCAAATTCGTATGCGGAGACTATCAAAAAGATGGACGCGTTTTTCAAAGAACTCGGCCTGCCAAAACCAGACTGATCTCTCTTTCAGCGGCCTGTGCTGGCACAAAAGTGGCTGACAAAGCTATCGTCCTGCTGATCCATATGCCTGATTCTTGATCAATTCACGATGCGACTGTTTGCCATAGGAGATATTCACGGCTGTGCGGATGCCTTGCGGCGTCTGGATCAGGAGCTGGTATTCGGAGCGGCGGATACATTAATGACATTGGGAGATTACGTCAACCGTGGTCCTGGCACTCGGGCGGTCATTGAGCACCTGTTGGAACTGCGCAGCCGCTGCCGGCTCGTGACGTTGCGCGGGAACCATGAAGTGATGATGCTGCGGGCCCGGGACGAACGGTTGTTCTTCTCAAAGTGGCTCACCTATGGAGGCACGGAGACTCTGGAATCCTACGGCACCACCACGTTAGACGACATCCCCGCTGCACACTGGGACTTCATTGAATCAACAGTCTCCTATCATGAGGAAGGCCAGGATTTTTTTGTGCACGCAAACGTTCTACCAGATCTTCCTCTCGAAGAGCAGCCGGAGAAAACCTTGCTCTGGGCACACTTCGGTGTGCCACGTCCGCATGTCTCAGGGCGTCGGATGCTCTGCGGGCATACGGCTCAAAAAAGCGGCAGGCCACTGAATTACGGTCACGCCGTCTGCCTCGACACCTATGCCTATGGTGGCGGCTGGCTCACCTGTCTGGATGTGGCAACGAATGCCTGCTGGCAGGCTTCGCAGGATGGCGCCCTGCGGCAGGAGATGCTGGGCCCGCCAGAATCCTTGGAGTAAATCTCACTCCCCATGTTCACGCCGCCAGGCCTTCAGAATGGCATCTAGCAAGCCGGGAAAGCGGCTGTCCAGCTCCTTGCGCCGCACCTTGCTCGTCAGCTCTACACCACGGCGCTCGCTGTGGATGATCCCGGACTCACGCAAAATGCGGTAGTGCTGCGAGCAGGTGGACTTCGGCATCGTGCATTTCAGGCGGCTGGTCGTCTCCACGCAGTTCAGTCCTTCCTCGGCCTTGCGCAGTTCGGCCACAATGCTAATCCGCACCGGATCTGACAGGGCATGCATGATGCCCGCGACGGTGAAACTATCGGCTGGAGGATGGTGGAGAGGTCTGATGCGTGAACGCTACATTAATTTCGCTTGCAGTTCAATCATTCTATTGTTCGGTATTTGTGAACTAAAGAACTAATCCATCATGCCCACTCTCTTCGATTCCCTCCAGCTCGGTCCCCTCACTCTCCCGAACCGCATCTTCCTCGCCCCTCTCACCCGTGCCCGTGCAGGCCAGCAGCGCATCCCAAATGCCCTCATGGCTGAGTACTACCGCCAGCGTTCCAGCGCCGGACTCATCCTCACCGAGGCCACCTCAGTAACCCCCATGGGCGTCGGCTATGCCAACACCCCCGGCATCTGGTCGGAGGAGCAGGTCACCGGCTGGAAGCTCATCACCCACGCCGTCCACGAGGCCGGTGGCCGCATCTTCCTCCAGCTCTGGCATGTGGGCCGCATTTCAGATCCGTTGTTTCTGGACGGCGCTCTGCCCGTCGCTCCCAGTGCCATCGCCGCAGCAGGTCACGTAAGTCTCGTGCGCCCTCAGAAATCTTTCGTCACACCTCGCGCCTTGGAACTGTCCGAAATCCCCGGCATCATCGAAGCCTATCGCAAAGGCGCTGAAAACGCCAAACTCGCCGGATTCGACGGCGTGGAAATCCACGGTGCCAATGGCTATTTGCTCGATCAATTCCTGCAGACCAAAACCAATCACCGCACTGACAACTACGGCGGCTCCTTGGAAAACCGCGCCCGCCTGATGCTGGAGGTCACCGATGCCGTCATCTCCGTTTGGGGTGCCGATCGCGTGGGCATGCACCTCGCTCCGCGCGGTGATGCGCATGACATGGGCGATGCCAATCCGCTGGAAACCTTCAGCTACGTCGCGCGTGAGCTCGGCAGCCGCAAGATCGTCTTCATCTGCGCTCGCGAACACCAGTCCCCCAGCAGCATCGGCCCTGCATTGAAGAAAGCCTTCGGCGGCGTGTATGTGGCCAATGAAAAATTCACCTTCGATTCCGGCAACGCGATCCTCTCCGCCGGTGATGCCGACGCCGTCGCCTTTGGCGTTCCCTTCCTCGCCAATCCCGATCTGCCGAAGCGCTTTGCCTCAGGGGCCGCTCTGAACTCCCCTGATCCTTCCACTTTCTATGCAGACGGCGCGAAGGGCTACACCGATTACCCTGCGTCATGAAACCTCCCCCAGGCCTCCTCTACTCCGTGCTGGATCTCTCCCCGATCTTGAAAGGAGAGACCGCCGCGCAGTCCTTCCGCCATTCGCTGAATCTGGCGCAGCATGTGGAGAAGTGGGGCTACCACCGCTACTGGGTCGCCGAGCATCACAACATTCCCGGCGTCGCCAGCGCCGCCACCTCCGTCGTCATCGGTCACATCGCCGGCGGCACCTCCACCATCCGCGTCGGCTCCGGCGGCATCATGCTGCCCAATCACGCACCACTCGTCATCGCAGAGCAGTTCGGCACACTGGAGTCACTCTATCCCGGTCGCATAGATCTCGGCCTCGGCCGCGCCCCCGGCGGAGATCAACTCACAGCCCGCGCACTGCGTCGTGGCCTCGGCAGCAGCGGTGATACCTTTCCCGCCGATGTGCGTGAGTTGCAGGGCTTCCTCGGCGCACCCTTGCCCGGACAGCGCGTGTTTGCCGTACCAGGGCAGGGGCTCCATGTGCCGCTCTACCTTCTCGGCAGCAGCACCTTCAGCGCCACCCTCGCCGCAGAGATGGGCCTGCCCTTTGCCTTCGCCTCCCACTTCGCACCCGAGCTGTTGCATCAGGCATTGGACATCTACCGCAGCCAGTTTCAGCCCTCCGCAGCTTTGGATAAGCCACACGTGATGATCGGTGTGAATGTCATCGCCGCAGACACAGATGGGGAGGCCCAGCGCCTCTTCACCTCGCTCCAGCAGGTCTTCCTGAATCTCATCCGCGGCAGGCCCACACAGCTGCAGCCACCAGTCGAAGACATCAATGCTCTCTGGAATCCCGTGGAAGCCACGCAAGTGTACCGCATGACCCGCTGCTCCGCCGTAGGCGGACCGGACACCTTCCGCCAGCAGATCGAAGTCCTGCTCAATGACACCGGCGCAGATGAAATCATCGCCACCGCTCACATTCACGATCAGCAGACACGTCTGCACTCCTTCGAAATCGCCGCAGATGTTTTTAAAAGCCTGCAGCATTTCAATTCGTAACTTCACTCACACGCAAACTCCACCCTCCCACATCTCCTATGGAATACAGACAACTCGGCGGCTCCGGCTTCAAAGTCCCCGCACTCACACTCGGCACCGGCACC
The DNA here is from genome assembly GCF_044373815.1 of Prosthecobacter sp. Lineage (GTDB taxonomy): Bacteria > Verrucomicrobiota > Verrucomicrobiia > Verrucomicrobiales > Verrucomicrobiaceae > Prosthecobacter. Next base: position 3,582 of record NZ_JBIPNG010000013.1, on the reverse strand, counting down.
TTTGGTGGTGGCACAGAATTCTTCAAAGAATGGGGCGCATCCGATGTCGCCGAGGCCTCACGCCTCATCGACATCTGCCTCGAACACGGGCTCAACATGTTTGACTCGGCAGACATCTACTCGAACGGTCTCGCAGAAGAGATCCTCGGTCAGGCCATCAAAGGCCGTCGCGATCAAGTCCTCATCTCCACCAAAGGCACCTTCCGCTTTGGTGACGGCCCAAACAACGTTGGCTCCTCCCGCTGGCACCTCATCCGCTCCGTGGAAAACAGCCTCAAGCGCCTCGGCACGGACTATATTGATCTCTACCAGCTTCACGGCTTCGATGCCATGACGCCGGTGGAAGAAGTAGTCGGCACCTTGGACGATCTCGTGCGCGCAGGAAAAATCCGTTACATCGGCGTCTCGAATTTCTCGGGCTGGCACCTCATGAAATCACTGGCGCATGCCGACAAATTTGGCCTGACCAAATATGTCGCCAATCAGACCTACTACTCCCTCATTGGCCGCGAATACGAATGGGAACTCATGCCCCTCGGCGTCGATCAAAAAGTCGGCGCAGTCGTCTGGAGTCCCCTCGGCTGGGGCCGCCTCACCGGCAAGCTCCGTCGCAATCAGCCACGTCCCGAAACGAGCCGCCTCAATCACAAGCTCAGCTCTTCAATGGGCCCGCAGGTGGATGACGAATATCTCTACAAAGTCGTCGATGCCCTCGATGAAGTGGCCGCCGAAACCGGCAAGACCGTGCCGCAGGTCGCCCTGAACTGGCTCCTCCAGCGCCCCACCGTTTCCAGCGTCATCATCGGTGCCCGCAACGAAGAACAACTCCGTCAAAACCTCGGCGCAGTCGCCTGGAACCTCACCACCGATCAGGTGGCAAAGCTCGATGCCGCCAGCGAAAAGCCAAAGATCTACCCCTACTGGCACCAGACCGGCTTCGACGAGCGGAATCCGTTCCCGACCAAGTAGCACCAATCACGAATGCCACTCGGTTAAAGGCAAGCATCGCTGAATTGCGTGACCGAGGCAGAAAGAGCTCATGGAGCGCGGACTTCCAGTCCGCAGCACTCCGCGACTACCCATGCCTCCGCACGGCCCTCCAGCATTGCAGCATTAACATATCCTGCTGCCTGCGGCCCCTAAGTGGATTGATTCTCTCTCCGCGCGAGCCACCTGCCTGCTACTTTTTGAGGCCTCGCAGCTGCGCATCAAACCAATCCGCAAACGCTGTGTAGTCAGGCTGACGATCCGTCCAACCATGGGCGGCACCGGGTTTGACTACCAGCTGCGCGGTCGCTCCTGCCTCCTTCGCTTTGGCAACAAAAGTTTCAGACTGTTGCAACGGCACGAGGAAATCCTGATCGCCATGAATGATGAAAGTCGGCGGCAGTTGCGCGGTGATATAATACATCGGCGATACCTCCTTGCCCAGGCGCTGGCGGCCTTCCATCGTATCAGACTCAGCGCCAAACGCCCCTTTGTAATTCTTCAGCGTCCCCACGCCCACGGCATCTTCGCCCGGCTTGCCATAGTTGAGAAAATCCGTCGGCGGATACAGACACGCAACGGCCTGAATGGCGCTGCTCTCGCGATCCACGGCATCTTTCGCCTTCGGATCTCCCGGACCACCATGCACGGCCATGGTGAGCGAGAGGTGCCCACCCGCGCTGCCACCACTGATACCGAGCTTGTCAGCATTCACCTTCCACTTGGCCGCGTTATGCCGGATGAACCGCACCGCTCGGTGAATGTCCTGCGTGATCTCTGGGATGATGAATTTCGGCTGACAGCCATGCCGAACCGAAAACACCGTGTAACCGCGCTCAAGAAATGGAGCATAGAACGGCGGCGTATTCGGCGAGTACCCCGACACCCACCCGCCGCTCACCATGTAAACAATGCCATATCCATTCGGTTTCTCTGGCGTGATCACATCCAGCGTCAGCGCCACGCCGAATTTGCGGCCATAGACCACATCATCCGTACGCGTATGGGCCGGTATGACCACTGCCGGAGCTTTGGTTTCAGCGTGAAGGGGAAAGCAGCCAAGCAGCAGAACGAGAGAGAGAAATTTGAAAGCGGTCTTCATGGGTGAGTCATCATACGCCACCTGATTGCCAATGCTGGCAGGCCTGATCAATTTCCCAATGGCTAGCTCTTTTTACCCGAAACATCGGCCAGTGCCACACGTCATCATGCCACCATAAAACCAGCCCTCGTATTGCTTCTGTTCACCTCCTGCGCATTCGCTGGGCTAAAAATGCCCGCGGTCATCTCAGACCACATGGTGCTTCAGGCAAATGCCCCGGCAGCTGTCTGGGGCTGGGCAGACGCAAGCGAGGAGGTAAAGGAGGAGTTTGCAGGTCAGACGAAATCAACCCACTGGAAGTAACATCCTCCATCAACAAAAGCGGAAATTGCAGCGAAAGCTGCCACAGAGCTTCGTTAAGGGGCGTGATTTTTCCCCCTTATGAAACCGCTTTGCTTGATTCTGCTGCTGTGCATGGCCATTCCGCTATGGAGCGACACACCTGCGCGCAAACCGGACGCCCTCGTCATTCTGGTAGATCAGTGGAGCCCGCGTTACCTGAGCTGGGAAAACTCCCAGGTGCGCACACCTCATCTCGATCGCATCGCGGCGGAGGGCATGGTCTTTGATCGCTGTTACACCACTTCTCCAATATGCATGCCGGCCCGCGTCTCTTTGCTCACAGGCTTATATCCGCACAACAGCGGACACGGCATCTGGGGCAATGCATTGAACTACCACGCTCCCCCCGCCGAGGCCACCATGTTTCAGGACATCAAAGCCGCCGGCTACACCACCGCCCAGATCGGCAAGACCCACTGGACCTCCGGCGCCAGCGTGCGCCAGGCCTTTCCCAAGATCGAAGACTATCATCATTCGCTCGGCCTGGACTACGTCTTCGATGTCTCCGGCCCGCCCGATTCCCCCACAGACCGCAGCCCCTACGGCGCATACCTCCGCAATCTCGGGTTGCTCGATCAAGTTGCTGAAGACATGCACGAGCGCTATGTGAAATGGGAGTTTCAGCCCAAGGCAAGCCTCGTGCCGCCGGAGCACTACCACGATGTCTTTGTAAGCCGCGAGGCGGCAGACTTCGTCGGCAAACAGCCCGCCGATCAACCTCTCTGCGTCGTGATGAGCCTGCACTCGCCGCATCCTCCTCTCGATGCCCCCGGCGAATACGCCACCATGTATGAAGCGGGAAAACTGACCCTGCCGCCCAACGTTCCCGAAACCTTCCGCCGCGAGATGCGCACCATCGGCCATCCCGAAGCACGCGAACTCCTCGCCAACTACCTCGGCAAAATCTCCCTGGCAGACGATTGCATCGGCCGGGTGGTGGCCGCATTCCAAAAGCGCGGCACTTGGGATCGCACGCTGGTTTGCTTCACCTCTGATCACGGCGAGATGATGGGCTCGCAGGGACAACTGACCAAAGGCCGCTTTTACGAAGAGTCCGTCCGCGTCCCGCTCGTTGTCCGCTGGCCCGGAAACGTAAAGACCGGTCATACAAAAGCACCCGTGCAGATGTTCGATGTCTATCCCACCATCGT
>NZ_JBIPNG010000184.1:0-11820 GCF_044373815.1 Prosthecobacter sp. | reverse complement strand
TGAAGCCCGCCAACTGCAAGCCTAAATGCACCCATGTCCCGCATCGGCACCCCCCTTTCCTCTTCCGCAACCAAGGTCATGCTTCTCGGCTCAGGCGAGCTCGGCAAAGAAGTCGTCATCGAACTCCAGCGCCTCGGCTGCGAAGTCATCGCCGTGGATCGTTATGCCAACGCCCCCGCCATGCAGGTGGCCCACCGCAGCCACATCATCTCCATGCTTGATGGCGAGGCCCTCCGCCGCCTTGTGGAAGTGGAAAAACCCGACTGCATCGTCCCGGAAATCGAGGCCATCGCCACCGATACCCTCCTGGAACTCGAAAACGAAGGCTTCCGCGTCGTCCCCACCGCCCGCGCCGCCAAGCTCACCATGAACCGCGAAGGCATCCGCCGCCTCGCTGCCGAAGAACTCGGCCTCAAAACCTCCCCCTACGTCTTTGCCTCCACCGAGGAGGAATTCCGCGCCGCCATTGAAAAAATCGGCATGCCCTGCGTCGTGAAGCCCATCATGAGCAGCTCCGGCAAGGGCCAGAGCGTCGTCAAAACCGCCGACGACATCGCCCACTCCTGGCAATACGCCCAGGAAGGCGGCCGCGCCGGAAAAGGAAAAGTCATCGTCGAAGGCTTCGTCGAATTCGACTACGAGATCACCATGCTCACCGTTCGCCACGTCGGCGGCACCGCATTCTGCGCCCCCGTCGGCCACACCCAGATCAAAGGTGACTACCGCGAGTCCTGGCAGCCCCACCCGATGTCCAAAAAAGCCCTCGATGCCGCCGAGCACATGGCCGGCGCCATCACCGAAGCCCTCGGCGGTCGCGGCCTCTTCGGTGTCGAGATGTTCATCAAAGGCGACGACGTCATCTTCAGCGAAGTCTCCCCCCGCCCGCACGACACCGGCCTCGTCACCCTCATCTCCCAGGATCTGAGCCAGTTCGCCCTCCACGTCCGCGCCATCCTCGGACTCCCCATTCCGAACATCCATCAGCACGGCCCCAGCGCCAGCTGCGCCGTCCTCGTCGAAGGCGAATCCGCCAAGGTCCAGTTCGGCGCACTCGATCAAGTTCTCTCCGAGCCCGACACCCAGGTCCGCCTCTTCGGCAAACCCAGCGTCAGCGGCCAGCGCCGCATGGCCGTCACCCTCGCCCGCGCCGAATCCATCAACGAAGCCCGCGCCAAAGCCCACCGCGCCGCCAAGGCCATGGAAATCCGGTTGTAGTGCAAGTTCATGATTGCGTCCGGCGTTCGGGGTGTGTTATCACCTCCAAATGCCTCCTAGTGCTCACTTGAGCCATCTCATCAAACTGCTCGATGACGACTCCGAAGTCGTGCGTCACGCAGTGCAGGAGGAGCTCAACGGCATGCGCCGCGAGCTGCCCCAGCACATTGGGAGCTTGGAGACCCCATTGTCTGCCGAGGAGGAAAAGCTCGTCGCGCAGTTGCTCGAACCCGCACGGCGCACCGAACTCGAAGAAACCTGGATGCGCTGGCGCTGGATGGAAGGCCCCGACGCGCAGCTTGAAGAAGGCCTGAGCCAGCTTTCCGCCTTTCTAAACGGCTGGAAAACTCAGTCAGCAGATCTTGCCAAACGGCTTGATGCACTGACCGAAGAAGCCTTTGCCGAAAAAGGCCGCATGGATGCGCATGAACTGGCCCAGTGGCTCTTTGCCTCGCACAACGGCGTCACCCGTTTCCGTGGCAACAGCAAGGACTACTACTCCCCGGCGAACAGCAACCTCTTCTGGGTGCTCGACACCGGCCTCGGCAATCCCATCAGCCTCTGCTGCCTCTACCGCCTCCTGGGCCATCGCTTCGGCCTCGAAATCGAAGGCTGCAATTTCCCCGGCCATTTCCTCTCCCGCGTCAAATACCGCGACAAGACCTGGCTGGTCGATTGCTTCAATCGCGGGCGCTTCATGCTGGCCGCCGACGTGGCCAAACACCACCCTGCAGCGAATCCAGGCATGGAAGATCTCATCCACGAGCCCGCCACCGCCGAAGCCACGCTGCTCCGCATCCTGCGCAATCTCGACGAAGCCTACGAACGCCTCGTCATGCTGCCGGAACGTCAGTTCATGCGCCGTTTGGCCGTGAAGCTGATGGAAGATTGATCCTCTTCACACAAACCGCTGCAAAAGTGGCAGCAGGTTCTCCACCGTCTGCTCGGGCCACAGCTTGCGGTCGGTCATCAAGGCAGATTCAAGTGAACGGTGCTCCGGCCAGTTCGGCTCCGTGGGAATGTTTGGAATGACGTGAGCGAGGATGGCTTTGGAAGCAGCGACGTTCGCATGCAGATGTCCAATGACCGACTCAGCGGTGACCGCCTCCTCCTCGACCTTCCAGCAGTCGTAATCCGTGATCATCGCGAGGGTGGCGAGAGCGATCTCCGCTTCGCGCGCCAGCTTCGCCTCAGGCAGGTTCGTCATGCCGATCACATCAAAACCCAGCTGCCGGTGCGCATTCGATTCGGCACGGGTGGAGAAGGCCGGGCCATCCATGCACACGTAGGTGCCGCCATTGTGAACCTTGCGGCCCTGCGCAACACAAGCGTCATTCAGCAGCGTGCGCAGACCATCAGAAATCGGATCGCCAAACGCCACATGTGCCACGATCCCCTTGCCGAAAAAGGTGTGCTGGTCGCGGCGGCTCGTGCGGTCAAAAAACTGATCCGGCAGGACGATGCCGCGGGGATGGTACTGCTCCTGCAAACTGCCCACGGCGGTCACGGCGATGATCCAGCGCACATTCAGGCTGCGCAGCGCCCAAATATTAGCGCGGTGGTTCAGCTCCGTCGGAAGAATGCGGTGACCCTTGGCGTGGCGGGGCAGAAAATACACCCGGCGTCCTGCCAGTGTGCCAGTCACGAGCACATCCGAGGGGGGGCCAAACGGCGTTTCCACACTGATCTCCTCACGATTTTCAAATCCTTCAAGGTCGTACAGGCCGGATCCGCCGATGATACCGATGGCTGGAGGAAGATTTTGACTCATGCAGTCAGGGTAGAAGGCACAAAGTCTGCTTCAACTGACAACATTGTGACGCTTGAAAATGTCTCTCGCCTGAAGGATGAACAAAAACACCGAAAGTCATGTCTTAACAGTGTCGTTATTTCCCCATTCACCGCCATGAATGCCATGCGCCGTCTCCTGCTTCTTCTCCCTGCCATTTCCTTCGTTTCCTGCTCTGTGCCGAATATGTTCGCGTCCTCGACTCCGCACAAAATCAAGCTCAAGGACGGGCGTGAGGTGCCCTGCGAGGGCGCGCCGCAGTATCAGGAGAAGACCGGCTACTACCACTACCGCACGCCGGACAAGCGCGACGCTGTGATCCGTGCGGATGATGTCGCGACTATTGTGGAGAAGCGGGCGTGAGCGGGCCTTCGCTCGTCCTCGCCTCCGCTTCACCGCGTCGGCTGGAACTGCTGCGTCAGGCAGGCTTCGAATTTGAAATCGTCTTGTCGCAGGTCGAAGAGGCCCACGATGCCTCTCTGACACCCGAACAGCTCACCTTGGAAAACGCCCGGCGAAAAGCGCTGGCCGTCAGCCGCACCCGGCCCGGAGCACTCGTCATTGGGGCCGACACCTTGGTTTATATCGATGGCGATCCGCTGGCCAAACCCGCAGACATGGAAGAGGCGCTCTGCATGGTCCGCCGCCTGTCCAACCGCACCCATGAGGTCTGCACCGGAGTGGCCTTTGCCCGCGATGGCACCGTGCTCCGTGAGTTGCATGTCATCACCCATGTCACCTTCAAGCAGCTGACGGACGACCTGATCCGCGCCTATCACGCCATGGTAACCCCTCTCGACAAGGCAGGAGCCTACGGCATTCAGGAATGCACCGACATGCTTCTAGACCGCATGACAGGATCATTCACCAACGTCGTCGGCCTGCCGGTGGAGGAAGTGACCGCAGCTCTGTGCGAGCTTCAGCGCTGAGCCTACTTCATTTTAAAGTAGTCTTCGCCCTTCATGACCACGCCATCGTCTCTGACCACAGTGAACGAACCGTTGTTGCGCTTGGCCAGCGCGTCGATCTCAAACGCAGCGTCGACCTGGGCCATCACGCTGGTGTGAATCACGCTCATGGGCAGCTTGCGTTTGTTTTCATTCGTGACGATGTCAATCCATCCCTGCTCATCCTTCCGTTCACCATCGGTCATGAAGAAAATGACATCGGGTTTCGGGTTCGCATTCAATGCCATCAACAATCCAGCTCCCCAGTTGGTGTAGATTCGGTTGTTATCTGACCGTTGAATGATGTCCACGCTGTCCTGAAGCGTAAACTGAGTGGCCTGAATGTATTTGAAGGTGGGAATCTTCGCCTGCTTGTATTCCTCTGCCTTGATCTCCCAGTGATACTTCTCAAGCGCCTCTTCATTGCGGCTGTCCACCTGGTTGTGCGGCCACGCAAAGTCGGAGAAGTAGAGCACTTGGTAGGCAGTCCCATAGGGGATCTGCTTCACTGCCTTGATCAGCTCCTTCTTCAGCAGTTCAAAGCGTGTCGTCCTCGGGCCATCACCTTTCAAAGGCTGTGACATGGAGCTGGAGAGATCCACCACAAACACCACCCGGCTGCCGACAGCGGTCTGCCCCACAAAGCTGAATTTACCGCCACGCCCGATGCCGGCCCCAAAACCGCCACCCGCACCGCCCAGGCCCATCGGCTGGCTGGATCCCATGCTGGGCGCCTTGCTCAGATCCATGCGATTGTTGATCTGTGAAAAATCCATCATGTCCATCGCCGGCATCTCAGGCATCACGATGTTCGAAGACAAGGTCTGAACCGTGATCTTCCGCATCGGTGGCTTCGCCTTCAGCCAGGGATTTTTTTTGGTCTGAATCTTGTGCGTCAGTTCTGCGGCGGCGGCCTGCGACTGCGCCGAACTGCCACCGGGTAGAAAGTCCACCTGCCGGTCCATCACCTGGCTCACGCCCACAAAAGCGGCGATTAGCAGCAGGAACAGATGCACGCCAAAGCTCATGCCCAGCGTGCGCAGGCCGATCTTGTCCGCCAGTTTTTGCCAGCGCTGCTTTTTAGCCTCCTCCGGATCCAGCGGCTCCTCAGGCGGAGGTTTCGGAGCAATGAACGGCTTCGGATCTTTGGCAGCCCTGGGTTCCTCTTTCCCCTTCGCTGTGTCTGACACCTCGTCCTCACTGCGCGGCAATTCATTGCTGGAGGCAACCTTGGATTGTTTCTCCTCAGGTGCCGCACTTTGCCGCACCGCCTCTGGCGCATGAGAAACGTCATCTTCCAGCTTGGGAAGCTCCCTTGCTTGCTGCGGCGGCTGAACTGACGCTGAAGGAGGTTCCAGCTCCTTGTGTCGAGCCTCGATGAATTCTTCGTCTTCTGCCGATGAATGCTCAGCGTGCCGTTCAACCTCACTCACCGGCATGTCAGCCATCGCTTCCTGAACAAAAACCGGCGGCTCGGGTGATGCTGCCACCTCCTCATGAATAGGCTCCGTGCTCTCCGGCTGGGGCGGATGATGCCCGGCATGCCCCGGCTCCACGACCTCTTCGCCCGTCGAATCGACGGTCGGCAGGAAACTGAAATCGTCGAAGGCGTGCCTGGACATGGCGGCGGGATTCTGGCGGGTAATCCGCCACCGTTCAAGGAAGTTCCTGAGCGGGCATCAAACCATTGTTCTGAGTTGTTGACCCCGGCACCCGGAGATTTCACATTAGTCGTGCTCCGACACGCGACCGCCCCATCCACTTTACCACCATGACGATGAAATCTTCAGCGCCTCCGGTAGATCAGGGCAAAATCAGCATCAGCGACGGCCTCTACTTTCTGATCATCGTCCAGAATGGCCAGGTGTCTCATTTCACTGCCAACGTCTCGCTCTCTCACGCTGATTTTGTCAAAAGGTCCGTCGGCAAGCTGCCGAAAGGAGCCTGGGTCGGCTCCGCCACGAAAAACGACGGCTACCTCACAGCCATCAATTCGTACACGTTTTACCACAATCAGCTCCCCGCATCGCCCGAGATCCAGAAGATCGTTCAGGACAAATTCTGCTGAAGATTCGAACGAATGGCCTGAGACGGACCCGCCTCAGGCCAGTTCCGCCCAAGTCCCCCGCGTCACTCCCAGCTGGCTCTGCGCTTTCAGATCGCGCCAGATTTCATCGCCACCACGCTGGCCGCTCATCAGCTCCTGATAAGTCCGCAATACGATCATCGCCTCGTCGGCATTCTCTTCGAGCAGCTCCACACGGAAGCAGCGCAGCCCGTGCGCACGAAGTTCCTCAAAAAATTGCGCCCCGGTTTGCGCCACCGCATTGAACAGCGTGTTGCGGCAGCCAACGTCGGCTTTAAGCGGATGCTGCATGCCCACGCGATCCTTCAAATGCACACGATGTTTATCACAAGGACGTCCGCAGTTGGTGAAGTCGGTGCCCTTGCTCAGGAACGCGGCAAAGACGCAGTGCTCCATGTGAAACATCGGCATGTGCTGGTGCAGCGTCAGCTCAAACCATGACGGCGGCGCCGCAGCCAGCAAATCAACGACCTGTTCGATGTTGAGGTCATAGCTGATCGTGAGCCGCTCCAAACCGGACTTCTTCAAAATCTCCGCCGTCAGCGGATTCGCAACGTTGAGCGAAAAGTCTCCCGTCATCGGAATTCCCGCATCCTTGAAAAACGACATCGCCCCCAGATTCCGAATCAGCACCCCATGCGGCTCCGCACGCTGGATGAGCTTGAAGAAACCCGCCTCGCCTGACTTCTGAATTCGCGGCGTGGCCAGCCAGACCTGCGCCGTGTCACTGCGCTCCTTGATCTGCTTCACCAAATCCGCGTACAGCCGGATGTCTTCAAAATCCAGATACAGCCTCGGCACCCCCAGCACCAGCGCCGCATCGATGTGCGCCTGCGTGCGGCACAACGCATGAAGCTGGAGCGGCTGAGAGTCATCGGCGATCCCTCTTGATGGCATCAGCGATTCAAGCGTCTCGGTGATCTGCACGACAGGTGCCGCTGGCGAAGCACCTTCACTCCATGCGGCAATCAAATCACGCCGCATGCGGTTCAGTTCGCTGATCGGCAGCATGACCTCGCCCACCACATCAAATTGCACCTCACCCAGTTCAAACTCCGTGCCACCGAGGCGGTTGAACTGCTCAATGAACGCCCCCGGCGTGAGCGGTCGCTTCATCGCCGCCTGCAGCGCCATCGTCGAAGTCACCACAGTGGCACCGGATTGCACCCGCAACGGTTCACCCACCTGGCCCGTCACATGAAGATCCAGTTTACGCTGCTTGCGGATCGGGATGTCACCTTCAAACGACTGTCGCAGCGCACGATTGAGCGCAGGGTCGCTCGTCTTAAACACACGCATGCCGATCTTTACATCCTGCATGCGCAGAAGGCCGTGGCGGAAGCTCAAGCCGCTGCCGCGCATCTCATACACGCTGCCACCCTGCTCGTAGTTCGTGTCCGATAAATTCTCAAACACCACACCATCGCCCGGTTTCATGGCAATGTGCAATTCATCAAGCTCCAGCGTGTCGTCATCAATGATCCGCGTCACCTGCCCGACATACGGGCCGCGTTTCTTGCCGTAGTAAGCACCTACCAGCTCCTGATGATTCACACCATGCATCCAGCCTGGGTACAAGCCGCGTGAGAAAGTCATTTCCAGCGCGTAGCGGTCCGCATCACTCGCCGGCGCCGGTTGGTTCGCCAAGGCACGGTCAATCGCCTTGCGATACACCTGCGTCACGCCCGCCACATACTCGGGTGTCTTGAGACGGCCTTCGATTTTAAAACTGCGAATGCCCAGCTCGATCAGCCGCGGAATTTCATCCACCGCCGCGAGATCCTGCGGCGAGAGCAAGTATCGCTTGTCCTCAAGGTCACGCGGCTCGCCATCCACGATCATTTCATACGGCATGCGGCAGGCCTGCGCGCATTCGCCACGGTTCGCACTGCGCCTGCCCAGCGACTCGCTGGTCAGACACTGACCCGAATACGCCACACACAGCGCACCATGCACAAACACCTCCAGCGGCACCGCCGCCTCTTTGAAGCGCTCCAGCTCACGCATGGAAAGCTCCCGCGCCAGCACCGCTTGATCGATGTTGAGCTGCTTCGCAAACTCCAGCCCTTCCGGTGAAGTGATCGTCATCTGCGTGCTCGCATGCAGCCGCAGCTTCGGCGTCAGTGCCTTCACCATCCGCGCCAGTCCCAGGTCCTGCACGATCACCGCATCCACCCCGCTATCCTCCAGCAAATGCAGCTGCTTCTCCGCATCTGGCAGCTCCTTCGTGAAGATCAGTGTGTTGAAGGCCACATAGCCCTTCACCCCATGGTCATGCAGAAACTTCATCAGCTCCGGCAGATCTTCCTCAATGAAATTGTCCGCACGCAGCCGCGCATTGAACCGCGGCATCCCAAAGAAGATCGCATCCGCCCCATTCGCCACCGCCGCACGAGCACAGTCCCAGTTACCGGCAGGAGAGAGGAGTTCGGGCTTGGGGAGTGGGGAGGAATAAGTCACGGCAGGGGGAAAGAGATTACCCCCATTTCCGCATCTTGCAGGCTTAATGCTTCAGCATTTGCCAGCGCTGGGCATGCGAGCGCCCAGCGCGAGGTAGGGCGGCTTGTCCTCAAGCCGCCGCCGAGCGTCTCCACGCTCGCTTTCCGGAAATCAGTTTCGGAAAATGCTATAACAGGCTGACTCTGAAACCACCCCACGCACTCGCCGAAGAGGATTCAAAACCATCCAAAGCACTTCGGCCGCAGAGCCGTCCTTCAGAATAAAAAATCCTGAAATTCTGCCATCTTGTAAATCCTGTCTAAAACGGGCACCCAATCACCCCACGATGATCCCCTTCGCCTTGCGCTCTTTCTCGCGCTCCAGCAGAGGAATCTTCTCCCCCGTTTCGATCACCTGAACTCCTTGATCACCGATCTTGGAGAAGCTCAGGCCATTCAACGCAGGAATTTCAGTGCTGAGGCGCTTGAAGACGTCTTCCACGGTATGGATGCCATTCGAGCCACCGCAGGCGACGATGAGGTCGCGCAGGATTTCCCAGGTGTCGTGGGCGTTGCCAGGAATTTTGACGGCCTTGTTCAGGCGCTGCAGACGCCCAGTGACGTTGATCATGCTGCCGCGTTTTTCAGCATAGGCAGTGCCGGGAAGCACCACGTCGCTGAGTTCCGCACTCGCATTGGCGAGGATGTGCAGTGAAGCGATGAACGGTACTTTTTCGAGGTCACGCTGGCTGAAGCCCACTTTGAGCAGGTTCTCACCCAGAGCAATCACCACACGCAGACGACCACGGCTCATGAGCTCGTTGATCTCAGCCAGCTTGGCACCGGGTTCGATGCCAAGAATCAGCTTCGCACCGTTCGTGTTTGGATTGAGGTCGTCAGCACGGAGGTAATTGTCAGCGCCGCCAGTGCGCGGGATGACGTCCACATTCGTGGTGCCGAGTTGCGCTGCCAGATGCTTCACAAAGAAGAGTTCTTCATTCGTCATGCGAGCGCTGGCGATGATGGCAATCTCCTCGCCCTTCTTGCCCGCGAGAGCCGCGGCGATGTTGCTCAGCGCCGTTTTCCAGGTGGCGATCTGATGTTTGCCACCCGACTTGATCATCGGATCCGTGAGGCGGAACTCGCTGTTCACGAAGTGGAAGTCGAGACGGCCGCTGTCGCACATCCAGGTGGAGTTGACGTCGTTGTTGTCGCGCGGAGTCTGGCGGTAGATCGTGTCACCACGGGCGCTGATCTCCATGTTGCAGCCACGGCCGCAGCCGGTGCAGATGCTGTTGGTTTCGTTGAGGAACCACACACGCTGCTGGAAGCGGAAGTCGTTGGAGGTCAGAGCACCCACCGGGCAGATGTCCACCGTGTTGAGCGAGTAGTTGTGCTCCAGGCGCTTGCCAGGATGCACGGCCAGCGTGGTGAAGCTGCCGCGTTCGGTGAAGCCGAGCACAGGCTCGTCGGCGATCTCAGCCGTGAAGCGGATGCAGCGGCTGCACATGATGCAGCGCTCGTCATCAAGACGCACACGCGGACCGATATCGACGTTCTTCGGCTTCTTGACCTTGTCTTCACGGAAGCGGCTCTCGCCCTTGCCGTGCTCCACGCTGAATTCCTGCAGACGGCACTCGCCGGCCTGATCGCAGATCGGGCAGTCGAGCGGATGATTGATCAGGAGGAATTCCATCACGCCTTTGCGGCATTCCTGCGTGAGGACAGACTCCGTGCGGATGCCCATGCCTTCCGCGACGGTGTTCGCACAGGCGATGACTGGGCGTGGCATCCAGCCGATCTTCGGCATGCCATGCTCGTCTTTCTCCGGCTCGGTGCCCGGGGCCGGACGCGGCGGCATGCCCATCTCCACCAAACACATGCGGCAGTTGCCGGGGGAGGAGAGTTTCGGGTGGTAGCAGTAGTGGGGAACTTCCTTCTTGGCCTGCTTGCACGCCTCGATCATGCGCGTGCCTTTGGGGAACTTGTGCCAGACACCGTCGATCTGTACATTCACGAGATCAACAGGCGGTGGAGCGGCGACGGGGGCGGGAGCTTCGGCGGGGGCAGGCATGAGCGAAGGGGAAAGGGGCTGGGGACGATTATCGGAGCCGCTCGGGGAGGGGCAACCCGATTTTGTGAAAAGTTTCACAAGCGTTCCGGCATGAGACTTTGCGAAGTCCTCGCAACGTGCCATGAATGCCGCCCTCATGCCCATCCCGGTCATTCTGAACCCCGCCGCCCGCAGCACAAAAGCCGCCTCCCTCGAGCATGCCCTGCGCAGGCTCTCTCCAGAGCCGGAGCTCCACCTGACCACCGGCCCTGCGGATGCTACGGCGATGGCAGAGCGCCTTGCCACTGAAGGTCACGAACTCATCGTGGCCGCCGGTGGAGACGGCACCATGAACGAGGTGCTTCAGGGCATCTGCCGGGCCAATGCCCGCCGCAAACCGGGTGAAAAGCACACGGCGATCGGTGTTTTGCCGCTGGGTACAATGAATGTCTTTTCCGTCGAACTGAAGCTGCCCGGTCGCGACATCGAAGGCTGCTGGCGGGAAATCACCAACGGCCACCGCCGCGAGGTCGATCTGTGGATGGCGAACGACATGTACTTCGCCCAGCTCGCCGGGGTCGGTCTAGATGCCCAGATCGTCCAGGAAACCTCCTGGGAAGCGAAGAAAAAATATGGCCCTCTCAGCTACGTCATGAGTGCGGTGAACGTCCTGATGCGGACCCCGCCGGCACTCAGTGTGCAGATCGACGGCAAAGCTCCCATGGTCGGCACCGTGGTCCTGGTGGGCAATGGCAAGCACTACGGCGGGCCGTTTCCCCTGTTCCGCAATGCTTCCAACACCGACGGCAAACTCGATCTCCTCATCTTTCGCGGCCTCGGCGGGATGGAATTCATCCAGCTGCTGCGCGGCATGCTCTTAGACGGCTACCACGAATGCGATGATCTGGACTACATCCAGACCAGCGAATTCACCGTGACGACGGACCGCGGCGAGGCCCCCGTGGAGCTGGACGGCGAGCTGGCGGACCTGACCGCCCCCGTGGTTTTTCGTCCCGCCCCGTTTCGCTTGAGCGTGAGCGCGGGCTGAAAGTCCTGGACTTGGGCTTGGAATACGAAGGCTTGTCTCCGGAAGACCAGCTTGCAGAGCCGCTCTTCTTGCCACGCGGAGCAGGCTTATCTTCAGAGAAGCGGGCCGTAGGGCCGCTCTTCTTGCCACGGCTGGGTTTGTCTTCGGAAAAGCGAGCCGTTGGGCCGCTCTTCTTGCCACGGGTGGGCTTGAAACCACGCGGTTCGCGGGCCTCAGCTTCATGCACACGCGGCGTAGCGCGCTT
>NZ_JBIPNG010000598.1:0-3451 GCF_044373815.1 Prosthecobacter sp. | reverse complement strand
CGCCTTCTGCCCGCTCCGCGTCGTCACTGACGGCGCGCTCATCAGGTTCACACCCTTCTGCTGGGCCAGCTTGCGCAGCAGGTTGTTGGCATGCTCCTCGTTTAAAATACCCAGGCTCTGCAGCCCCGGCTTGTTCCCATCCAGCGTCAGCCCCGCCTCCGCCAGCACCGGCGAGTCCATGGGAATGCTCACAAACCGGCTCATCACCACGATCTGCTTCGGCACCACCGGCTCCGCCTTCCGGCACGCACTCAGACCCGCCAGGCCAAACGCCCCCGTCACCGCTGGCACCAGCAGCCCCAGCTTCTGCATCAAAGTGTACCCACCGCGCCCGCGCCCCGCCTGCACCAGACTCGCCAGCCGTCCCCTCATCGCCATCGCACTTGCAGACACCGCCAGCGCCAGCGGCATCCACGGCCTCGCCGTGCTCCCCAGACCCGCCACCGCCGCCAGCAGGTCCTCCGCAAAATCATCCGCACTTACCCCGCTGCGCTCCAGCGCCACATCATCACACGCCTGCTCCCGCGCCCTCGCGCTCGCCCTCAGCATCACCCACACCAGCGGGTGAAACCACAGCAGCAGCGCCGACACCGTCGTCAGCAAAGTAATGAGCACATCCCCGCGCGCGATGTGCGCCAGCTCATGCCGCAGCACCAGCCTCAGCCGCTTCTCGTCCCAACCCGCCGCCTGCTCCGGCAGCAGCACCGTCCTCTTGGAAATCCCCCACGTCATCGGCACCGCACACGCCGCACTCATCCGCAGGCACCCCTCCGGCAGCTCCAGTCGCAAAGCCCCCGCCTCCTCCGCAAAACACCGCCGCATGGTAGCATCTACCACCATATACGATTCCACCCGCAGCCTCCGCAGCGTCCAGGCCGAAACCCCCAGCACCACCGCACCCGCGCAGATGCCCCCCAGCCACAGCACCGCCCACAGCGGCGAATACCCCGCCTCATCCACCGCACTCACCGTCAGCCTCGTGGCAGGTGTCAGCCTCGGCGCAAACGGATCCCGCCCTTCCGCCACCTCCTTCTTCTCCACCTCATCCTCCGTCAGCACCGCACGCTCCGCACCCCATGAAATCCGCCACACCGGCGCTATAAAGCTGCACCCCATCACCACCGGGATCAGCATCAGCACTGAAGCCAAAATAAAGTGCCTCCTCGCCGCCGCCATCCGCCGCACACACACCACCACCCCTCCCGCCAGCGTCAGCAGTACCGTCGTTTGCAGCGTCACATCCAGCAGCCAGCCCGGTGTGAAAGAAAATAGATGCTCAATGATGCTCATAAAAATCTTGGCGTTGTGTCTAGGTTACCTGGCAACTGCAAGCTCAAGCGATTCATTCGAGCCCAGTCATTCATTCTGCATTCTGCATTCTGCATTCGTCATTCGTCATTCGTCATTCGTCATTTCCTCCCCGTCTTCGCCTTGTCCAAAAATCCCCTCAGCTCCGCCACCTCCTCCTCGCTCAGCTTCGTCCCCGGAGCGCTCAGATACGCCGCCATCGCCTGCGTCAGCGATCCCCCGAAAAACGTCCCGATCACCCGGCTCAGCGTGCTCTGCCCCACCTCCTCCCGCGAATGCACCGGCTGGTAGATAAACTCCCGCCCCTCCTGCCGGTGCTTCAGCTGTCCTTTCCCCTCCAGGATCGTCAGGATCGACCTCAGCGCCGCCCGCGTCGGCGGCTTCTCCATCCCCTCAAGAATCTGCGACAGCGTCGCCTCCCCCTGCGCAAAAACCAGGTCCATCACCTCCCGCTCACGGCGGCTCAATTGGGCAATTTTCTTCATGGGTTGAAATTTCAACCCATCTTGGCTCAAGAGTCAATATCAAAGATTGAAATTTCAATCTTTAAGCAAATCCGCAGCCGCCGCTGCTTGGAGAGCATATGTGCTGTCTTTATCAAATCATCGGACATACTATTGTCTGTGGAAAGGATTGGGGCGTGTAGGCCATGATGAGATCATGGCCACCCAATCCCTCTCCAAATCATTTGGCGAAGTTGTGCGCGCCCATAGGAGTGTGTTGAGTTTTACTCAAGAACTCTTGGCCGAACGAGCTGGGGTTCATGCTACTTATATTGGCATGATCGAGCGAGGTGAGAGAAACTGCTCACTCGATGTTGCGTCGGAAATTGCCAAGGCTCTCAACACGTCGCTTTCGAAATTGATTGAGGAAGCCGAACGGAGAAATCAAAAAAGTTCCAATGTCTTGAGCAGAAAGGGAAGGCGTTCGTGATTGGCGAACCGACAGGGATGGTCGGCAAGATCGTCGAATTACTGCGCCTGCATCCAGAAGGACTTACATCAGGTGAAATTCGGGAAAAACTGGGCATCGCAGCCCATGAACAAAGTCAACTTGACCGAAGAAGACGAGATGTCAGAAAATGGTACAACCTCATCGTCATACCAAATGGCGGTAATCCCAAATATGCCCTTGGTGAAAAGCGAACTGAGGCTGTAAATCCGAGCGGAATAAATGGCAGGCTGCGTGCAGAAGTGCTGCGTGCATCAAGGGGCCGCTGTCAGATGTGCGGGCGCAGCATTGAAGAGCATGGCGTTGACTTGCAAGTTGATCACAAAATCCCCCAGGCTTGGGGCGGATCCAATGAACCAGACAACCTTTGGGCGCTTTGTGAAGAGTGTAATCATGGCAAAAAAGACCTTTTTGCATCTCAAGATGACAAGGTTTTGAGCGTCCTGAAACATGGATCTGTTCACGTGCGAATTGGAGAATTGCTTAAATTGAACTTAAACGAATGGGTTCCTTCTCAGCTGATCGAGTTCGTAGCAAACCAAGATGATTGGAAGAAGCGCACGCGTGAATTGCGTTACCTTGGCTGGAATATTGAAGTGATGCGTCAAAAGCAGGCCAATGGGCGTGTGACTTCTTCCTACATGCTTACACAGTTTTCAGAATGGCCATCCGATGCCACGCGGTGGATTCGGCAGTTCGAGAAAGATCGTGCGGACACAAACCGGTCTTCTGAATCATTAGAAGATTAATCCATATCATGCTGCTACATGAAAGGCTGGGCTTTCTGCGGCGCACCGGAAGAATAATAAAGCGCTGGTTCTTCAAGGAGGCGAAGCTGTTCAAGTCCACTCTTTGGCGGGGTGCGTTGCATACGAAGTGCCGACCGAATTGACTGACCAATTGCCTTGGCCACTAGAGGTGGGAAGGCATTGCCAACTTGGCGATATGCAGCTGTTTTCTTGCCACTGAACAGCCAGCCGTCAGGGAAGCTTTGGACGCGCGCAACCATTCGCACAGTCAGCCTTGGGCAACCGTCGAGATCAAAATCAGCCCCCGGAGGGTGATCGGCGATCCCCATTCCATCCACATGCATTTCTCGCCACTGCTTCTTTGCTCTTGTTGGGCCAAGATCGGGGCCACCATGCTTCTTAGACCCTCCGACAACTGTTGGCGCGATGCGGTTGGCTTTTTC
>NZ_JBIPNG010000183.1:0-11850 GCF_044373815.1 Prosthecobacter sp. | reverse complement strand
TACCTCGTCATCGCCCTCGGGGCCAAGACCGGATACTTCGGCCACGATGAATGGGCCGCGCACACGCTGGGCCTGAAGAGCCTGGATGATGCCATGAAAATCCGCAAACAGGTGCTGCTCGCCTTTGAGCAGGCGGAGTGCTCGAATGATCCCCAGACAACCGCGCGGTTGCTTACGATGGTCATCGTGGGCGGTGGTCCCACCGGAGTGGAAATGGCGGGCTCGCTCGCCGAACTCGCACAGCAGGTGCTCAAAGAAGACTTCCGGCGCATTGATCCCAGCTTGGCGAAAGTCCATCTCGTCGAGGCCGGCCCCAAGCTGCTAGCGACTTTCCCCGGCGGACTGCCGGACTACGCCTGCAAGCATCTCGAGCACCTGGGTGTCACGGTGCATCTGAATTCACCCGTCAAAGAAGTCGGCGCAGGCTATGTCATCACCGGTGACCACCGCATCGAGACAGACACCGTCATCTGGGCCGCAGGCGTGGAGGCCAGCGGGATCACACGCACACTCGCAGGCGTGCCCTTGGATCGCGCCGGCCGCATCCAGGTCCAGCCAGACCTCAGCCTCCCCGGTCATCCCGAAGTCTTCGCTGCGGGCGATCTCGTGGCGCTCACAGACACCAAAGGCGTCCGCGTACCCGGCGTCAGTCCCGCCGCCATTCAGATGGGTCACTTCATCTCCAAGACCATCCTCAATGAGGGCATGTCCGTGCCCCGCTCAGCCTTCACCTATCTCGACAAAGGCACCATGGCCACCATCGGCCGCAGTGCCGCCGTCGTCAGCTTTGCCGGCATGCATTTACGCGGCATGCTCGCCTGGCTCATGTGGCTCTTCGTCCATCTCCTCTTCCTCATGGGCATGCGCAATCGCGCCATCGTCTTCCTCCACTGGGTCTGGTCCTACATCACCTGGCAGCGCGGCGCCCGCATCATTCAGCCGTGAGCTCTACGGAGCGCGGAATTTATTCCGCAGCACCCCGCCGCAGAGCCAGACTCTTAGTCATCCATCATCCCCTTGGATCCGAGGATAACTTTGCTTCGGCATTCAATGCGCACCGCTCGTAGAGGGCCAAAGCGGAGGCCTTGGTTCTTGTGGAGCGCAGCGGACTGAAGTCCGCGCTTCGCAGCAGAGGTGCGCGTATGCAGCCCCTCACTTCACCTCAAACACCTTCGCATCCAGCACCTTCCCATCCTGCACCAGATCCACGCGATACTTCCCCACCGGCAGCCCCTCCTTCGCCGTGAGCGAAGAGTCGATTTGATCACTCACCGCCGCTTCCACATCCGCCGTCGCAAGCTCCTGGCTCTTCTCGCCTTCCACTTCCACCAGCACCCAGACAAACTGCACGCCTTTGGCCAGCGCCTTCTCCTTCAGATTCCACCGCGCATGCAGCTCCGTGTCGTCAGTGGTAAAATACTTCACCTCCTTGCCGGGCTCGCCCTTGCCGTCATCCCGAAACAACTGCGAGGAGTCGAGCGCCAGCTTCGTCTTTCCGGCCATCGGCGCGCCCACCTTCACCGTGAACTTCTCATGCGCCACCTCCTGCCCGTCGAGTTGCAGTGAGACCTCATGCGTGCCCGCAGGCCAGCCACCGGCCGGGATGAAGGCAAAATGGAAAGGCACGTTTTCCTTGTTCTCCTTCATGGTGAAGCTGCGCGTGCCCTCGTCATCCACCTTGCCATTCACCAGCCACGTAGCCTCCAGCCATGACGACAGGCCCAGATTGCCCACGCCCGCCAGAAAGACCTTGTCCAGGCCGTCAAACTCATGCGTCTCATTCACCGGCTTGTGGTCCTCGTCCGCGCCCTTGGCCAGCGCGGCCTTCAGCAGCTTGCTCGGAATCGCCTCCTTCGGCGGCGCGACACGGAAGGGAAACTGCCCCAGCGGCTTACCATCCAGGGTCACATCCGCCCGGTAGCACGCACCCACCGGCATCGGTTGCTTCGTCTTCATGTCAAAGCTCACAAACGTGTCCTCCCCAAACGAGAAGATCACCCCCTTGTTCACCGTCGCCACATCCACCTTCGCCTCCGCCATCAGATCCTCGCGAAACATAAACTTCGCCGCCACCACCCCAGCCTTCGGCCGCCCCTTCAGCTCGATCGAAAGAAACACCGTCTCATCCGGCTTGAAAAACTCCGCCACATCCTTCGGCGACCGATCATCCTCCTTAAACCCATGGCAATAAACCGCCTTCTTCAAATCCCCCTCCGCCGCCTGAAGCGACACCGCCGCGACTGCCAGACTGAAACCCAAAACCAGCAGAGGAACGAAAGATGTTTTCATGTCCGCACCCAACCACACTTCATGTCGATAACAAGGCGCATGAGGTGCTGGCCTTTACACTTCCAGTCGATGATCACACTTTGGCCACCGCTTCGAGCCACACTCCGATGAGCTTGGACCAGTCCACAAACGAAATTTCGGTCTCCTTGAGTTGGAGATCCTTCAGCATGACGGGCAGTTGTTTCTGAAAACGACGGTATTGGGTCACAAGTGCGGCTTTGCCCGGAAGCACTAGGTTGGCGGGACTATGCGTGTTCAACCAGTTGCGGACGTGGCCGATCACGGCACCTGGATCATTGCCATGCGCACGAATGTCCTGCCCCGCGATGTCAGAGAGATATTTCTGATAGCGATACGCTTCGACATCCAAAATCAGGGCACCCTTCTTCTGGTGCCGTGTACCGCCCAGTTTTGCCGCTCCAAGAAACAAGCCCAGCTCGAAGGGCATGTTGAAGCGCGGCAGCTTCGATTTGCGATCCAGCTGTGTTCTGGAGATGTCGTGGATGCTCAGCCCACACTCCCCAATGATGCGAAGAATCTTTTCGACGCGCACCTCAGTGGCGCTGTCAGCTTCCAAGGCGCAGCGCGGCACGTAATCACAGACCTTGAGCACGAAGGCGATGGCGCGCAGCAGCGGCAGGTATTCACCATCAAAAGGGCAGTTGATGAAGACTTGTCGCTGATAGTCGCGACCGCGTCTTGATTTCACTTTGCGCTTTTCTTGGATGGTTGCTCCGCTGCGACTGCTTTCAGGACTGCCCTGCGCAGACGATCTTCGGGAATAGTGCCTTTCTGTGTCTGCGGGCGCAGCACCATCTCGACGCCGCCGATCTTGATGCGGGTAGGTGAGGCAGAGGATTGTTTAGCCATGGATCAAGATTCAATGCCCCCTGTAAAATGCAAATATGAAACGGGATTTCTTTTGCCAAGTTTGCCGCGTCTCACCTATGATGACTGTTACAGATGCCTAACCTGATCATTCACCTGCGACACACCGACGAGGTTGAATTCAGGCCACCCTCGGCTCGCCGCAAGGCACTCATGAGTTTCACGCAGAACAAGCTGTCTTTGACTCGCTGCTAAAAAAGACCACGGCGCTCACCGAATCCTTCGAAGGCGGCAAGCGTCCCCTGGCAGATCCCGTCACATTGAGTGACCTGGGCCATCTGCTCAAAAACACCCTGCTAGGCACCCTGTGGGACCATATGCAGCAGGACATCAGTTCCTCAGACGGCACCTTGCTCATCTCCTCCTCCGCGCCTGCGCTGCTCAACCTGCCGTGGGAATTGCTGCCTTCTCCCACCAGCGCATTCCTCGTCGCGGATGGCCGCTGGGCCATCCGGCGAACAACGCGTGAGACATTGGCAGCACCGAATCTCGGTCAGGTGGCGCTGCCCTTACGCATTCTCTTCGCGGCCTGTGCCCCCATTGATCAAACTGGTCTTGATTATGAGCGGGAAGAAGAAGCCATGCTGCGGCTGGCAGCCAAACTGGGAAACAAGATTCATCTCAGCATCGCCGAAGCCGCCACCTTTGATGAGCTGCGGAATCTCATCTCGGAGGTCCAGCCCCATGTGGTTCACTTGTCAGGCCACGGCATCGTGCAGGACGGCATTGGTTATTTTACCTTCGAGGATGAGCGCGGGAACTCCGACCCACGGGATGCCAGGAGCATGGCCGAGCAATTGTTCGCTAATCGTGGAGTTCGTCTTGTATTCGTCAGTGGCTGTCAGTCCGCGCGGGCCGCATCGGCTGGTGTGTGTCAGGCGCTGACCACTGCCGGCCATGTGCCCGTTGCCTTGGGCTGGGGTGCCAGTGTGGCAGACGGGCTGGCGACGGATTTTGCGCGTGAGTTCTACCATGAACTGGCCGCTGGCCGTCCGGTGGATGCCGCCTTGGCTACGGCGCGACGCGAGCTGTTGGCAAACGCTCACGTCACAGTGAACGACACCGTTTATTTCGATGCGTCATTCGCCCTGGCGCAGCTATTCGCGGCAGATGCCACCGATGCTTTGATTGATCAATCCAAGCCCTTGGCAAAGGTGCCGCATGCAGGCATCCACTACGAGTTGCTGGGGGATGGCATCGTGGGATTGCGGGAGGGCTTTGTGGGCCGTCGGCGTCTGCTTCAGCGCCTGCGCCCCGGTCTGCGCGATGCTGATTTTCATATCCTGCTCCTCACCGGCATGGGTGGCGCTGGGAAAAGCACCCTTGCCACCCGCCTCGCCAATCGCTGCCAGCTCGAAGGTTTTCGGCTTGTCGTACTCAAAGCCAGACGCCAGAACGCAGAAAACTTTGCCTTGCTGCTGGCGCAGCAAATCGGCAATGCATGCCAGCGGCTGGGGCAGCAGGCGGACTATGAGATGCTGAATGATGGCCGTCAGCCACTGCCGCAGCGCTTGCGGCTGGCTGTGGAGATTCTCAACGAGTCGCGCATTCTTCTGGTGCTGGACAATCTGGAAGACCTCATGCCGTTGCCGCCGGCCGCCCCATGCTGGGCCAATGCTGAGCTGGCTGAGTTTTTGGATTCGCTCTTCGGTCGCCTTACCGGCGCGGGCCGCTGCATCCTGACCTGCCGCTATGTGCCGGAAGGAATTGATGCCACCCAGCCTGGGCGGGTGCATGAGCCACTGCCAGACTTCTCCGAGGCGGAGTTCATCAAGTGCCTGACCCGCCATGAACGCGTGGTGGAGCGCATGGCTGCGGGTGACATCTCGCGTGAGTTTCTCACCCTGCTGCACCGCAAAATCGGCGGCACCCCACGCTTCATCAAGCCTGCGGCAGATGTGCTCGCAACCGTTGAGATCAGCAAACTGCAGCAGCAGTTGGAGTCCGCTACCGATGCAGATGGCGACGATGCCCTGAATGAACTGCGGGAGAAGTATCTGGCAGACATCTTTATCCCCGAACTCTACCAGGCGCTGGCACCGGAGCACCGCCTCGCACTCAGCCGACTGGCACTGGTAGAACTGCCGGTGCCCCTTGATGGCCTTGCTCACATTGGCGGTTTGAATGAATCTACGGCCAATGCTGCCGCCAGCGCCATGCTCGCGCGTGGCTTGCTGCAACAACTGGGGGAGGAGGCGCATGAGACCCTGCTCTACGCCGTCCATCCCCTTCAGCGCAACTTTCTGGTGCATCCCGACCGGTTGCCATCCGACGTGGCTACTGAGGCCCATCGCGCCGCTGCCGCCTTCTTCGAATCCTGCCTCAAAACAGGCAGAGGAACCGAACTGCGTCTGCACTTCATGGCGGAGCTACAAGCCTGCCGTCAGCATGCCGAAGTAGGCGGCGACCGCGAACGGCTGGAGTGGGCGACAGTGTCGATGGCACGGCATCTTTACGATGAGGCTGAGTATAAGACTGCTGCGGCCCTGTTAGAGCCTCTGGCGGATGAAACATCTGGCCCATACACACTCAAGATGCTGGCGGACGTCTTGCTGAATTTGAGTGAATGGCGGCGAGCCAGAAGTCTTTACCTGCAAGCGATGGCTCGTTGTGAAGCTGTCGGCGATCATGCTGGGGAAGCCGCGACGTGGCACCAGCTTGCCTCGATTGATGTGAACGAAGGTGACTACGCGGCGGCGCGTAAGAAATTTGGTCGCGCGTTGGAGATCAGTCAAGCTATCGGCGACAATGCCATGGAGATCGGGACGTTGCATCAGCTTGCCACGATTGAATTGAGAGAAGGCGACTACGAATCGGCGCGGGAAAAATTTGGCCGCGCGCTGGAGATGCGGCAAGCCAATAACGACCGTGGCGGAGAGTCCGCCACGTTGCATCAGCTTGCCACGATTGAATTGAGAGAAGGCAACTTCGAGGCAGCGCGGGAAAAGTTTGGTCGTTCTCTGGACATTAAACATGCCATCGGTGACCTCGCCGGGGAAGGCGCGGCGTGGCATCAGCTTGCCTTGATTGATGTGAACGATGGGGACTACGCAGCGGCAAGGGGAAAGTTGAGTCGATCGCTGGAGATCGAGCAAGCCATTGGCAATCGCTCGGGGGAGGCGGTGACGTGGCATAGTCTTGCGACGATTGAATTGAACGAAGGCGACTACGCCGCAGCACGGGAGAAGTTTGGCCGCGCCCTAAAGATGCTGCAAGCCATTGGTGACAGTGCTGGGGAGGCCGCGACATGGCATCAGCTTGCCATGATTGATTTGAACGAAGGCGACTACGCCGCAGCGCGGCTAAAGTTTGGCCGTTCACTGGAGATGAAACAAGTAATCGGCGACCGTGCGGGGGAAGCAGCGACGTGGCACAATCTTGCCACGATTGCTGTGAAGGAAGGGAACTATGCAGATGCGCGGGAGAAGTCGGGCCGCGTGCTGAAGATGCTGCAATCCATCGGTGACCGCGCGGGGGAGGCCTCGACGTGGCATCTGCTTGCCACGATTGATTTGAACGAAGTCGACTATTCCGGAGCGAGAGACAAATTTGGCCGTTCGATAAAGATGCGGCAAGCCATCGGCGACCGTGCCGGGGAGGCCACGACACTCGCGCAGATCGGATTTGTGGCATGGGAAAACGGACGCAGAGAAACGGGCATCCGATTGCAGGCCATTGCATACATGCTGCTCAAAGACATTGGCAAAGTGGAACAGCAGGTGCCTTGGAAAAATTTCACTGTCATGGCAGCCGAGTTGAATCTCGATCAAGCCGGGTTTGAGACCCTGATGCAGGATGCGGCGGAACAGTATCAGCAGGATAGTGCGCGGGGATTGGTCGGCGCTGCATTTGAGGGCTTGTGATTTAGGCAAATGAAGAGGCGGCTGGGGATGCCAGCCGCCCCTCTGTCAGTCTCAACGTTTTGTTTCTTCCATCACACGCGTGGATGACTCCTGTGGGGGCATGAGATGGTCTGCGAGTTTCTCCGCCAACCAACGACTGGCGAGCTTGGTCATCGGCACGCCCTCAGCCTTGGCGGCATGATAAAGCGGTGAGATGAGCGAGCGCTCCAGCCTTGGTGAGTAATACTTGGGTTTCATGGGATGTAGTCGAAGTCGCCCAGCGGCGATGCACTCACCACGATGAGTGATGTAACGCCCAGGTGACTGGCGTCCGTGGCTGAGAAGCCGCTAAGAAGGCAGTGACCGGGAACAAACCAGCCAAAGTGATTCCTTCCTGCCGGCGGATGCTATTCAGTCATGAAGCTTGGGGAAGGAATATAGACGCCAAGCGCCCAGGATATCCTGATGCCTGTCGCAGGTAGGGCGTGGCTGTCCTCAGCTCGACGCAGGGGTCCACGGTGCAAGGAAGAACCGCGTCACAGTGACTTACAACCGCGAGGCCGGTGCACCCATTGACTTTTTCAACCCGTATGTTATAGAACTACTGCGTCCTATGACACAACGCCCCCTCATCATCATATTTCATTCAGCCCGGCTGCGGCCAGGGCTCGGGATGACTATGTCATAGAGGACAGAAGTCAGATATTGCTGCTATCCCCGGGAGCCCTGATTGCCGCCAGTCTGCATCAGGGCCTTTTCATATCCTTCCGGGGAGCAGCACGTTCACATCGAACCTCTGACTCTTATGAAACTCAATACGACTGACTCGGGCCGCATCCGCAACATTGGCATCGCCGCCCACATTGACGCTGGCAAAACCACGCTCACCGAACGCATTCTCTTCTACGCAGGCGCCATCCATGCCTGCGGAGACGTGCACGAAGGCAACACCACCACCGATTTCTCGGACATCGAACGCGAGAAGGGGATCACCATCTCCTCCGCCGCGGCTCCATGCTCGTGGACTCAGCAGCCCGTCGCAGGCCTCACCCGCCTCTTCACCGGGCAGCCCCATCGTCTCAACATCATCGACACCCCCGGCCACGTCGATTTCACCGCCGAAGTCGAACGCTCCCTCCGCGTGCTCGACGGCGCTGTCGCCGTCTTCTGCGGCGTCGGTGGCGTGCAGCCTCAAAGCGAAACCGTCTGGCGTCAGATGGATCGCTACCGCGTGCCCCGCGTCGCCTTCATCAACAAGATGGACCGCCTCGGCGCAGACTTCCCCCGCGTCGTCAACGAACTCCAAACCAAGCTCGGCGCCACCGCCTGGCCTGTCCTCCTGCCCTGGGGTGCCGAATCCGCATTGCTAGGCCAGCTCGACGTCATCGAAGAGCGCGCCCTGCGTACTCATGCCGACTCGCCCACCGGCTTCACCGTGGAATCCATTCCCACCGAATGGCTCACCGCCGTCGAATCCGCACGTCGTGATCTCATCCAGGCTCTCGCCAGCCTCGACGATGAAATCGCCGAACTCTGGATCGAAAACCTCCCCGTGCCCGCACAGGCACTCCGCGCCGCGATCCGTCGTCAGACCCTCGCAGGCCGCTTCGTGCCCGTCATCGGCGGCAGCGCTTACAAGCACATCGGCGTCTCCGCGCTGGTGGATGCCATCGTGGACTTCCTCCCTGCACCCGAAGAAGTGCAGCGCGTGAATGCCATCGATGCCCCCCTCGCCGCGCTCGCCTTCAAAATCGTGCGTCATCCGCAGGCAGGCCGCCTCGTCTATGTGCGTGTTTATTCCGGCACCCTCCAAAAAGGCACGCCCCTCCTCAATCCGCGCCTCGGCAAAACCGAGCGCTGCGGCAGGTTGCTCCGTGTCTTCGCGAATCGCCGCGATGAACTCGAAACCGTCCAAGCAGGGGACATCTGCGCCGTCACCGGGCTCAACAACTTCAGCACAGGCGATACCCTGTGTCTGGTAGATCATGCCATCATGCTTGAGCCCCCCGTGTTCCCCGAACCCGTCGTCAGCATGGCCATCGAGCCCGCGAAGTCCGCCGACCAGTCACGTCTGGCCACGGCCCTCTCACGCCTCAGCGATGAGGACCCCACCTTCCGCGTCCGCACCCATGAGGAGACCGGCCAGTGCCTCATCTCCGGCATGGGCGAGCTCCACCTCGAAGTGATCCGCGAAAAACTCCTGCGCGAGCATGGTGTCGAAACCATCGCCGGCGCACCCGAGATCGCGTGCCGTGAAACCATCACGCAAAAGGCAGAAGCCGACCACTTGCTCAAAAAGCAAAATGGCGGCTCCGGCATGTTCGCACGCGTGAAGGTCACCGTGCAGCCCCTGGAGCGTGGCGGCGGCTTCATCATCGAAGACGCCATCATCGGCGGCAGCATACCCTCCCAGTTCATGGGCGCGGTACGCCGTGGCATCACCGAAGCCGCCGTCGCAGGCCCCCTGCGCGGCAGCCCGCTGGTCGATGTCCGCGTCCGCATCATCGACGGTGCCTTCCACGCCAAGGACTCCAACGACCAAGCCTTCCGCATGGCCGCTGGCGAAGCCCTCCGCGAAGCCGTGCGCCTCGCCGCCCCCGTGCTGCTGGAGCCCGTCATGCAGGTCGAATGCACCGTCACCGACGAGCACCAGGGCGACATCCTCGGCGATCTCAACCGTCGCCGCGCCCGCATCACCGGCATCGACCACCGCGGCACCGAATCCGGCATCCTCGCCGAGGTCCCCCTCGCCGAAATGTTCGGCTACGCCGGAGCCATTCGCAGCCTCTCAAGAGGCCGCGCCAGCTACTCCATGGTCCCCACAAGCTACGAAGTAGTCCCCGCCTCCGTCCTCCCCCGCATGCTCAAAGCCTAACCCAGCCCCCCACGCGGAGCCCGTCTCGAAAGAGCCGGGCTCCGTTTTTTATGCCCAAGACATCAATCGCGCTCAACCACGCACCCCCATCGCCGAAGCAAAATCGTCCTCGTCCTCCTACTCGAACTCGTCCACGATCCTATCGCACCGCTTCAGCCAACACGTGCAAACTTCCAACGGCCTCCGCCGCAGTCTGCCAGTGTATTCGTTGAATCGATGGCGACTCAACGTCCCCCTCACATTTTTGCATACATAAAAATCTCCTTCACCCTCTGCTGCACCTGCTCCTCTCTCCAATCAGGATGCTGCTGCCTCAACCGCGCCGCCTTGAGCCTCCGCGCACCCCAGTACATCTGAAATGCGACGCTTAGCTTCTGCGCGCCGGTCATGCTCCGAAGGATGGCGATGTATTCAGGTGTGAGGTTGGAAGCCATGTGGGGAAGGGTAGTACAATGAAGACTTCTTTGCACAAAAAGGCGGATACCTCCAGCCTCATCTGCCGAGCGGAGCGAGCTTGCGATCCTGGCCGAAGCACTTAATGTTACGTATGGTGAATGACATGACAGAGCCTCTAAAAAAGCGCGTGGGCGGCAGTCTGTCGCGCGTGCCGCCATTGCAGCGGTTGGAGATGCTTCGGCGCAATGCGCTCATGCTGCGCGGCGGGAAATGGTCACCACCCCCAGACGATGGAACCCTCGTTCGAAAAGTTGTTGGTCTTGCTCGCTGAGCGAGGCGTTAAGTTCATTGTGGTGGGTGGCATTGCCGTCACCCTGCAAGGGTATGTCCGCTTCACAGAAGATGTGGATCTGCTGATCGAGGACAGTGCTGAAAATATTGGCCTACTGCTCACCACCCTCAGCGGCTACGGAGAAGGTTTTGCTGCTGAACTCACACCCGCTGACTTTGAAGAAGGCGAAGGTGCGATTCGCATCGTAGAAGAAATTGAGCAATGCCAGATCGACATTTTTACGCGCATGACCGGGAGGAGATATGCAGATGTGATCGTCGATGCCGATACATGGATGCTGCGTGAGCTATCGATTCGGTATGCGTCGAAAGCATCATTGATAGGATGGAAGGAAAACTCAGTGCGCGAGAAGGACAAGCTGGATGCCATGGCCCTGCGCAAGTTGCAAAGCGATCCTCATTCGCTGGACTGATCCGCTCAGGATACAAAAAAGCGGCCGGGTCTCCCCAGCCGCCTTCAAAGTTGCCCAGTTGCGCCGCAACTGGAGTCATAAAGTACCTCAGCCAATCACCTCAGGCCATTCCGTATGGAACATCTGGCCCTCAGGCTTGTCCGTGCGCTCATAGGTATGAGCACCGAAGAAGTCGCGCTGCGCCTGCAGCAGGTTCGCTGGCAGGCGGGCGGCGCGGTAGCTGTCATAGTACCCAAGGCTGGCGCTGAACGCCGGAACAGGAATGCCGTTCAGCGTCGCGATGCTGACCACTTCACGCCAGTTCTGCTGCGTGGTGCTGAGCACGTCCTTGAAGAACGGATCCAGCATCAGGTTGGCCAGGCTGGCGTTCGTGCGATACGCATCGGTGATGCGATTGAGGAAACGAGCGCGAATGATGCAACCCCCGCGCCAGATGGCGGCGATGCGACCCAGATCCAGCTTCCAGTCCTTCTTCGCACCCATCGTCTGGATGAGGTCGAGACCCTGGGCGTAGCTGATGATCTTGGAGGCGTAGAGAGCGTCGTGCACTTTCTTCACCAGCTCAGCCTTGTCCGTCGTGATGTTCACGGTCGGGCCGGTGAGCTGCGTGCTGGCAGCCACGCGCTGCTTCTTCTGGGAGGAAAGAATGCGTGCTTCCACAGCGGCGTTGATGGTGCTGATCACCACGGCGTTTTCAGCGGCGTTCATCAGAGTCCACTGGCCGGTGCCCTTCTGGCCGGCCTTGTCCACGATGAGTTCCACGATCGGCTTGCCCGTCTCAGGATCCTTCTGCTCC
>NZ_JBIPNG010000182.1:0-11856 GCF_044373815.1 Prosthecobacter sp. | reverse complement strand
TGGGCCGGGTGGTCCCGGTGCTGCCGGGGGAGACCCTGAAGGAGTGCGCCCACAATTGACGAGCAGCAGCGCCAGCACGAAAAGAGGGTATTTAAAAAATGTATTCATGCTCAAACAATTCGTTTCTTGCGTCCTTCTGGACGTCGCTGATCTCACGCAGCAAACGTAAATACAAGCAACCGACGAATCTGCCAACTTTCCGCTGCTCTCAGTTTAAACAGGTGGCCGCCGCCACATTTAGTTGAGCAAATATCATTACGTGAGGCATGACCCCTGGCATCGCGCCTATGACCATTTATGCCCGAACCACCACTCGTGCATCCAGCGCGATGATGCCGTCCGGCGTCGCCAGCAGCGGATTGATGTCCAGTTCAACGATGCGCCGCTCGTGCTGCACCAGCCGGGCAAATTTTACCAGCGTATCATCCAGCGCTGCCAGATCCACCGCCGGCTGGCCGCGCACGCCATGCAGCACTTTGGCGATTCTCGTTTGCTCCACCCAGCGCCGTGCCAGCGCGTGATTCAGCGGCGGCAGGGCCAGCGCGTGATCCTGCAGCACCTCCACCAACGTCCCCCCTGCACCAATGAGCAGCACCGGACCGAACTGCGCGTCTGTGCTCACCCCGAGGATCAATTCGATGCCTTTCTGTGTGATCATACGCTGCACAGTCACCCCTTCAAAAGCGGCCAGTCCATGCAGGTGAGTGACGTTGTCCTGAATCAAACGCCAGGCCTGCTGCACAGCGGCGGCATTGAGCAGATTAAGCTGCACGCCACCACAGTCGCTCTTGTGCGTGATGGTGGAGGAAAGCAGCTTGACCACCACTGGAAAACCCAGCGCCTCAGCTGCGGCAACTGCCGCCTCTTCATCATAAGCAGCGCGTGTCTCCACGATGGGAATGCCCGCCACCTGCAGCAGTTGCTTGGCTTCCTGCTCCGTCATCAGCGTGCGCCCGCTTTTCAGCACTACATCAATCATCTCACCCACCAGAGGCAGTGCTTCACTGTCATCATCGTCTGCATGCGCGCTCAGTGTTTCGCTCAGCCAGATCAGGCGCAGCCGATGCTCCCGCATGCGCACAAACGCCAGCGCCGCTTCGTCAGGGTAGTCATACGTGGGCACCCCGGCCGAATTGAGGATGCCGCGTCCCTCTTGAACACTCTGCGCCCCCATCCAGCTCGCCAGCAACGGCTTGTTGATCTGGCCAGCGATCCGCGCGACTTCCTGCGCGATGTTTGTGGGATGCGTCATGGCCTGCGGAGTCAAGATGGCCAGCACACCATCGACAGCAGCGTCGTCAGCTACGATCCCTAATGCCTGTGCAAACCGAGCCGCGTCAGCATCCCCCAAGACATCGACTGGATTGTGGTGGCTCCAGTGCGCGGGCAGCAGCGCGTTCAAATCCGTCATTGTCTTCGCCGACAACTCCGCCAGCTCCCCGTGGCCAAGCACCAGCGCATCCGTGGCCAGCGCACCGGGACCACCCGCATTGGTCACGATCGCCAACCTCCGTCCGGTAGGCAGCGGCTGCTTGGCCAGCACCTCGGCCATGTCGAACAATTCCTCGATCGTGTCGACGCGCAGCACGCCGCTTTGTCGCAACGCCGCGTCCAGCACCGCATCGCTGCCGGTCATCGCGCCTGTGTGCGAAGCCGCCACACGTGAGGCCTCTGCGGTGCGGCCGACCTTGATCACCACGATGGGCTTTTGCGCCGCCACCGCCCGTGCCGCCGCCAGGAATGAAGCCGCATCATCCCCCACGGACTCCATGTAAATCACAATGCTGCTCGTGTTGGGATCTTCCCCGAAGTGCCGGATCAGATCTCCCCAGCCCACATCCGCCATCGCTCCGGTGGAAACAAAGGCGCTGAATCCCACATGCTGATCATGGCTCCAGTCCAGGATGGCTGTGCACAACGCCCCGCTCTGGCTCAGGAATGCCACCCTTCCCGGCTGCGCCACACTGCTGGCAAAAGTCGCATTTAGCCCCGCATGCGGATTCATCAAACCGAGGCAGTTCGGCCCGATCAGGCGCACGCCATGCCGCTTCGCCGCCGCCAGCACCTCCGCCTCCAGCTTGGCACCTTCAGGCCCCGTTTCCTTGAACCCTGCAGAGATAACAATCACCGCCTTCACGCCCGCCACCCCAGCCTCCTCCACCAACTGTGGCACCGTGCTTGCAGGTGTCATAATGATCACCATCTCGGGCACCTCCGGCAGTGCCGCAATATTCGGATAAGCCTTCACGCCGCACACCTCCGCACGCTTCGCATTCACCGGAAACACCGGGCCTGAAAAGCCGCGCAGATTGTCCCAGATCGCACGGCCCACACTGCCTTCACGCTCCGTGGCTCCGACAAGAGCAATGCTGCGCGGCTGAAAAAAAGAGGTGAGAGACATAATGGAACCTACGAATGGAATGGACCACGTCTCAACGCATGTTGTGCATTGTTGTGATCATACTGGTTGGTTGGAGTCGTTGTGGCTGGGTGTTCATCCCCCTTCTCCGCGTCGCCTCACTCCTTGCCTTGGTCTTCACTATTACGTGCTGGGTTCACGCTGCTGAGCCCTTGGCCCAAGACCATGTAGTGGTCTGGCACAATGCTGATCCTGAATATTATGTCGAAGGTCCGGGGCTGGTCCGCCTGAACAATCGCTCGTGCCGGAAAACGAGTAACCGTCCTCACCCCTCATCCCCTGCGCAGCACGAACCGCACGCCACGTAGCAATCGTCGCAGATAAACTCGTCACCAAACTTCACCGCTTCGGGTTTGCCGCAGCGTTCACAGGCAGCTTGCAGTTGCTCATTCGCTGCGGTGGTTGTCTCATCACTCATGCGTCATCTTCTTCTCGGCCTCATCCTTGCGCAAATCGCCTGTGCTCAAAACAGCGATCCGTTTCCCACACCTCCGAATCAAAAGGGCCTGCAGGTGCAGATGGTGGATGATGCGCTGGCGCTCGGCATTCACCACGCGGGCATCAATGTGAACCTCACCGGCCTGTTTGATCCCAAATCGAAGCCTGAAACCGGTGAGTTTATTTTTAATCAAAATTATCTCGCTTCACTGGACCGCCAGATCAAGCCGCTTTCCGACAAGGGCGTGCTCGTTTATCTCATCATCATCGCCTATCCTTCGAAGAACGCGGCCATCGACGCCGTCGTGCTGCATCCGGGACATCGCAAAGATTACAAATTCAGCGTCGGGGCCGTAAACACGACGAGTGGTTTTCTGAACGCCGTCATGAACCTGCTCGCAGAACGCTGGAGCGGCGCTCATCCCGACCACGGACGTGTCTGGGGCTGGATCATCGGCAACGAAGTCAATTCTCACTTCCTCTGGAACAACATGGGCCTCGTGCCGCTCGAAACCGCCGCCAGCGAATATGAAAAGGCCTTCCGCATCATGCACCAAGCCATTCGCAGACATTCCCTGAACGCCCGCACCTACCTCTCCTCAGATCATCATTGGAGCAGCAGCATGCACAACGTGAGCCCGCAGGAAGCCACCCCAGGTTGCGACTTCCTCGACACCTTTGCAAGACTTGTGCGTGAGCGTGGTGACTTCGATTGGAACGTCGCCTGGCATCCCTACCCCGAGGACCTCGGCAATCCACGCGCCTGGGCGGACAAAACCGTCACGCACGATGACAACACCAACAAGGTCACCTTCAAAAACCTCGAGGTGCTGCCAAAGCATCTGGAGCGCCCTGATTTACTCTTCAACGGCAAGCCACGCCGCATCATCCTCAGCGAGCAGGGTTTCCACACACTGCTCACGCCCGAAGGCGAAAAACTTCAGGCCGCCGCCTACGCATATGCTTGGGAGAAGATTCAAACCCAGCTCAACATCGACGCCTTTATTTACCACCGTCATGTAGATCATGCCCACGAAGGTGGCTTGCGACTAGGCCTATGGCGCAACGCGCCAAACTCTGTCGCAGATCCGCACAGCAGGAAGCTCATCTACGAACTCTTTCAAAAAGCCGGAACTCCGGCATGGCGTGCCGCCGCCGATGCGCTGCTGCCAGTGGCTGGCTTGAAGGCTTGGAACCAGTAGAGCTGGAGTGATACGAATGTCGCAGATGAACACACATCTGTGCAAATGATAAGCGTAGATCCAGCAGGTGGCACGCATGCTGCATAGCCATGCACATAGCCTGATGCTTCGGCTGAAGGTTTATTCACCTCCGCACTGTGAAACTTCTTTTGCGCCTAAAATCGACTCTGCCTTCCATCCTTCATCCAAGAAATGAACTTCCGCACGCAGCTTTGATTCGTATCAGTTTTCATGAACGATTTCATACGTTCGCCATCTGCCATTACAGGAACGGGATCCTGCATGTTCTCAGCACGAGCAACTGATGAAACCCATTGTTGAAATGCTCTCCCCGCTTGCAGCCGCCGAACCGGTGGTCTGCGAAGTCGTGCGCGGACAGGATTTCGGTTGTGTATGGCATTACCACCCGGAGTGTGAGATCACTTTGGTGTTGAAAGGCGGCACTGAACGACTCGTCGGCAACAACATCTCATCCATCCAGCCTGGAGATCTCGTCTTTCTGGGCTCCAATGTGCCGCACGATTACCGCAACCAGCCCGCACCGGGCGCGCCTGTCACGGAGGTGGAAGCCATTGTCGTGCAGTTTATGCCGCAACTGCCAGGACATGAGGATTGGATGCAGCGCTCCTCCATGACTCCCGTGCGACGGTTGTTCCAACGTGCCGACCAAGGCCTGAAAATCAAAGGCATCACGCGGCTGACCGCCACTCGCATCGTTCAGGAAATGCTCCATGTGCATGGCATGAAGCGCGTGATCCTGCTGCTGCAGTTGCTCGATCTGCTGTCAAACTCGGAGGAACTGCAAGAAATCTCCTCTCCCGTCCTGCCGCAGCCACGCCCCGGCACATCCGACCGCATCAGCATGGCCTGTGAATTCATCGCATCCCATCTGCCAGAACCCATTTATGTGGCCGATCTGGCGGCCATCGTGGGTCTTGGCAAAAGTGCTTTCAGCCGTCTCTTCAAAAAAAGCACCGGACGCACCGTGCCTCAATACGTGAATGAGCTGCGCATCGCGCGTGCGTGCCTTCTGCTCGCAGAAACAGACCTGACCGTCAGCCAGATTGCCATGGACTGCGGCTTTGTATCACCTGCGCATTTCCAGCGGCAGTTTAGAGAGCACCAGCACTGCGTCCCCTTGGCCTATCGCAGCAGGATCTTGCAGTCCTCCTGAAGCAGAGTGCACAAAGAGCGTCTGCTTTGCTCAATTCGGGGTCTGCAAGGACTGAATGGTGGCCTCGCCAATGCTTAGAGCAAGAGTCCATAGGAGCATGCAGACAGTTCTGTGAACCATGCCCCAAACCCTCCCCCTCAAAAGACATGCCTCAAACCAAAGGACTGCTGATCGACATGGACGGTGTGATCTACCGTGAAAACCAGCTGCTGCCCAAGGCGGCGGAATTCATCCACCACCTCATCGAGACTTCGACCCCCTTCCTCTTCGTCACCAACAACTCTGCACCCACGCCCGAAGATCTGGTCGTCAAACTCAACCATCTGGGAATCCACGGCATCTCAGCGCGGCATTTTTACACAGCCGCCATGAACACTGCCGAGTTTCTGGCTGAGAACCACCCTTGCTGCACAGCCTTCGTCATGGGCGATGCCGGGCTGACACTGGCGCTGCAAAAGGCAGGCATCCCCAATGATTCCATCCGCCCCACTTACGTGGTCGTTGGCGAAGGCATGCAGTCCACGGAGAAACTCTCCAAAGCGCATGAACTCATCGAGAAAGGTGCGCGGCTGGTCGCCACCAATCCAGACAACTGGTGCCCCGTGAAAAAGGAAGTGACCCGCCCCGGCGCAGGTGCGCTGGCTGCGTATCTGGAAGCCAGCACAGGACAGCGCGCCTATTTCCTCGGCAAACCCAACCCATACATGTTTCAGCGTGCAAGGCGGCTGCTGCAGCGCCACACCGAAGAAGTGATGATGGTGGGCGACACAATGGAGACGGACATCCGGGGGGCCATTGAAGTCGGCATGCAGGCCTGCCTGGTGCTGACCGGGTCCACACGCCTCGAAGATCTGCGCAATTACGTGTACCAGCCCACTTGTGTTCTGGAGGGCGTTGATGAACTACTCGAGGAGCTTCGAGGCTCAGGAACCAGCAGCAGTCGGCTGCAATTTCTCTCCAGTATCACGGCCTCTGCTCATAAAAAACCGGGTGCGAAGCATCCCGACCAGCGCACCGAAATCGCTTATCCGCGTCCGCGCCCGGCTATGACCAAGTAGCCAGTCTAGCTGAAACGCATGCCAGGTGAAGCCTGTACAAGCATGCCAATTTCGTGCTCTGCCGACCTGGCACGGTCGGGCGCACAAATAGCGTCTTCTTTGCGTGATTCGGGGTCTGCATGAATGAGGGAATGGTCCCGCAGGTGCTTAGCGAAGAAGTGCTGATTTTAGCATATACTTATGCAACACCTCACTTTTGTTTGTCGCTCACTTCGAATCTACCAGCTGTCAGCAGCAGTAATATTGCTGATCTCCATCACTGCTTCCGCACAAACGGTGACGTGGGATTCCAACACCAGTGTCACAGGTCCCCAGAATACGGATGGCAGCAGCCCGCTCAACACCCTCATCTGGAACACTGTTAACACCAACTGGTGGAATGGAACGGCAAACACCTCCTGGGTCAATTCGACGTCAGCCATCGCTCAATTCGGCACGAACGTCCCGACTCCGGCACTTTCCAATCCCATCAGCGTCACTGAAGACATTGTTTTAAAAGAACTTCGATTTCTCGCGGTCACCACTGGAACCATCGCTACGGGGCAGCAGTACGCATTGAATGGCAATGTGGCCGGACGCATCATCGACTTCGGTGCAAACGGCCTGATTCAAATGGAAAATCTCTCCTCAGGCGGCTCCCAATTCGTCGGTCTGGGAGCCAATCTCCGACTCAAGGGCAGCAACCTGCGCATTCAAAAATTCGGTTCCGGCACCACGTTTCAGTACATCTCGCTGTCGATGTCCACCAATCCCGATCTCACAGGATCTTTCACGATTGGCGGCAGTATTTACGCCACCATCTCTGTGCCAGGCACACTACAGGCGGTGGACCGCATCGTGGTGGAGGCCGGTGGCACGGCCGCACTCAGCGGTGCGGGATCCAACTACACGCAGGCATTCTCTCTAGCGGGCATTGGCAACAGCCTCCTCTTCTCCAGCACCGCCTATGGAGCCATCCGTCTGGCTGCAAACAATATCACCCTCTCAGGCCCCATCACCCTGACAGCGGACGCTGGCATTCACACCAACTTCTCCGCCTCCAACGGTTTGAGCGCTACGATCTCGGGTTCCATCGGGGACAATGGGAGTAATTTTTCCTTCAACCGTTTCACCTTCACCCGCGGTGGGGACAGCGTGGTGACACTGACCGGAGCGAACACTTATGGCGGAGCCACCATTCTCGGACGTAATGTGGCCAGTTATTCAGGTGGCATCACTGTGCTGGACTTTAGCGCGGTCGGAGCACCTCAAAACAACATCCTCTACAACGGTCTCACCACGCCAGGAAACCTGGTTCTGGCCAGCGGCAACTCTGCCACAACACTGCGCCTCGTCGGCAATGCAGGACAGACCAACAGCCAGGCCTTTAAAGACCTGAGCGTCTCAGGTGCCTACAATGTACTGGAGCTCATTTCCGGCACCGGTGGCACAATAAACCTGAGTTTTGGCAACATCAGCCGTGTGGAGACAACGGCGGTGCTTTCTGTGCTGGCACCTTTTTACGGCACCATTTCCACCACTCAGGCAGCAGGCTTTGCCGGCCCTTGGATGAGCTACTCCAGTTCCTACGGTGCACGGAGCTGGGCCCAGGTGATTGGTGGCGCAGTTGTCGGTGGTTACACAGGAGACACCGTCCTTGCCACAGGACAAAACCTGGGAGCAGTTCCTTTCACTGCAACGTCCAATGCGACCATGACCAGCGGCACCACCGGAGCAGTCACAGCCGGGGCGGGCACCACCTTTCTCAATACTTTAAGCACCACAGATATTACTGCGGGCCGTCTGGTGCAGCTCGGCGCTGGGCAGACTCTTCGGCTTGGCACGCTCGGCGGCATCCAGCTTCTCAATGGCGCACAGGATCTGACCATCGGCACCTCAGGAGCCGCCAGCACGCTGTCAGCAGGCGGCAGCACGAACAACACCGCAGGCGTCCTCTTTCTCACCAATCTCTCCAGCACTGGTACGCTGACGATCAACTCCGCCATCGCCAACAACGGCACCGGCATCGTGACATTGGTGTCCAACGGCGCAGCCGGCACACGCACCGTGCTCACGGTGGTAAACACCTACACCGGTGGCACTCAAATTTCCAATGGCATCATGGAGATACGCAACGCCGGCGCTCTGGGCACCACCGGCACCGTGACCGTGCTTGATGGGGCCACTTTGGCCCTTTCCGGCAACATCACCGTCGCCCGTGCACTGGCCAACGTAGGAGGCTTTGGTGACGGCGGAAACGGCGCAATCCGCAACCTCAGCGGAACCAACACCATCACTGGACTCATCACGCTGGGGGCTCCCGCTCTCATCACAGCGGATGCGGGTTCTACATTGAATCTCGGAACCGTGGCCGCGACCGCCATCCTCACGGGCAGCAACTTTCTGAACTTCGGCGGATCTGGCACAATCAATGTGGGAGGGGCTATCGGTGCCGTCGCCGGCTTCGTCAAAACGGGGCTGGGCACACTCGTCCTGAGTGGCGCGAACACCTACACCGGTGCCATCACCGTGAGCCTGGGCACATTGAAGCTCGGCACTGCCACCACTCTGGGCACAGCATCCGTGGCCATCTCACCTGGTGGTGTCGCCGATTTGAATGGCTTCAGCATCAGTTCCGCATTCAGCCTCTCTGGCGCAGGGAGCGGCAGCGGGGCTGTCATCAGCAGCAGTGGCACAGGCACACTGACGGGTGCTGTGGCACTGACTGCATCCGCCTTGCTCGGCGGCGGCAATGACCTCACCATCAACAATGCCGGCGGCCTCACCGGCAATGTGCTGCTGACCAAAACCAGCAGCAGCACTCTTACCTTCATCAGCACCGCCACCAGCGCACGAACTGGCACGACACAAATCGATGCCGGCACACTGCGGCTACAGGCAGCGGCGACCTCCATCGCCCCAATAGGAACCGGTTCATTTGCACTCAATGGCGGCACGCTAAGCCTGGGCTTTGATGCCACCACCACCTTCACCAACGTGGTCAATCTTATCAAAGACAGCACCATCATCGTTGACCGCGCTTCATCGGGTGCAGGCGGAACTGTCACCACCCTGAGCACACTGACCATTGGCTCCAATATTTTAACTGTTAAGGCAGGCAGCAATGTCGCCAGCGGCACGATCGGCCTGACGCTTGGCGCAGTGAACATTGGCGGAGTCTCCATGCGTCCCGGCAATCCAATCTTTGATGTGCAGAGCACCGCAAATGCAACGACCACCCTGACTCTTGGAGCCTTCAACGATCAAGCCATTGCGCCCCGCACCATCACTTTTCAAAACAGCGGCACAGCAGCCAGCGTGATAACACTGGCCGTGGCAGCGAGCAGCTTGGTGGATGGCACGATCGTGAACATTGCGAGCACGGGCGGTGCTGTGACGCTGAACCTGTCCACCACTACATCTCTGGGAGGCCTGGCACAGGTGACTGTGGGCAGCGGCAACACTCTGACGGCAGGCATCAGCAGCATTGTTCTCGGCTCGCTCTCCGGCAGTGGCACCGTCAATGCCAGTGGTGCGTTTAGCCTTATCATCGGCAACAGCAGCAGCGCCACACTGCTGAACAGCACTTTCAGCGGCATGCTTGCCAACGGTACAGGAACGCTTGCGCTCATCAAGGCAGGCCTCGGCACG
Organism: Prosthecobacter sp.; assembly: GCF_044373815.1. Classification (GTDB taxonomy): domain Bacteria; phylum Verrucomicrobiota; class Verrucomicrobiia; order Verrucomicrobiales; family Verrucomicrobiaceae; genus Prosthecobacter. Next base: position 1,935 of record NZ_JBIPNG010000182.1, on the reverse strand, counting down.
CTGACCCTGAGCGGCAGCGCCTCAAACACCTACACCGGCCTCACGACCGTCAATGCAGGCACCTTGATTCTTGGCAAGACGGGAGGAGCAACCGCCACGGGTGGCGGTGGTCTCACCATCGGGGCTACTGCCGCCAGCACCGTGGGGAACGCCACGGTGCGGCTGGCTGGAGATGAACAAATGACCGTCACGGCCACATCGGACTTGGTCATCAACGCTGGTGGCACGTTGGACATGAATGGTCACACGCTGACGGTAAACACACTGGTGGGCTTCTTCGGATCCACAATCACCGGCACAGGCACACTGACTTTGAACCGCACCAGCGGCACGATCGCTTTCTCTGGCATCAACACCCTCAGCACAACTCTGCAAATCACCACGGTTGCGAGTGCTTCCGCTTTACGAACGGTTCAGCTCACCAACGTGGCGGACCAACTCACCATCAGTGGATCGATCACTGAATCCACGGGGGTTGCGGGCCTCATTTCGAAAACATCACCTGGCACGCTCATCCTCACCGGCGACAACAGTTACACGGGCCTCACCACTGTCAGTGCGGGCATCCTCAACATCCGCAGTGCAACCGCTCTCGGCACCATTGCCAATGGCACGTCCGTCACCAGTGGCGCGACCCTGCAAATTCAAGGTGGCATCACGACGTTGGCAGAGGCTCTGACTCTTGCAGGTGGCTCTGGATTCGCAGGCGGCAACGGCCTCAACATCCAGACCGGTGCTCTGGTCAATGTCAGCGGCGTGAACAACTATGCCGGCCTGCTCACCCTTTCCACCTCCGCAGTCACCATTTCCTCGGACAGCGGCACACTCACTCTCACGAATGCAGGCACGATCACAGGCGCGGGCATTGGCTTGGTCCTCGCGGGTGCAGGTGACGGCAGCATCTCCAGCATCATCGGCACCACCACCGGAACCTTGACCAAAAACGGCACGGGCACATGGACACTCAAAGGAGTGAACACCAGCACAGGAGCCATCACGATCAACGCAGGCATCTTGAAACTCGGGGATGGCATCACTGGCAGTTGGAGCACCACCCCCGGCCTGACCTACACCGGCAGCGGCACATTCGAATACGTCGGGATCGCCGCTGCCGGCACGCAAGCCCTTGGCTCACTCACACTGACTTCCGGCAGCGGTGTGTTGAAAGTGGATGCACCTGCCACCGGAACCAATGCGCTGACTTTCACCTCGCTCGCCACACCTGCCGCAGGCTCCGGCCTGAACATTATCTCGCCAGCGAACACCAGCGTGACCATCACCGGCACCTCAAACATCAATGGCATTCTTAATGCGCGCATCACTTTTAATGGCGCTGATTTCGCAGCCTCCACTGGTGGACTCATCGGCGCAGCGTCCACCACCACGGCCAACAGCAATCTTTCCGCCGGCAACACCAATCCCTACCTCATCAGTGGCTCCTTTGCGCAGACAGCTTCCATCACCGTCAATGCGGGCTTGAAATTCACAGGCAACGACACCTTGACCATCGGCAGCGGCATCCTGCTCACCATCAACAACGGCGCGAACACCGCTGGTGGAATTTTGGTCACTGGCGGAGTGGCTGCCTTGATCGCAGACGGCGTCACTGCGGTTGGTCTGACCACAGGGGGCAGTGGTGATCTGGTGATCGGCACCAATGCAGCAGGAGACAGCCTCAGTATTCAGGTTTCAATCACCAGCACCACCACCGGCGGCGTCACCAAAAACGGCGCAGGCACACTGACTCTGGCCGTCGCCAATGCCTATACCGGTGCCACGAGCGTTAATGCTGGCACATTGATTCTCGGAAACGCCACCGCCATGAGCACCTCCGCGGCAACCGTACAAACAGGAGGCGTGCTGGACCTCAACGGCAAGCTCATCATCAATACAGCCGCCTTGAATGGAACAGGCATCAGCAGCGGCGGTGCACTG
>NZ_JBIPNG010000597.1:0-3459 GCF_044373815.1 Prosthecobacter sp. | reverse complement strand
GAAGTGACAAATGTTTTGCCATTGTGCGTGTGCTAATGCGGCGGCCGAAGGGGGTGGAATGCTCTTTGCACTCTCCACCTTGCCGTGCATGGTCACGTTCCTGTGCAATTTCGACATCCTAAACACGACCTTTATATTCCTGACGAAACTGAACCGTGGACCGCGCTGCGCCGAGTGACGCATCTGGGCATCGTTTCCCATCAGGACGACCTGGAAATCGCCGCGTATCACGGGATCACGGAGTGTTTCCATCACAAATCCCAGTGGTTCGGCGGCGTGGTGGTCACCGATGGTGCTGGCAGCCCGCGCAAAGGCCCGTATGAATCCTACACGGATGAGGAAATGCAGAAGGTGCGCCTCATTGAACAGCGCAAGGCGGCCTACGTGGGTGAATACAGTTTCATGGTGCAGCTCGGCTATCCGAGTGAGGACATCAAAAAGCCGAAGCACGCGCCAGCCGTGGAGGATTTGAAATTCGTGCTGGAGCATGCTCAGCCGAAATTTCTTTATCTTCACAATCCCTGTGACAGGCACGACACGCATGTGGCCACCTTTCTGCGCTGCCTCGAAGCCATCCGCGAACTGCCGCCGGAAATGCGTCCTGAGAAAGTCTATGGCTGCGAAGTCTGGCGCAAGCTCGACTGGCTGCTGGCGGAGGACAAGGAAATGCTCTGGGTGGACAAGCACCCGCATATGCTGCGCCCGCTGCTCGGGGTGTTTGATTCGCAGATCAGCGGCGGCAAACGCTATGACCTGGCCGAAGAAGGCCTGCGCCATGCCAACGCGACCTACTTTGACTCCCACACCACGGACAAGACCAGCCTGCTGACCTTTGCGATGGATCTGACACCGCTGACCAAGGATGACAGCATGTGTCCGGTGGAGTACGCCACGAACTATGTGAAGCGCCTTGAATCTGACGTGCATGACCGCGTGAAGAAGTTCATGTGACGGTACGATGGGCACTCTTGCCCGTCGATCAGCGCTCCGACATGGGCCAAAGTTCACGAGTTGTTCGAGTGCGCCTCCGGGCTGTTCAGTCGGTTTGGGTGGGACGTAGGCGCGGGGAGCGTGCAAAGGCGCTGGCCGACAGACAGGAGTGTCTGTCGTACTTCAGAGAATCTGCCTGCCTGTTTGCAGAAGGAGTGCCCATCGTACTAAAAACAAATGCCAGCCGGTTTCCCGGCTGGCATTGGAATTTGGAAGGCGAAGCTGTGGCGGGAATTATTCCGCGAGCTTGGCGCTCTTGATGATGATCGGTTCCACTGGAACGTCACCGTGCTGGCCTTTGCGGCCTGTGGCGACGGTGGCCATGGCTTCAACGACGTCCATGCCTTTGCTCACTTTGCCGAATACGCAGTAGCCCCAGCCATCCTGTCCAGGATAGTCGAGGAAGCTGTTGTCCTTCAGGTTGATGAAGAACTGTGAGCTGGCGCTGTGCGGGTTTGGCGTGCGGGCCATGGCGAGGGTGCCTTTGACGTTCTTGAGGCCGTTCTTGGCTTCGTTCTCGATCTGGGCGTCTGGCTCCTTCTGCTGCATGTCAGGGGAGAAGCCACCGCCTTGGATCATGAAGTCAGGGATCACGCGGTGGAAGATCAGGCCGTCATAGAAGCCTTTCTTCACATACTTCACAAAATTGGCGACAGAAATGGGAGCCTTGGCGGCGTCGAGTTCGAGTTCGATGGTTCCTTTGGAGGTCTCCATCACGATTTTCACTGGTTTGGCGTCACTCACGGTTTGGGCAGAGGTTGTTCCGGTCAGACCAGCAAACGTGATGACGAGAGCGGCAAGAGTCGGTGCGATTGATTTCATAGTGGGTTGGTAGGGAGGGGAATGAGCCACGAAGCCATTGATTTGCAATGGTCAAAATCGACGAGTCCTCCTGTGAAAGTATGGGAAATGACATTCACTCGGTGAAAGCAGGCAAGAGGCATCGAAAGCACGGGGAAAAGTCATTCCGGCTCTCCCCCGCTGCGAACCTTTGCCAGCTTGGGATCGATCAATGCCTAATAACTTCTTTTGGTAAAGATGCGTTTCAGTCCTTCAATCGGAAAATTTTTCTGGATAAAGGCTCCCAGAAAAGTGCCTTTAATTTCTTGTCAAAGAACCAGTCAATCCCCGCTGTGGAAAGAAGGACTAGAATGGTAAACACATAAACATCGCGAACTCCGAATTTCACATAGAACAGGATAAGAAGCGGAGAATGAAAAAGATAGAGGGGATAAGAAATTTCCCCGAGGTAATTAAAAATTGATTGAAGCTTCGGAGGTAGGTGGATTCGCGGGGCCAGGAGCAGCGCCGCTAAAGTCATCGCAAATGCAAACACTCCCCAGCTTTCATGCTGAGTGAAATAAATCAGCGCACATCCACCTGTGCTCAGGATGGCAATCCATGGGTTGCCTTTGTCCTTCACCAGCAAAAATCCGAGAAGCCATGGCCAGGCATATTTCAATGCGCCATACCCCAAAAGGAAGGTTTTTGGAAAAAGAAACAGTGTCATAGAAACGGCAACGAAACCCAGAGCAACCAGGGGTTTGGTGCGAAAAAGGAACGGCAGCACGAGGTAGTAGCATACCTCGAAACTTAGGCTCCATAACGGCAGATTATAGGTGATGGCGGTGGCGGCAAAACCTTGGAGCATCACTATGTTGGCCACCGAAGTTTTCCATCCAGTGGCCTGAATAACCCAATTCGCCAGAACCACCCTGTTTCCGAGCAGTACTGTCAGCGAATGAGCAAACACGACTGCCACAAAGTAGAGTGGGTAAATCCGGAGGAATCTTCTCACATAATACCCTGAGGGGCGTTTCGCGTAGGAATGAGCAACAGAAAATCCAGAGATTAAAAAAAAGCCAAACACCGCTGACAGCCCATCCAATTCATAAATCTGCAAAAACGGGAATTTTAAATCGGTGACCCACTGCAAGTGGGTTGTGAAAACGATCAGAGCAAGGAAAAATCTCACGAGTCCGAGCAACGCCCATGAGGACGCCGAAAAATTCATGGAAGTGAAGGGGGGCATTCAGCCAAGACAAAAACATCTTCGAACGGCAAATGAAAGCCATAAAGCACGCCGGGCATTGAGTTGATGCTCCCCGCCTTAATGGAAGAGCTCTCGAAGAGCGGAGCGGTAGGTGATGAATTCGCCGGTCATGAGAAGAGGGTGCAATACACGTGGCTTTAGATTCGGGAGTGGCTACCACGATGGTCTGGCGTTATTGAGCAAGACGTTGGTCGAAGGGAATTCCACGACGTGTGAGCTTTTCAAAGCCTGAGCTTGAACCTATATCTCCAATTTTGAGGGGAGGGGTGCGCAAATCTCCTCCCACTGCTGATTGATGCCGGTGTCTAAAAACAACTCGGCCCGGGAGAACCCAACCAAAATTCTCCCGGGCCTTTAGGTGACCAGAGAGCCCCAACCATGAAGCGACTCTCCAGCTCGTTGTGTGTTTCCCCAGG
>NZ_JBIPNG010000181.1:0-11880 GCF_044373815.1 Prosthecobacter sp. | reverse complement strand
AGCATGACGAGGCCGCCGCCGAGTTTATCGACGTAATCGCGCAGCGCATTCATGAGCGGCTCGCCGAGCTGATGTGCGGGAACGTCGGAAAGGATGACGCCATCGTAGCCGCCGAGCATTTCAAATGTGATCGCGAGATTGCCCGGCTGACGCATGTCCAGCTCGATGCCCTCCTTCTCCATCGCCTGCATGAGGTAGCGGCCTTCGGCGGCGTCGGATTCGATGTAGAGCAGTCGCAGCCTTCCGCGCACATCGACGATGGCGAGGGCGCTGTCATTGCCGGGCAAGGTGTCGCCAGCGATTCCTTCCAACACGGCGCGGTATTGGAAGGTGTTGCGCGTGGATGGGGTGCGATTGAAGACGATCTCCTGCGTGGCGCCGGGCTTGAGCGTGACGGGGCGCTTTTCCACCTCGATCCCGTTTTCATAGAGCTTCAGGGTGCCCGTGCCTGCGATGGTGCTCTCAAAGGCGGCCTTCAAACTCAGGCTGGCTCCTTCAAACAAACGGGTGCGATTGGGCGTGAGCGACAGCATGCGTGCATCTGGGCGATTGGGGCCCGCCACGGGCAGCGCGTGCAGTTTGATGCCTGACACAGCCGCTTCGCGTGCCGCATCCAGCAGGCTGCCGCGTGTTTCATGGCCATCGCCAATGATGAGGATGTTGCGGCTGGCACCGGGTGGAAACAGAGCCTCCGCGTATTCGACGGCGGCGGCGTAATGGCTGTCGCCACCGTTTTGTTTTTGCCATGCGGCCTGCATGGCGGGCGTGCTGCCTGCGGGCAGGAGCTCGGGCTGCGAGCCAAGCTGAACGACAAAGGAATCAATCCCGCTGCCGAGGCCCGAACGCACGCGCGCCGCTTCAGCGAGCGATTTCTTGAGTCCTTCCTCGCCCATGCTCTGGCTGGCATCTACGATGATGCCGAGCGCCTTGCGCCCCGTCTGCGTCACACGGGCCGGTCCGGCGAGCGCGGCGATGGCAAGCATCACGCCGATGGCGCGGGTGACCAGCAGCAGGCGTTTCCGCAGTCCGGTCATGGGATGCGATGAGCGCGATTCGATCCACAGCAGCAGAGCGACTGCGGGCAGGATGAGCAGAAGGAGTTTTGGCGATTCCCAGTCCAAGATTGCTGAGGATAGGCTTGCTGACTGTCAGGGCAAGGGGCGTCCCGAAAAAAGGCGGGACGCCTCGATCCGTTGTCAGGCCGGAGGCCTAACCTCCGATGGTGCTGCGCAGCGTGGCCAGCAGCTTGTCGATGTCCTCGGCGGTGGTGTAGCCATGCACGGCGATGCGGATGCGGCCCACCTGATGCATGACGTGGATGTTTTGCGCGAGCAGGGCCTCATTGATGGCGGCGGTGTTGTCGTGTTTGAAAGCGACGATGCCGCTGGAGCAGTCCGGTTGGGCGGCGCTGAGCGCGGTGAGGCCCAGCTCCTTCAATCCGGCATGCACACGGGCGACGAGCGGATCTGCATGCGCGATGATCTTGTCCATGCCGACAGTCTCAAGGTAACGAAGCGAGGCATTCAAGGCATACAGCGCGGCAAAGCTGGGCATGCCGACGGAGAAGCTGAGCGCGCCGGGCTTGATGCGGGCGCTTTCAAAGCGGTCGGCATCAAAGGCGTTCGCGATGTGATACCAGCCACCTGCAGTGGTGGTAAGACGAGACGCGGATTTTTTGGGAATGCCGATGACGCCGCCGCCATGGATGCCGAGGGTCCATTTGTGCGTGCTGGAAATCATGATGTCAGCGTCCTGGCAATCAAGCGCGACACGGCCCAGCGCCTGAGTCACATCGACGGCGATGACCGCCTGCGGTGCGAGCTTGCGGATCATGTCGCGCAGCGGGGCGAAGGGGATGCGGTGGCCGTTGTAGAAGCTCACGAGGCTGACCTGCACGAGAGCGGTGCGATCGTTGAGCAGCGCGGCGAGATCGGTGAGATCCAATGCACCTTCACGATTTTTCCAAAGGCGTGTGACGGGGCGTGAAGCCTCGGGCGCGGTGAGCCAGGGCGTGGCTCCGGCGGGGAAATCGAGATCGGTGACGATGACTTCGTCCTTCGGGGTCAGTTGCAGCGCGTTGGCGAGGAGGTTGTAGGCCTCGGAGCTGCAGGAGCAGAAGGAGACCTCATCTGTGCTGAGGCCGAGATGCCGGGCGGTGATCTCGCGGCAGTCTTCCACACGCGGGAAATGGAAATCGCGCCCGCGCATGCCGAGCGACTTGTGGTGCATGTATTCCGCGACGGCCTCATTCACACAGAGCGGCGGGATGCTCTCGGCGGCGGTGTTGAGGTAATGAATGCCTTTGAGGCTGGGGAAATCGGCGGCGCGGGAAGATTCGGTGAGCATGCGGTGAAGAAACGTCGCTCGCGCCGCTTTTTTCAATCAGTTCTCATGCTTCAATGAGGGCGCGTTTTCTGGAAGCTTGAGGGTGGGGTCTCCTCCGAGATAACCGAGGGAGGTGAGGAACTCGTCCATCTTCTTCGCGGTGACTTGAATCCAGGGCTCCTTGTTGAAAAAGCCGTGTGGCATGTCCGCTGCGGACCACATCTCGGCGCGGAGGCCGAATGAGGTGGCTTTTTTCACATACTCGTCGCCACCGGCTTTGAGCTTGTCGGCGGTACCAAAGAAGAGAATGGCGGGCGGGGTGTCTTTGCTGACGAAGCTGTTGGGGGTGATCGCCTCCGCCATCTCCAACGTCATCGGGCCGTCGCCGGTGGCGCGCTGCTTGAAGAGGGTGGCGATATTCATGGCGGGATTGAACAGCACCAGAGCGTTGGGTTTGGCGGAGATGGTTTTATCGTCGGACTCGGCATCGTAGGCGGAAGCTAGCGCGGTGCAGGCGGCGAGGTGGCCGCCGGCGGAGCCGCCGCCTGCGATGACTTTGGTCGGATCAATGCCGAGTTCCGTGGCATGGCCGCGCACCCAGCGGATGGCGCTCTTCGCATCTTCCACCGCTTTGTCAGGCGTCGTCTTGTGGACATTGAGAATGCGGTAATCCGCGCTGATGGCGATGATGCCACGACTGGCGAGGTATTCGGCCTGCGGGACGAACTGGAGGTAGGAGCCGCTCTTCCAGCCACCGCCGAAGAAAAAGACGGCGCAGGGGCGGAGCGCGGTGATTTGAACTTCGCCCTTGGGCGAGAAGACGTGGAGTTTGAGCTCGCCCTGCGGCGTGGCTTTATAGACGATATCCTTCGTCGCGACTTCGACATCGGTCAGCTTGATCAAGGGCTTGGTCTTGCCCGCCTTCTGAGCGTGGAGCGGCAGGGCGATGGCGAGGAGGACGGGAAGGAGCAGGCGCATGGTGTGGCTAAACGATGGGGAATGCGGGTTGTTTCAACGCCTGGAGTACGACAGACACTCTTGTCTGTCGGCCAGCGCTATCGCAGACAGGCGAGCTCACGCTTCACCTAAAACAGCCCGGAGCAGTTCCAACTCTACGCAAGCTCGCAAACTCATCGCAGTGAGGCAGCATGTCAGTTTGAGCACTCCATGGCCTGACGGAGTCGTGGAACAGGTGGACAGGAGTGTCTGGCGGCTCAACGACGTTGGGGCCTGCGGGAGCGCTGATCGACAGACAGGAGTGTCTGTCGTACTACTTCAGAGTCTGCAACCACGACACGAGATCGGCCAGGCCTTGGGGGCCGATGGCTCCGGCAAGACCGGGAGGCATGAGGGAGAGTTTCATCTCTTCCTTTTTGACGATGCTGGATTTTTTGACGGGTGTGGAGGCTCCTCCCGCGATGCGCAGGGTGAGTTCTGTGTCGGTTTCGCTGATGGGGTAGCCGGTGATGGTCTGGCCTTCTTTGGTCGTGACAGTCTGACCGACGAAGCTGTGCTCGATGGCGGCGCTGGGGTAGAGGATGGCGGTGAAGAGGCCTTCGGCGGAGAGCTTGGCTCCGATCTGCGAGAGGTCGGGGCCGAAGTCGATGAACTGGCCTTTGACGCGGTGGCAGGCCACGCAGCCGGCCTGCATGAACATCTGCTGACCTTTGGCGGCGTCACCTTTGAGTTTTACGAGTTCAGGCAGCTTGGGGAAGTTTTCCAAACCTTGCGCGGCGGGCAGGGGGAGTTCTTTGGCCGCTTGATCGCGCACGCTGGCATCGGTGCTGCGGCTGAGGGCGAGGGCGGACTGATCTTTGAATTCGGCGGGCAGTTTTCCTTCGCTCTGCCACTTGAGAATGGCGCGTCCGCCTTCGCCGCTGAGAGCGAGGGCGTCGATAATGACGTGGCGGACGTCTGCGCGTTTTTCCGGCCAGAAGGCTTGGTTCAAGACGGCTACGGAAGCGCGATCGCTGACACGACCGAGTGATGCGATGAGAGCCTTGGCGGATGCCGCATCGGCGGTTTTGAGGAAACGCAGCGCGCCATCGCGATTCGCGGCGATGAGGCGTGCGGCGTTGACGGACTCGGGCGCATTTGGATTGGCGACAATGTAATCGAGCAGTTCCTTCTCGAAGCCGGTGAGGTTGAGGCGCTCGACGAGGGAGATGAACTCGGGTTTGCCGATGACGGGTTTGAGGAGGGAGTCGAGGCGGGCTTTGGCCTCGGGATTGGAGGTGATGGTGTTGCGATCAAGCAGCGCGGTGGAAGCGAGTGAGGTTTCGCTATCGGCTTTGAGGAAGATGGAGAGAGCGGCGGCGGCGACTTCGGCGGGATATTTGGTTTGTAGAATTTGGAGAGCGCGAAGGCAGCGCTGAGATTGCTTGCGGAAATGCGCTGCTTGGGAGTCCCGGCTGCTCACGAGCTGGTCCGCAATAAAACCGGGGATGCTGCGATCGCGATGACGCAGGATGAGTTCAGCGGAGATTTCATCATCATCTTGGTTCCCTGCGTCACCAATGAGGGCGATCCTTGATTCTTCGCGTCCTTCATTGCTGAGCCCTAGCGCTTCGACAATCCACCTGTCGTATTTCCGGGACTGGGAGGCAATCCTTGCCCAAAGGCCCCGTGCATCTGTGCTTTGGTCAAACCGAAGCGCAATCGCCGCTTCCCGGCGAACCGCAGGCGAAGCGTCCTCCACGACCTTTGCGATCACCTCATGCAACATCTCAGGATGCGCTTGCTGCAGCAGACGGCGAGCGACGCGGATGGCGGTGATGCGGAGGTTGGGATCGGTGTCGGCGAGGGCTTGGGTGAGGCACTCGGGAAGGGTCATGTCGTGCGGGTTGGGTTTGTCGGAACCGGGATTGATGCGCTCCCACTCATGAGCTGTGAGCAGCCACAGGGCACGGGCGCGATGCTGTGGGACGGATTTGGTGTCGCGGAAGATCTTGTGAAGCTCGGGCTCAGCTTCGGAGCCGATTTCTTCGAGCTTCTTCCACGCCAGATAACGCTGATCTTCATTCGATGACTTCAAGGCAGCCACGGCTCCTTCAACGGTATCCAGCTTGAAACTCGGCACCTGATACTTCTCCGCCGCCTTCGTCGTCACGCGGAACAAGCGGCCGCGCGTCACATCTCCCATGCCATGTCCGCCGACGCCGGGGTCGTACCAATCGGCGACGATGAGGGAGCCGTCGGGGGCGACGGCGACGTCGCTGGGGCGGAACCATTTGTCCTTGGTGCCTTCGAGGATATTGACGATTTCGGCTTTGTAGCCAGCGCCGTCGGGCTGGGTGATGTAGGCGCGGACGATGTTCGGGCCGGCATCGCAGTGGAGGGGCTGGCCGTGGAAGATGCTGGGGAGGAGATCGCCTTCATAGACCTGCATGCCGGTGGGGCTGCCTGCACCGGTTTGCAGCATGTTGGGGATGACGCCGGGGTCGTTTTGGTGCCAGTGTCGCAGGGGGATTTCGCTCTCCCAGCCGAGGCGTGGGGTCTGCCATCCGGCACCGGTCATTTCGTCGGAGTAGCCGTAGTTGCCGAACTCCATGACGTAGTTGATGCGCACGCCTTTGTTGCCGTCGTCGTCGTTGTCGGACTGCCATAGGGTGCCGTAGCTATCGACGGCGACTTCCCAGTTGTTGCGGAAGTTCCAGGCGAGCAGTTCGACATTGCTGCCATCAAGCTCGCAGCGGAAGATCATGCCCTGCTGATAAGGGCGGTTGTTCTGGTTGGTGCATTTGATGCCGTGGATGTCGGTGATGAGTTTGCCGTCCTTGTCGCAGAGCTGTTTGCTGGCGTTGCCGAAATTGAAGTAGAGGCGGCCATCCGGGCCGAAGTGGAAGGCGTGGATGCCGTGGTCATGCTGCGCGCCGCCGATCTTGGTGAAGATGAGTTCTTTGCGGTCGGCTTTGTCATCGCCGTTGTCGTCGATGAGCCAGAAGACGTCGTCGCCGCAGGAGATGAGGGCTTTGTTGCCGAGCACGCAGATGCCGTGGGCGCTGTCCACATCATGGCCTTGATGGAAGACGGTGGATTTGTCGGCCTTGGCGTCGCCGTCCGTGTCTTCGAGAATGAGGATGCGGTCGCCCTCGGCGCGTTCGCCGAGGTGCTTGCGGTAGTTCACCAGTTCGCACACCCAGACGCGGCCACGGTGGTCGATGTCGATGCTGGAAGGGCTCTCCATCATGGGCTCGCTGGCAAAGAGCTGCACCTGCAGCTCGGGATGCACGGTGAGTGAATCGACGGCATCGGCTGGATCGTGCGAGCTGCTGTCGCTGGTGGCGATGGGCCCGGGGTTTTCCGTGTACACGCGGAACTCGACGCTGGTGCTGCCCTGCTTGGTGCCGCCTTCATCGAGTGCGCCCCGGGCTTTGAAGCGTTTCGTGCCAGCGGGCAAATTGAAAGCTATGATGCTGTTCGCATGCGTGCCGATGCCGTACTCGATGGCCTTGCCTGCGCTGCGCAGTTCGGTGCCCCCGGCGCTGGCGTTCACGCGCACGTTGTTCCAGCCGGTCTGTGCAGACTTCCATTCGATCTCCGTGAGCTTTTTCTCGCTGCCATCGGCCAGGATGAGACGTGGCTCGGCCCAGTCCGCCCAGTCGGCGGTGAAGCTGTTGCCACCATCCGTGACGACGAGGTAGAGCTCCTTCGCACCTTCCAGCGAGACATCGATGTCCACGCTGTGGTTTGGCGTGGCGCTGGTGATGAGCTTGGAGGTGAACAGCGGCTTCGGGGTGGCGAGCAGCAGCGTGGGGGCGAGAAGGGCGAGCAGAAGGAGTTTCATGCGAAGGCGGAGAGTACGCCTGAGGCTGGGGGAAACTTCAAGAATCAAAAAGCGGTGGATCGACAGCCGGTAATCCGTTGGTGGGGGCGTTTTGATCAGAGGTACGATGGGCATTGCCTCACTGGGTTCGCCCTGCGGGCAGCCTGCGGCTGGCTATCTACGCTGCGCTCCGGTTCCTACCCGTCGATCAGCGGCACCGCTAACCCACCTGCTCACGCACCGTCCCAATGCGCAGACAACCATGCTTATCCGCATTGGCGCTAGTGCTTGCAGACTCGTGGGATCGACGCACGGGAGCGTCATTTGACTTGTTGGCGATGCGGCTTCCGTGAGCGCTGATCGACGGGCAGGAGTGCCCATCGTACTTCTCAGAAGCCGGGAGCCCTCACTCCACTTCCTCTCCCAGATGCGCGGCGAGGTGCTTTCGCAATTCAGTGCGGGCGCGGAAGAGGAGGCTTTTCACGGCGGGAAGAGACATTTTCAAGACGGCGCAGATGTCCTCGTATGGCAGGTCCTGATGGCGGCGCATGATCACGGCGATGCGCTGCTTCTCGGGCAGGGCGGCGATGGCGGTGTCGAGCGCCTGCTCCAGCTCGGTCTGTTGCGTGATGTGATCGGCGCCGGGAGTGCTGTGATCGGTAAAATACTTCGGCGGATCGTCTTCGTTCTCCTGCTCCATGCTGACTTCCTTGCGGCGGGAGCGGCGGCGGGTTTCGTTGAAGACGAGGTTGCGGGTGATGGTGAAGAGCCAGGTGGTGAACTTGGCGGTGACCTCATAGCGCGGGGCGCTGCGCCAGACACGGATGAAGACCTGCTGCGCGATGTCGTGCGCGTCGTCGATGTTGTTCAGCATGCGGGCGCAGGTGCCGACGACGGCGTTTTGATGCAGCTCCACAAGCTGCTCGAAGGCCTTCACATCGCCTTCCTTGACGCGAAGCATGAGCCGGACGCTTTCTTGGTCGGAAGACTCCCCGGCATCGTCGGCAGCTGCCGGCGGTGAATGGGAGAGGGCGTTCCGTTCCGGTTCGGGCATGAGGTAGGCTGGCAGTGTGGCTGCCATGCTAGCGAGGGTCATGCGCAATGTAAACCACGGGAGGTGCGGATTGGTTGCGCGCGAATATTTGACGTTCAATGCGCCGTCGTTAAGCGTAGCCTCTTCTTATGAGCGACTTAACCTGGGACACCACTTTCCGCGAACTCTTCGAGCGCTGCTCCAAACTGCACCTTGGGGGAGACACCCGTGCGGTCAGCTGGTTCAAGGAGGCGGACAAGGCTTTTTTGGACGGCATCGGCTACACGACCCAGGAGTTTTTCGACTTCGTCGATGATCACTGCCGGTATGGCGTGGAAGGCCCCACACTGGAGACCAGCCTGCTGGTGGCGGCGGTGCGCAGGGATTACTTCCGCGTGGTGCAGAAGAGCCAGCGCACTGGAAAAACGGTGCCGCCGAGCGCACTTCCTCCCAAGCCGGCAGCGGTTGACGGCATTCCGTGGCTGCCGCGTTTGATCGTGAAGGCACGCGCCAAGCTGCGTGGAGAGATGGACCCGGACACGATGTTCGGCTGCGGTGGAGACCGCGCGTTCTTTGAGCAGCACAGGCTGCATCCCGCTGATTTTTTGCGCGTGACGTGGGCGGCAGGGGACGATGACCAGAAGATCATCGACTTTGTGAAGACGGGGAAGATGTAGAAGCACCGTCGGACGCACCCCATGGAGGAGCTCAATCCTTACGCGGCACCGAAGGCCAGCATATTACCTGAGATTGCTGATGCTTCGAGCATTCGCATGCCTTGTTTGCGTGCTGAAGCGAATTTGAAAGCCTGCGGCGTATTCAGCATTACCATCGGAGTTTTTGTTTTGCTGGCTACGATCAACCTTGTCAAAAATCGCCTGGAGGAAACAGGTAACGTTTATACGGGATGGGCTTGGGTGACTACTCTTCTGCCTTTTCTGCCTCTTTCTAGCGGCATAGGTCTATGCCTCCTCCGACGCTGGGGCTGGGTCTTGGCCTTCGTGTTTTATGGGTTCTGTGCCGTGAACGATCTCTTTAGACTGCCCCGAAGCATCTTCACATTGCTGACCGAAATCATCTTTCTGGTATGTCTGCTGGCTTCCACCACACAAAAGGTGATGTCAAAAGACTACCTTGCTGTGAGAGCGGCCACTCCTGAACTCACCAGCCATGTGGCTTCCTGGGGCTGGTGGGCAATGGTACTCTATATTTTGACGGTGGGAATTCTCAGATCGTAGGATGCGAATGGTGCGGGCAGGAAGTACGACGGGCACTCCTGCCTGTCGCTCAGCGTTTGCGCAAGCTCTGCCACCTTCAACTCGGCCCAACCCGCACTGGCAGGGATTCAGACCTGCGCTCCGCGCTGGACCAGACTTGGCTTTCGGCACAGCTAAGGTGCTCGGTAGCGATGAGGGCTGGAGAGAGCGCTGGCCGACAGGCAGGAGTGCCTGTCGTACTTACTTTTTCTCCACGCCGCCTTCTTTGGCGACTTCGTCTTTCTTCTGCTGCACGGCGGTGGAGCTGACTTCAAGAAGCTTGGGGGCTTCGCCGCCTTTGGGGACGAATTTCAAGGCGACGCCGTTGATGCAGAACCGGCGGTCGGTGGGGGTTTTGAAACCTTCGCCTTCGAAGACGTGGCCAAGGTGGGCGTCACAGCGTTTGCAGACGGTTTCGATGCGTTTCATGCCGTGGCTGTTGTCCACTTTTTCGAAGACGCCTTTGGCCTTGGATGAGTCGTAAAAGGAAGGCCAGCCGCAGCCGGAGTGGAATTTTTCCTTGGAGGTGAAGAGCTCCGCGCCGCAGCACACGCAGTAGTAGGTGCCTTCGCCCTGCTTCTCGAATTCTTCATAGGCCGCACCGTTGGGGCGTTCGGTGCCGCGCATGCGGGTCACTTGGAACTGCTCGGGGGTGAGCATTTTTTGCCAGTCATTTTCAGACTTCACGATTTCGGGCTTGGGCATGGTTTTGGAGTCGGTTTTGGGTTTGTCCTCGGCCTGGGCGATGCAGAAGGCGGCGGCAAGGGCGGAAAGAAGAGCGAGGCGAAGTTTCATGGCGTTGGGTGTGCTGATACGTGGGAGAAGAGGCGAAGATTGCTTATTCCCACAAAGTTGTGGCTCAATCTTCATCCTCGCGCGCCAGCTGGCCGATGTTCCAGAGCAGCAGGCGGAAGCCGGCGTCGGGATGGCGGTCTGTGGCGGTGGCGTGCCGGCGGAAGGATGCGAGGAGTTCCTGGCGCTCTGACGTGGTGTAGGCGCCGCCGCGCAGGACGCCCTGATCGGGCATGGTGTTCCATGAGTCGGAGACCCATTCCCAGAGGTTGCCGGAAAGGTCATGCAGGCCCCGGCCATCCGCGCGGAAGGAACCCACAGGAGCGAGCCCCGCAAAGCCGTCGTCGTATTTGGGGATGGCGACCTTGGCCGTCTTGTCGGCGCTTTTGTCGAGGAAGTTGCCGGATTTGGCGGGTGGCGGCCAGATGAACCCCCAGGGGTAGATACCTTCGATGCGCAGGCTGCGTTCGGAGGGATTGGTGCCGATCTCACGCGAGAGATAGGCGGCCATGCTCCATTCATCATCGCTTGGCAGACGGTATTCCTGATCCGGTTCGAGCAATCCCTGCGCGCGCTCGCGATCCGTCAGCCAGCGGCAGAACTGCTCGGCCTCAGAACGGTTCACCATGCTGACGGGCAGGTTGGGTTCAGTATCCAGCACGCGACCCTCCACCGGCGGTTGATTGGTTGCCTTGGCGAATTCGGCGAAGTCTTTGCGGCGCGTTTCAATGGTGGCCAGCATGGCTTTGCCAAGGGGCACGAATTTGATGCCGAGGCTGTTCTGCCAGGGCTTGCCAAAGACCACCGAGCCGGTGGCTTTCAGGCGCAGATTGAAGCTGATGCTCTGACCTTCCTTGAGCTTGCCGGCGGCCAGCTCCGGCTTGTAACCGGGCAGGCTGATCTCGTAGCTGAAGCTGTCTGCGCGCACCTTGGGCAGGGCGAGCGGGGTGCGGCCCATGAGGCGTTCGCCGTCGAAGACATCCGCCCCCGAAGGCGTGCTGGCGATGTTCAGGCTGCCGAATTTTACGCCCACGATCTCACAGCGAATCGCGCTGTGGCCGGGCTTCGGTTTGGAGGCGCCTGGTGTTTGTGGAATGCCCGCCGGACGCCAGGCGTACTCGTGGTCAGAATCCAGGTGTCCGCTTTGCCGATCGGTGGCGGTCATCCACGCGCAAAAGGCGTCTGCCTCCTCTTTCGGAATCACGGCAGCATACAAGGTGCTTTTGTCCGGCAGTGTGACGGGGGTGACTTCGTACTCGGCGGCACCGTAGGTGGCATCGAGGAACTTGCGGAAGAGATCAGCATCCAGCGGCAGGTCCGCGACGTGGCGGTCCTGTTTGAACGTGAACCACTGTTTGTAGCGGTTCTGCCAGACTTTGGTGGGCGTGGGTGTTTGCGGGCGTGCCGGCAGCACCGGCGGCGGTTTCACCGGCAAGGGGATTTCATAGCTCCATTCACGCTGGTGCTTCGCCATGACCAGGCCGCTTGCCACGAGGAAGGATGTCAGGGTGGTGATGATGGCGGCACGGCTGAAGCGGCGGACAAAGCTTTCCGGTTTGATGTCACCGACGTGCTGCAAGGATTCGGCAAAATCCGAGGCGGTGGTAAAGCGCCGGTTCAGGTCGGCTTCACAGGCCTGGCAGATCACACGATTGAGGTCGATCCAGAACGGCCACTCCTCGTCGGAGAGATTGTCCGGCACCTCGGGG
>NZ_JBIPNG010000596.1:0-3468 GCF_044373815.1 Prosthecobacter sp. | reverse complement strand
GCCCCTGACTAATGAAGCGCCTGCCATGACAGCTAAATATATTGAATATCCAATGTGTTTTTTGTAAATCTCCACATGGATCTTGGCACAGCCTCATTTTTTATAGCGCCCGCCATTACACTTTAATGGTATTGCATTTCTAGTTTCAATGCTTTTAACTGACTGTGTTTAGGCTTTTATTTGTGAGTTGCCTTTTACCGAACAGCTATCGCAACGAACTACATTTCAACGGTTTACAACCATGTTTGCAACTCAGTCTCAACGCTGGCGCATCCTCCATTCCGGGGCTTCACTCGGTTGGGGTGGACAGGAACACCGCGTCATGGCTGAACTGATCGGCTTTCAGCAACGCGGTTGCTCAGTTTCGCTGCTGGCGCATCCGAAAAGCCAGATTATGGAGTGCGCTCAAGCGGCAGGCATTACAGCCCATGCTTGTACTTTTGACCGCAGGCTGCTGCCGATCGAGCTGCTGCGCCTGTCACTCACTTTAAGACGTGAGCGGATTCAGATCGTCAACACTCACAGCTCCCGGAATGGCTGGCTGGCGGGAATGGCCTCACGCCTGCACCGTGTGCCATTGCTGCTCCGCACCCGGCACATTGACGTGATTGATCATACGCCAAGCATCAGCAGGCACAAATTCACAACACTGGCGGATCATGCGCTGACGACGAGCAGGAAAATCACTGATTATATCCGCACGACTTTTCGACTGCCTGAGGATCACGTCACGACGCTGCCCACCGGTATTGATGTGAGCCTGTTTCACCGCGAAGGCCCCAAAGCCGAACTGCCAGTGAAAAGCGGACCAGTGGCACCACCTGTTATTGGAATGGTATCCGTGCTGCGTTCATGGAAGGGCCATGAAGTATTCTTTGATGCGATACGAAAATTACGCGAGTCGGGCCGTGAATTCCAATATGCGGTCGTCGGCGGTGGCGCTCCAATCGAGGTTTTCGCCAACATGGCAAACATCCATGGTGTGGGGGACTGTGTGCACTTCACCGGACATCGTGAGGACATTGCGGACATTTTGCGTGCGCTGAATGTGCTATGCATTCATTCTTTCAAGCATTAAGGGGTGCCACAGATCGGTCTGCAGGCGCTCGCCTGCGGCACACCGGTGGTAGGCAGTGACTGTGGTGGCATACCGGAAATCATTCTGGATGGCATTACGGGACGCATTTTTCCGATGAACAATTCCGAAGCTCTCGCTGCACGCATCGTAGAAGCGATCGACGAGCCAGAAAAGACACGCCGGATGTGCCAAGCCGGACGCGAAGTGGTGGAAAACCAGCACAGTCTCGATACTATGCTGGACCATATCAGCGACATCCATGCGCGCTATATTGACCGCCCAGCAGGATAAAAACACTGCATCCCCAGCAAGGCAGACGTTTACTTGAAAATTCACGCCAAAAAAGGGGTTGGCTCCATGCCGCTTGAGGAATAGAGCAGCGTGGACTTCATGGCTGATTCAACTTCTCTCAAACGCGTCTGGCGCATTGCCCACTCCGAAGCCTCCCTTGGTTGGGGAGGTCAGGAACACCGAATTCTGGCGGAAATAAACGGATTCCGCCGCCGCGGCAGCGAGGTGTGGCTGATCGCCCCCATGGACAGCCAGATTTATCAACGCGCCAGCCAGGCTGGGGTGCAGGTTCTGGCCCAGCGTTTCAATCAGCGCTGCCTTCTGCCATTTCACGTCCTCCGACTTGCCTGGTGGCTGCGTCGCCATCGCATTGAAATCGTGAATCCACACAGTTCACGGGATGGCTGGATGCTGACCCTTGCGGCACGCATCGCTCGAGTGCCGCTGATCATCCGCAGCCGCCATTTTGACGTCCCCATTCCGAACAAATCGCTCAGCCGCTTGATGTATAAAGAGTGGAGTCATCACATCATTACGACCAGCCCCAAAATCACCAGTTCGCTGATTTTCACCTTTGATCTGGACGCGGGAGAAATCACCACCCTGCCTACGGGGGTCGACCTCGAACGCTTCAAGCCGGAGGGGACAAAAGCGGATTTTTCAGCTCATGTGCCGTCCGCTCAAACACCCCTCATTGGCATGATCACAGTGATTCGTGCCGCCAAGGGCATTCAAATCCTGGCAGAGGCCGTACATTTGCTCAAAACTCAGCATGGCATTCATGTCCACTGCATCATCGCCGGGGAGGGGCCGGCGCTCGATTATGTAAAGTCCGTGGTTTCACAGTTCTCGGTGGGGGATCAATTCACCTTTTTAGGCCATCGGGAAGATGTGCCCGAAATCATGCGGGCACTCGACATCATTGCCATCCCCTCTTTCCACGAGGCCATCCCCCAGTCAGGCTTGCAAGCCCTGGCCATTGGAGTTCCAGTCGTAGCCAGTGATGTAGGCGGCATTCCCAGCATTATCAAGCAGGGTGAAACAGGCCGGCTCGTACCGCCACATGACGCCGCCGCGCTTGCCGCCGCCATTCGTGAAACCCTGGAGGAAAAGCTCCGAACCCAGGCAATGTGCCGCGCTGGGCAGGAGTTTATCGTGAATCATCACAGTCTTGATACGATGCTGGACAGGTTGGATGCCATCTATCGTCAGCATCTCGGCGAGCGTTGAGCCTTGTGCTGGTGCCATTTCACCAGCTAGTATGACAGCAACACTCGGCATTTTCCACCCCCTGATACATTATCGTTCATGCACCTTACGGAAGACCTTCAGTTCGCAGCCCTGGTTAAAAAAACGCTCACATCCATATGGAAGTATGTCCTTCCATATCGCGGTCGTTTCGCATTGAGTGTCCTGCTTGGAATGCTCAGCGCTGTATTCAACGGATTCATGCTGATTGGTTTCCAGCTGATCTTCTCACTGGTTTTGAAAGGCAAGACACGCACTCTGGGAGAGGGCACCGAACTGCCTTTGATTGGTGAAATCAACCTGGCAAAGATGTTTGGGCTCGACGCTGATGCCCCGATTGGTTTGACGGGTGTCATGATCGCCTGCTCTTTCATTCCCGTTCTGATCTTTCTGCGCGGCTTTTTTGGTTATCTTTCCAGCTACATGCAGGCGTGGGTGACAAGCAAGGTGGCCTTTCAGCTTCGCAATGATGCCTTCCATTGCGTGATGCGGCAGTCTCCGGTCTTTTTCAATTCCGCCAAAACAGGCGAACTGATGCAGACGGTCGTCAACCAAACTGCCACGGTTCAGCGCAATGCCATGCAGCTGATTCAGATTCTTGCGCAGCGCCCCTTGACCATTATTTCCATTCTTGTTGTCCTTTTTGCTCAGGATTGGTTTTTCACCCTCATGTCACTCGTCGTCTTCCCGGCCTGCCTCCTGCCGATTATTCGCATCGGCAAGCGGGTGCGAAAATCAGGAGCTCGTGAGGAATATGATTCCAGAGAGCTGATGGTGGCCATGCAGGAATCCTTTTCGGGCATCCGGCTGGTCAAAGCCTATGCCGGCGAAAAACATGCCGAGCAGCGCTT
>NZ_JBIPNG010000595.1:0-3470 GCF_044373815.1 Prosthecobacter sp. | reverse complement strand
CGACCGATACATCGCGTGATCGTGGACTTGGGCTGATGCGGAGGTTTGTGTCACCGCTACGCGGTTCCACGGAATTCGAACGGTATGGCCACGCGGTTCCGTGGGTTAGCACCCACGGCTACCGTTGTGCCAGCGCTACGCGCTTCCGGAGTCGAGCTGCGAAATAGGCGCAGATTGAACGGTGATGCTAGTGCTACACGCTTCTTGAGTCTAGCTGCTACGCATGGGAGCAGCGTCGAACGGCTATGTCAGCGCTACGCGCTTTGGATGTGCCATTCCACTGCTTGCGTCATTGCAAACGCCGATGATTCAATCCCCCAAACACCCCCGCGTAACTTTCCCGCCCTCCCCGGGTTATCCCTCCCCGCATGAAATTGCTCTCCCGCGCCTTCGCATACTCCCTCACGCTCGCTCTCGCCACGCCCACGCTACTCACCGCCGCTGGCAATGACTGGCCGCGTTTTCTCGGCCCCACAGGGGCGGCCATGGTCACGGAATCGAAGGTGCCGCTGAAGTGGAGCGACACGGAAAACCTGCTGTGGAAAGCGGACATGCCCGGGCCCGGGGCCTCCAGCCCCATCGTGCTCGGAGACAAGGTCTTCATCACCTGCTGGACCGGCTATGGCGACCAACCGGGCGCGGACGACATGCGCCAGCTCGTGCGCCACCTGCTCTGCCTCAATCGAGCCGATGGCAAAGTCCTCTGGGATGCCAAGGTGCCCAGCGCCGCAGCGGAAGATCCGTTCACCGGCTTCATCACCGAGCATGGCTACGCCACCCACACGCCCGTGACGGATGGCGAGCGCGTCTATGTCTTCTTCGGCAAGAGCGGCGCGCTGGCCTTTGACCTGCAGGGCAAGCAGCTCTGGCAGACCTCCTGCGGCACCAGCTCCGGCCAGCGGCGCTGGGGTTCCGCTGCCAGCCCCATCATCCATGGAAATCTGCTCATCGTGAACGCCAACGACGAGTCCCAGACGATCTTCGGCCTCGACAAAACCACCGGCAAAATCGTGTGGAAAGCCGAGGGCGATTTCGGCATGGCTTACGGCACGCCCAACATCCTCAAACGCGATGGCGTGGACGATCTCGTCATCGCCGTGCCGCAGGAACTGTGGGGCATGAATCCCGACACCGGCAAGCTGCGCTGGTATGCCACGCATGGCCTCACCGGCAACGTCTCCCCCTGCCTCGTCCCCGGTGGCGACACCGTCTATGTCTTCGGCGGCTTCCCCGCCACGCGCAGCACCGCCATCAAGATCGGCGGCAAGGGCGATCTCGGCCCCAAGGCCATCCTCTGGGACAGCAGCTCCAGCACCTACGTCCCCACGCCCATCCTCAAAGACGGCCACCTCTACGTCATCAACGACCAGGGCTTCGCGCTCTGCATCGACGCCAAAACCGGCAAGGACGTCTACCGCGAGCGCGCCACCATGGGCTCACGCGGCGGCGGCAAGCCCTTCTACGCCTCTCCCGTGCTCATCGGCGACAAGCTCATCTGCGTCTCCCGCCGCAACGGCGCCTTCGTCCTCGCCGCCAAGCCCACCTACGAGCTTCTCAGCACCAACGAATTCGCCAGCGACACCACCCACTTCAACGGCACCCCCGCCGTGAGCGGAGACTTGCTGATTCTGCGCAGCAACAAGGCGGTGTATTGCGTGGGGGTGAAGTAGGAGGCTGAGGCCAGAATCATTGGCCGCAAAGAGGCGCAAAAAAGTCCGACTTGGGAGTGGCCGCAGAGTGCGCGTGCCCGCCGCAGAATGGAGTCCCCCGACGAGCCAGATCAGGCAGCACGGTCAGAACCCCCACGCGTGCGGCAGGCTGCCTCGCCACGGTGATTCACCCCCTCGACAATCGGCGTACCCTTTGATACCATCCAGCCATGCCGGTGACCATTGAACACATGCCTTGGATCGGAGAGGATGCTGTTGAAGCAGTATGGGATGCCGAAGTGACCGAGCGTGTGAAGGACGTGGAAGAAGGGCGCGTCACGCTCATCTCAGGTGCAGAGTTGCAGCGTGGCACCGATGCCTTGTTTGCTGAACTCGGCATCAACCGCCTGGCATGAGACTACTGGCGCAACCGCAGCGGTGAGGCGTACAAGGCCTCACTGAAAGCCAGAATCATTGGCCGCAAAGAGGCGCAAAAAATGAGACCATGAAGCGGCCTCTACCGCAGAGTCGAGCCTCCAAATGAATGGGTCCGTTCAGACCGACCAGACAGATCTGTCCGCCCTCAACAACCACAACGCCCTCTCCTTTTGCGCTTTTTTGCGCCTCTTTGCGGCCAACCTCTGCGACCCACCGCCACCCTTTCCCCCCTCTCCTTTTCGCACCTGTTTCAGTCCTTTTGTGCTGCTCAGCGGCGCTTTCCCCTACGCAGCCTGTTCCACCCCCAAACCCCAGCGAAAGGCCGCAGCCCGCGCCGCGTAGTCCTCGGCCATGATTCGCACCCTGCTCTTCTCCCTTGGCGCCTTCGCGCTGCTTTCCCTCAACGCCAGTGCCCAGAACATCCGCGCCGGCATCATCGGGCTGGACACCTCCCACGTGCTGGCCTTCACCAAGACGCTAAACACCACACCGCAGAAACCGGAGGTGATGGGCGTGCGCCTCGTGGCGGCGTATGCGCAGGGCTCCAAGGACATCCCCTCCAGCACGGAGCGCGTGCCGGAGTACACCGAGAAGGTCAAGGCCCTGGGCGTGGAGATCGTCCCCAGCATCCATGAACTGCTCGACAAAGTGGACGTGGTCTTCCTCGAGTCCAACGACGGCCGCGTGCACCTGGAGCAGGTGCTGCCGTGCATCGAGGCGCACAAACCGGTCTTCCTCGACAAACCCATCGCGGGCACCCTCGTCGATGCCATCAAGATTCTCGATGCCTCCAAGAAGGCCAGCATTCCCGTGTTCTCCTCCTCCTCACTGCGGTTTGGCAAAGGCACTCAGGCCGTCCGCGGTGGCAGCATCGGCAAGGTGAAGCAGGCCAACACCTCCAGCCCCGCCAGCCTGGAGCCCCACCACCCCGACCTCTTCTGGTATGGCATCCACGGCGTGGAGTCCCTCTTCACCGTCATGGGCACCGGCTGCCAGAGCGTGAAGCGCGGCACCGTCATGGAGGAAGTCACCACCGTGGACAAAGTCACCAAGGTGGAGACCAAGCAGACCGTCGCCCGCATCACCGTCACCGGCACCTGGGAAGGCGGCCGCACCGGCACCTTCACAGAAGCCAAAGGCTACGGCGGCAAGGCCATCGGTGAGAAGGGCGAGGCCGCCATCGGCACCTACGACGGCTACGATCCCCTGCTCTACTCCATCGTGCACTTCTTCCGCACCGGCGTGGCTCCTGTGACCCCTGAAGAAACGCTGGAAATCTACGCCTTCATGGAAGCCGCCGACGAGAGCAAGCGCCGCGGCGGCGCCGAAGTCACCCTCAAGGAAGTGATGGACAAGGCCCTGGCCGAAGCGCGCAAGTAAGCA
>NZ_JBIPNG010000180.1:0-11901 GCF_044373815.1 Prosthecobacter sp. | reverse complement strand
GCATCACTGCACACAGCCGCTGATGAAGCGCTTCAAGGTGCCCGGCACCACCCGCGCCAGCTTTTATTTCTACAACACGCTCGAAGAGATCAATCGCCTCGTCGAAGTACTGCTCCTCGCGCGTAAGTTCTTCACCTGACCATGCTCTCTGACGACCTCCGCGACCTCTACCAGCAGGTGATCCTTGATCACTCCCGGAACCCGCGCAACAGCGGCGAACTCCCACCGCCCTGCCTCCACGCCCACGGCGACAATCCCTCCTGCGGCGATGAAATCGACGTTTGGGTGCGTGTGTCTGACAAAGGGGACATCGAAGACCTCAAGTTCACCGGCCAGGGCTGCGCCATCAGCCAGGCCAGCGCCTCAATGATGACGCAGAAGATCAAAGGCAAGTCCAAGGACGAAGCCGCCGCCGTGCGCGAAGACTTCCGCCGCGTGGTCATGGGCGACGGGGCCCCCGCCAACGAAGACGCCCTTGGCGAACTCATCCTCCTCGAAGGCGTGCAAAAATTTCCCCAGCGTGTGAAGTGCGCCATGCTGGCTTGGCGCGCGCTGGAGCAGGCGCTGGAGGGGAAGTAGTGTGCTGAAACTCCCTGAGCAAATGCTTGTCAGGTCGGATCGGGACCGTAATTTGCCGCATGACACTCACCATGACCATCCCGGACAGCCTTGCTGCCTCCATTGGCAGTGCGGTGGATGAGGTGCACCGACGTTTTATTGAAGGCTACGCCGTGCAGGCGTACCGTTCCGGCACGTTCTCGACGGCGGAAATTCGGGAGTTGCTCGGCCATGCCTCGCGTTGGGAGACGGAGGACTTTCTCGCCGCTCATGGTGCCTGGCCTGATCCGAGCGCCAGTGAAGTGATGGAGGATCTGAACAACCTTCGCGCTCTCGGTGCTGCGTGATTGTCATCAGCGACACTTCTCCGCTGCGCTACCTCGTCGCTATCGGTCATGTCGATGTGCTGCCAGTGCTTTATGGCCGCATTCTTTGCCCGCCGGAAGTGCTCGCTAAATGTCAGCATTCGATGTCACCCGCTGCGCTGCGGGCTTGGACCGCCAAACCACCTGACTGGCTGGTCGTTGTCACGTCGGTTTCGTCATGGACTCACAGTGAACTCGCCCGCCTGGATGAGGGTGAGGTAGCCGCCATACGCCTGGCCCATGAGCAGGCCGCTGATTTACTGCTTATGGATGAACGTAAAGGCCGTCAGATCGCCCAGCGCCTCGGATTTCGCGTCTCCGGTATTCTTGCCGTCATTGCAGATGCCGCCCGACGTCAACTGCTCGATTTTGATCAGGCTGTCTTGAAGCTGACCCAGGAAACCAACTTCCGCGTTTCACCGCAGGTGCTCGACGCCATCCGTTCGCAATTGTAAATTCACCACCATGCCTGAACTCCCCGAAGTCGAAACCGCACTGCGAGGTGTCTCGCCGTATGTGATTGGCAAACGGGTGCGGGAGGTGATCGTGCGGGACAAGCGGCTGCGCTGGCCGGTGCCGGACACGATTCATGAACTCGAAGGCTGCCGGATTGAGACAGGCATGCGCCGGGCGAAGTACCTGCTGTTTGGATCTCCCAAAGGCACGCTGCTGCTGCATTTGGGCATGTCGGGAAACCTGCGTGTGCTGCCTGCGGAAACGCCCTTCAAGAAGCATGACCATCTGGCCATCACGCTGGAGGGCGGCAAGCAACTGCGTCTGCACGATCCGCGTCGCTTCGGCGCGGCGTTGTGGATTGAGGGGGATCCCATGGAGCATGCGCTGCTCAAAGACCTTGGCCCCGAGCCGTTGGGGGATGACTTCACGGCGGAGCATTTGCAGGCGGCCTGCAAGGGCAAGACGGCAGCGATCAAGCAGGTCATCATGGATGCTCATGTCGTGGTCGGCGTTGGCAACATCTACGCCAGCGAGGCCTTGTTTATGGCGGGCATCAATCCCCGGCAGGCGGCTGGAAAAGTGACGAAGCCGAAGCTTGGGAAACTCGTGCAGGCCATCCGCGAGGTGCTGGCGGCTTCCATCGAAATGGGCGGCACCACGCTGCGGGACTTTTTGAACGAGAGCGGCGAGCCCGGTTACTTCAAGCTCACCCTGCGCGTCTATGATCGGGCTGGTGAGCCCTGCCGCGTCTGTAAAACGGAGATCCAGCGCATTGTTCAGGGGCAGCGCTCGACGTTTTTTTGTCCGACCTGCCAGAAGTAGGCGGGATCCAACGCGAAGCGCGAATGCCCGCGAATCAAACGCGAGTGGCGCTGGCAGGCGATTCCAACAAGCTTGTTGGGGGAAAGGGCAAAAAAGTTGTGATTCTTTCGTTCGTCATTCTGTCATTCGTCATTCAACATTGCTGAGCCATGTCCACGTCTTTACCACCGCTGCGCAGTGCTCACGATTTAGAGCGTGTCCTCGAATTTGAATTCGTGCGTGCCACGGAAAACGCCGCATTGCAGGCCATCCACTGGCTTGGCCGGGGTGAAAAAGAGCTCGCAGATGGAGTCGCCTGCAGCGCGATCTATGGCGTCTTCGACATCCTCGACATTCGTGGTGAGGTGGTGATCGGTGAAGGCATCAAGGACAACGCGCCCGGCATTTTCGTGGGTGAACACCTAGGGACCTGGCGCGATGGATCACCTCGCTTCAATATCGCTCTCGATCCCATTGATGGCACCAGCAACATTGCCAAAGGACTGCCTAACAGCATCTCTGTCATCGCTGCGGCGCAGATTCCTGACGGTGCGCCGTGCGCCATGAAAAGCATTCCGAGCTTCTACAGCCACAAGATCGCCTACGGGCCGGCGGTGAAGAAGGCGCTGGAGGGCAGGGGAGACCGTTGCTTCCTCGACATGCCGCTGCAGGATGTCATCACCTTTGTGGCCCAGGCCTTGGGCAAGCGTGAACGCGACCTTGTCGTTTCAACCATGGATCGTCCGCGCCATCACGAGATCGTCGAGCAGATCCGCCGCTCCGGCGCTGCCTTGAGAATGGTGACGGATGGCGACATCGCTGCTGCTGTCGCGCCCTCGATGTCAGAGTCCAACTGTGATCTCTACGTGGGCATGGGCGGCTCTCCCGAAGGCATTCTGGCCGCTGCCGCGCTGAAATGTCTCGGTG
Source organism: Prosthecobacter sp. (assembly GCF_044373815.1). Classification (GTDB taxonomy): domain Bacteria; phylum Verrucomicrobiota; class Verrucomicrobiia; order Verrucomicrobiales; family Verrucomicrobiaceae; genus Prosthecobacter. The sequence goes on along the minus strand of NZ_JBIPNG010000180.1, from coordinate 8,794 downwards.
GAGACATGCAGCTGCGCATGTGGTTTCATGATGAAGCCCACCGCGCCGAAGTCGCGGCGTACACGCCTGCTGCTGAGATGGAGCAGGTCTTCCGCGTGCATGAACTCATCGTGGGAGAGAGCGCCTTGTTTTGCGCCACGGGCATCAGCGACAGCCCCCTGCTGCCCGGCTGCCGGCTCGTCGGTCACCGCGTGGAAACGCATTCCATCCTGATGCGTTCACGCAGTGGCACAGTGCGCCGCATTCACGCCACGCATGATCTGGACCGCAAGGTGGTGCCGCTGCGGGCTTAACCGGCGCAAATGCAAATCTCCCGGCGATTGCCCGCAAGCTGCGTGGCAAACACGGGGGAAGGGGCGAAGTCGCGGATGGTGTCAATGAACTCGTGGGCTCGGTCTTCGAGGGCGGGGGTATTGAGCTTGATCGTGAGGATCAGCCGCCGTGCCTGCACGGCATCCTGAATGCGTTGAATCTCGGGGATCACCAGCGGCGGGGCGAGATTGATGTCACACAGCAGCAGCGCGGCTTCGCGTGGCAAGGCGGTGAGATTGAGCCGGCCTGCGGCAGTGCGCCAGTGGTCGAAACGGACACCTTTGGCTTTGGCGAGTTCGAGCACACGCGGGTCCATTTCACCGGTGTCGATGCCGAGAACGTTCATGCCGCGTTGAATCAGTGCATAGGTGGCGCCGCCGGGAGCGCAGCCGAGGTCGAGGGCGGTCTGCCCGCTCAGATCAAGCTGATCCCAGCCACGCCAGGCAAGCGCTTGTTCGAGTTTGAGCCAGGCGCGTGAGGGAACGTCTTCTGGCAGCGCGATGCGGGGCAGGCCACCGGGATCGGTATGCATGCCAGGTTGATGCTCGTGGCAGCCGAGGAAGAGGGGCTCTTCATTCGTTTCGCCGACGATGACGTCGAGAATGAGATCGCCCTGAGCGATGGTAGGGGCGGTTTCGAGCGCGACACCCGCCTGTGCGAGTGCGGTGGTGATTTCAGCGGTGAGTGCGTCGATGCGCTGCCAGGTGGCGGCTTCCACACCGTCCTCTGCCGTGATGCGCGGGAAGACGTGCAGGCGAAGGGACTTGCTGCCGAGGCTGCGGGCGTGCTCGACCAGTTCGGCCAGTGTTTTGCACAGGCCGAGGGAGATGCCGCTGACGCGGGCAAAGTGGCTGAGGTTTTTCGGAGGGCTGAAGCCTGGATGCTTCACCTTCCAGGTGATGAACTGGGGCTTCATGAACGCAGGCGTGAGTTCACCGACAAAGTGGCTGGCGATGTCGCGCTTGAGCGTGGCTTCAGATCCGGCCCGGCAGGTGGTGAAACGAAAAGGTGTGTTCATAAAGGGGAAAAAGAAAGGCGGAGCCAAGGCTCCGCCCTCCGTGGTGAATGGGGTTACTGAAAAATTACTCGACGCCCTTCCAAGCTCCGAAGCTGGCACCTTCGGTGATCCACTTCTTGATGAGGTCGATGTTGGCCGGGGTGACACGGTCGCCCTTGCCTTCAGGAGGCATGGCCAGGTCGTCGGTGTCAGGAAGTGCCATGGTCTTCACCAGCCAGCTGGCGTCAGGCTTGCCGGCCACGACGTTTTCATCCGGGTATTCTTTGCCGCCTTTGATGATGGCAGCAGCGCTGTCGAGGCGCAGGCCGCCTTTGGGCTTCTTGATCTTGCCATTGTCTTCGTGCTCCTTCTCGTGGCACTTGAAGCAGCTCTCCTTCAGGATGGGGAGGATCTGCTTTTCAAAGTCCACTTTGCCTGCGTCCTGCGCGCTGGTGGTGGAGGTGACGGAGACGCCGAGGGCAAGCACGGCGGCAAGGGTGAGGGCGAGGGTGTTTTTCATGATTGTGGTGTGACGTAGCAACGGACAAAGATGTTCGCGGGATTTTTTGCGGTCAAGCAGCAACCCGGAACGGATCGAAGCCGATTCACAAAAGTGAGGCAAGGTAAATATTTCGGTAGCCTTAAATAATTTCGTCTGCCACAATTACCAGATTGTTGTCATGAGTCGTGCCGCTGCTGCCTCCCGCCCCCCTCGCGCCCGATCTACGGACGAGAAGGAAAGCCCATGGAATGACGTCTTCGGCATCCTGTTGCTGATGCTGGCGGCCATGCTGCTGCTGGCGCTGATCTCGTATGATCCGCGCGACATGCCGTCCTGGTCCTTCCTGGCGCTGTCGGAATCCTCCGGGGACACGACGCATAATTTTGTCGGCCGCATTGGCGCGCTGGTGGCGGGGCACATGCTCTGGCTCATGGGCTTTTCGGCCTATCTGCTGCCCTTCAGCATGACGTGGTTTGGCGTTTGCAAACTGCACTCCAAGATGAAGATCACCCGCGCCGCCTGGCTGGGCGTGGCCGTCATGATCATCAGCGGCGCCGCGCTGCTGGAAGTGCAGAGCCTGCTCAGTGAGCGGGATCATTTCACCCCATTGGGCGGTTCGGGCGGGCTGGGCTATGTCATCGGCGGCACTTTCTTGAAGCATCTGCTCGGCAAGGTGGGGGCCACATTGGTTCTCGGCACCATTTACATGGGCGGACTCTTCCTCGTGACCGGCCAGCACCCCCTGACGGTGATCCAAAACATTCGTTTGGAACTGACACGCTGGAAGGCGGAGCGCGAGGCTCAGCGCCTGATCCTGGAGAAACTGGCCGAGGAAGCCGCGAACACCATTCCTGGCACCGTGACGCCCGTGCCGGAAGGCCTGCGGCGGAAGAAGAAGGACAAGGGCATGGAGCTGCGCGGGGACACGCCTGCTGCTGCGGCCACCAACATGGAGCTGCCGCTCAAGTTTGATCCGCCACCACCGAAGATCATCGACTCCTCCGTTTCCCGTGCGCATGAGGACCGCAGCGACAAGCCGAAGCTGGCCGAAGTCTGGGAACAGAAGCGTGCGCAGAAGATGGAGCAGGCGCCGCATGGCTCGCTGGGAAATCTGACCAAGCTTTTCAAGGACTACAAGCTGCCCTCCATGGAGCTGCTGAAATGGCCGGAGGAAACGAATCGTGCTCCCACGGACAAGAGCGAGCTTCTTGGCATTCAGGCCACCATCGTCAAAGCGCTGGCAAGTTTTGGTATCAGCGTGGAGCCGGGGGATATCACCCGTGGCCCTGCCATCACCCGCTATGAAGTGCGTCCCGTCGATGGTCTGCGCGTGAGCCGCATCGCCAATCTGGATGCGGACATCGCCCGCGCCACACGCGCGGAGCGAATCAACATCCTCGCGCCGATTCCCGGCAAGGATACCGTGGGCATCGAGCTGGCAAACTCGGAGAAGACCATCGTGCCGCTGCGTGAACTGCTGGAAGACGATGTGTTCGTCAACGGCAAGTCCAAGCTCCCCGTCGCACTGGGCAAGGACGTGTATGGCAAGACGATCATTGGCGATCTCGCAGCCATGCCGCATCTGCTCGTCGCGGGTGCCACGGGCAGTGGTAAGAGTGTGTGCATCAACAGCATCATCACGAGTTTGATCTGCCGTTTTGCGCCGGACGAGCTGCGCTTCATCATGATCGACCCCAAGGTCGTGGAAATGCAGAACTACGAGGAGCTGCCGCATCTGGCGCTGCCGGTGGTGACAGATCCCAAGAAGGCGCTGCTGGCCCTGCGCTGGGTGGTTAAGGAGATGGAGAACCGCTACCAGATCTTTGCGCAGGAAGGCTGCCGTAACTTCGAAGCCTTCAACAACCGCAATATCAAACGCAAGGCCGAGGCAGACGCCGCCCGTGCGCGCAATGCCGCTGCTGCTGCGGCGGCACCCGTGCCTGCAGCCACCGTTGCTGCCAAGGCGAAAACCAAGGCCGGAGTGGATGACGCGCGTGTCTCCGCCGCTTTCGCCGAGGAGGCTGCGCAGGAAAACGAGGCTCCGAAGACCGCTGAAGTCGGCACCGTGGATGGCGACAACGAATTGCGCGATGCCAGCGGCACCTGGCTGGGTGATTCCCAGGCCCCACCGCCGCGCAGGCAGGAGGTTGTTATTCCTGACACGATGCCCTACATCGTCGTCATCGTGGACGAGCTGGCGGATTTGATGCAGACCGCACCTGCGGACATCGAAGTGGCCATCGCCCGCATCACGCAGATGGCGCGTGCGGCCGGCATTCACCTCATCGTGGCCACGCAGACTCCGCGTGCGGACGTCATCACCGGCGTCATCAAGGCGAACATCCCGACGCGCATCGCCTTCCAGGTTTCATCTGCGCTGGACAGCCGCGTCATTCTTGATCGCAAAGGTGCGGAAAACCTCGTCGGCAAAGGGGACATGCTCTACGTGCCGCCCGGCGGTGCGCAGCCGATCCGCAGCCAGGGCGCGCTGGTCACCGATGACGAAATTCACGCGCTGGTGCAGCATTGCGTCGCGCAGGGCAAGCCGGTCTTTGACGTCAAAGTCGATGACGAAAGCGGCGAGTTTGGCGATGACGAAGATGGGGATGAAGATGGCGTCAGCTCCGACGAGCAGGAATGCCTGGAGAAGTGTCTTGAGGTGATCCGTCAGGAAAAGAAAGCCAGCACCAGCCTGCTGCAGCGCCGTTTGCGCCTCGGCTACGGCAAAGCCGCCCGCATGATCGACATCCTCGAAGACCGCGGCATCATCGGCCCTGGTGAAGGCGCCAAGCCGCGCGAGATTTTGGTGCAGATGGATTGATCCGAAGCGCACTCAAGGTTCCATGAGTCAGCATTGAGATCCGAGGTCGAATTTTGGACAGGATTAATAAGATGGCAGGATTAACAAAATTTTGCTTATCGGCTCAATTCAGCACGAGATCTCAAATCACGACGTTCTAATCCTGTGTCATTCTGGGAATCTTGTTAATCCTGTCTGATTCAACCAGTCTGGCTACCCATTCGTTTCACCCGCCGTGGAGAATCCCGCTGGTCACTTTGTAATCGACAATCGGCCGCCAGCCTCAATCCTCATCGGTGATGAAACTTAGCAGCTTATTTTTTGGTGATGTGGCAGACTTGTTTCAGGACTCACGCATCGACAAGGCCGTGTATGAGGCTGAGAACGCGAAGCTGAGCGCCAGATCTACCTCGGTGCGTCATGCCCAGATTCTGAAGGATGCGAACGAGAAAATTCTTCAGCTGGAGCGGGACAACGCGCTGCTGGGATTGGTGCTGCTGAGCCTGCTGCGCAAGTCACAGCCGGCCGAAGTGGAATCGATCGCAGACGAGGTCAGGACACTGCTGGCAGCCAGTGAAAAATCGCAGCCTCGCTCGCTTAAGTTTCTGCGAGAGGCCCTGGGACTGCCGCCTGTGACGGAGCAGCCAGGCGGCATTTATCAAAAGCCGGTGGCGTCAACGCCATTGCGTACACCGGGGCCGCTGCAAGCAGCACCACCCCCCAAGGATCCCAAGCCTGCCGCTGCCAAAAAGTGAAATCACTACGAAGGTGACAACCACCCTTGCGCAATGGGAGCCGCTGGCGAGAATCGCCCCATGTCCGACCACGCAGACTTCCGCACCCTGTTCACCAGCCTCAAGGCCGAGATGCAAAAAGCCATCGTCGGCTACGATGAACTTCTCAGCGATGTGCTGGTCGCCATCTTCTCCGGCGGGCATGTCCTGCTGGAAGGCGTTCCCGGTCTCGGCAAAACCTACCTCGTGCGCACGCTCTCGCAGGTGGTCGGCTTGGAGCCCGGTCGTGTGCAATGCACGCCCGACCTGATGCCAGCGGACATTCTGGGCACGCACATCATTGGTGAAGACGAGAAAGGCCACCGCACGCTGCGCTATGAAAAAGGCCCGGTGTTCAAGAACCTGCTGCTGGTGGATGAAATCAATCGTGCCACACCCAAGACCCAGGCCGCGCTGCTGGAAGTGATGCAGGAACGCTGCGTGACCACCGGTGGCGAACGCCATCTGGTGCCGGAACCCTTTCTCGTTCTCGCCACGCAGAACCCGATGGAGATGGAAGGCACCTACCCGCTGCCCGAGGCGCAGCTCGACCGCTTCATGTTCAAGATCAAAGTGCCGTTCCCGGATCTCGATTCGCTCGTCGAAATCTCACGCCGCACCACCGGCTTCACCGAGCCGAAACTCGCGACAATGACCGACGGGCCGAAGCTCATCGAACTGCAGCAGATGCTCTCGAAGATTCCTGTGGCCGATCCCGTGGCCCATTACGCGTCGCGGTTGATTTTGAGCAGCCATCCCGAGCAGCCGGATGCGCTTCCTGAAGTGAAGCGCTACGTCTCCTACGGAGCCAGTCCGCGCGGCCTGCAGGCCCTCATTCGCGGAGCCCGCGTCTGGGCCGCCATCCAGGGCGCCACCGCCGTCTCCACAGACGACATTCGCGCCATCGCCCACGTCTCACTCCGCCACCGCATCATCCTGAACTTCGAAGGCGAAGCCGGTCAGGTGAAGGTGGACGACATCATCACCAAGCTGCTCGATCAGGTGAAGACACCGGCGCAGCAGGCGGCGTGAGGAAGGCAGGCTGTCATTGTTGCGATCTTTGGCGGTGGAAAGCCCGCCGTCTGCGCCATCTCCAGAGGGCGTCACTCAGCGCACGGCACAGCATGAGAAACCAGATCAGCAGACCTGCGCCCACCATGCAGAGATTCACCGTGAAGTTGGGGGACTCACCGTCATTTAAAATCACAAAATCCTCAGCCAGATTCATGTTCAGCTTGGCCAGTCGGGCCCGCATGAAAAGGTCGTAGAGGATGCCGTAGCGGGTCAGGCCGGTGATGTCCTGCCGCATAAAAAGTTTGTCCGCCTGCTGTGAAGCGGCAGCGACCTTTCTCTTCATCGTGGTGCTGGACTGGCTCAGATTCTTCAAGGCGGCCGCGACGGCTTGATCTTCCGTGGACAGGAGGATGTGAACCGGTGCATCCCTGGATTCTCCGATGGGCCTTATCGGGATGAAAACTTCCGCGACTCTTCCCAGCCGTGCTTTGTAGGCTGCCTCCACCAGACTGATCTGCGCGTCCTTCAGCGTCATCCATTCGGCGTTCGGCTTTTTGGCAAGGTAGTCGGCTACCGTGATCTCCAGTGGGTCTGGGTTCTTCAGCGCCACATAGACACCTTGGCCGCCGATGATCAGCAGGGCCAGGATGGCCATGTAACCAAGGAAGCCCAGGCTGGTGAAGCCTGCCGGGTGGTTCAGGGGGCGGATTTTCACGCGGCCTTCAGAACCCTCATCATGGGAGATTCATTCCTCATGCTTTAAGCCCGCGGCGGCAAATTGGGGGCTGGTGGCGGTGGCGTTGCCGGTTCACTCTTGCCTGCTTTGCGCAGCTTGAAAAACCCGATCAGCACCCCGATGCCCAGCATGGACATGCTGCCCAAGAGGCTGGGGGCTGCGCCGTCGTTCATGATCACGAAATCTGGAGCCAGCTTCATGTCCAGCTTGGCCAGTTTGGCTCGTGTCTTGTCATCGGAATCAATGCCGAAGCGGATCAGGCCGGAGACGTCTTTCTGCATGAAGAGCTTGTCCGCATGGCGTGAGGCGGCATTCAGCGCCTCCTTCATGGTGCCGCTGGATTTGTTGAGGTCCTCCAGTGCCGCCACGATGGTGTCATCTTTGGTGGAAAGAAGGATGTGCACCGGGCCATCGGTGGATTCACCCTTGGGGCGCACGGGAATGAAAATCTCGGAGATTTTTCCGAGCCGCTCTTTGTGGGCTGCTTCGAGAAGATTCAGCTGCGCATCCTTCAGCGTCACCCATTCGGCATTCGGCTTCTTCGCAATGTAATCACTCACCGTGATCTGCAGCGGCTGGCGGTTCTTCAACGCCGTGTAGACCCCCTGACCGCCACCCCAAAGGAGCGCGATGACTATGAGGTAACCGAGGCAGCCCAGGCTGATGAAGCCCGGCGGGTGATTTAGGGGGCGGATTTTCATGCAGGTATCTGCTTACCAAAATAATCTTAGCCAGCGCAAGAGAGATTCTTGCCAGGATTGAAAAAACCTGCTTCAAACGGGACTCGCCACTCCTCATGAACACAGCACCTTCCTTGCCCGCGACGACCGATACCTGGTCTCAAGACGACGTTTCCGCTTACTTAAATCAGCCATTGCTCGACAAAGGACGCCCGATGTCAGGGACGGAAGGCATGAGCCTCCAGCAGATCGAGGACGATGTGCTGCGCGGCGGGCGCTTCCGGATTTTCCGCTACAATTTTTCCATTATCGTCATCAGCTTCCAGCGGAGCTCGGGCATTCAATACATTCGTGCGGGTCATGGGCCGGGCGCGCATGCCTGGCCGTGGACCCTGCTTTCTCTGGTGGTGGGCTGGTGGGGCATTCCCTGGGGCATCTTTTTCACCATCCAGACGCTTTACACCAACTGCATGGGCGGCAAGGACGTGACCTCCGAACTGCTGGCTTCGGTGGTGGGGGCGCAGCGCGCTGCGGGAATCATGGCGCAGGCGCACAAGCCGCAGTCTGACATTCTGCTGTGGTTGCTGCGTATTTTTGTCCTGTTGATTCCGTTGAGTATCTTTGCAGCAATCGCGAGCGTGGAGCACACTTCTCGATAAGATTGCCGGATCCGACACACCTAAATGCCCGAAACCCTCGAACGCGAAGACCTATTCGATGCCTCCTTTCTGGACCGGCTGAGGGTGCTGGCGCTGCGCCTGCGCAAGCGGCGGCAGTTGATGCGGCGCGGGTCGCAATCGACCTCCGCCACGGGCTTCACGCGGGAGTTCAAGGACTACCGCCACTACACGCCGCGTGAGGACTACCGCGCCATCGACTGGCGTTTGTATGCGCGGCTCGACAAGCTCTTCGTGCGTCTTTATGAGGAAACTCAGGAGCTGAACCTGCACATCATGCTGGACACCAGCACCTCCATGGCG
>NZ_JBIPNG010000178.1:0-11920 GCF_044373815.1 Prosthecobacter sp. | reverse complement strand
TGAGGTGCAACGCAATATTGGACCAGGGACGCTTAATTAGTTGAGGTTGATGTGCTGAGTTTCGAACTGGTTGGGTGTGAGGTAGCCGATGGCCGAGTGCTTGCGCTTGTTGTTGTAGTAGGCGTCGATGTAGTCGAAGAGTTCGAGCTTGGCATCGTTGGCGTCTTCAAAGCAGCCGCCCTGAAGCATCTCGCGCTTGAGGGTGCCCATGAAGGATTCAGTCCAGGCGTTGTCATACGGATTGGCGCGTGCCGACATGCTCTGGCGCATGCCTGCGCCGGCCAGCACGGCTCTGAAGGAGCAGCTGCCATACTGGCTGCCACGGTCGCTATGGAAGAGAGTGTGCTGGCTTCTGGCCTGCGGGCGAGCCTGCAAAGCCTGCTGCAGCGCGTTTACAACGAGATCCGAACGCATGTGCGTGTCCAGACTCCAGCCGATGATGCGGCGCGAGCCCAGGTCGATGACCACGGCGAGATACAGCCACCGTGACGTCGTTGGGATGAAAGTTATGTCCCCGGCCCAGGCCTCATTGGGCTTCGTGGGCATGGCCTGCTGGGCCAGCAGATTGGCAGAGGGACGGTCAGCCCTGCCATCGCTGGTTTTGGGCAGGTAGTTCTTCGGCTGGATGGCGCGCAGGCCGCTCTGGCGCATGAGGCGGCGCAGTCTGGCAGGAGCGCAGACAATGGCATGGTCCTTGAGTTCCTCGGCGATGCGTCGGTAGCCGTAGCGTCGGCGGTTGCGTTTGAAGATCTCCTCGATGAGCGCACCGAGGCGGCGATCCTCAAGCCGGGTGGGAACGTCCTTGGCAGCGTGGTAAAAACTGCTGCGCGGCAGCATCAGGACGTGGCAGATCTGACGGACGCTGGCCTGTGTCTGTGTGTGAAGCAGCTGGATCATCGCGCGAGTTTGCTCTGGGGTTGAGCATGCGTGCCGAGGATGACAGCGGCTTTTTTTAAAATGTCGTTCTCCAAAAGGAGCTGGGCGTTCTCCTTGCGCAGGCGGCGCAGCTCGGCGGCTTCGTCCAGCTCGCCTACGGCTCGCTGAACTACGCCGCCGAGCTGCGCGGGGACGTCTTGCACGCCCTGGCGCTGGGCCAGGGTCCAGCGGTAAAGGATGCTGGTGCCGATGCCCAGTTCCTCAGCCACTTCAGGCACCGGCCTGCCAAGGCCTACCAGTGTCAGGGCACGGTCTTTGAAATCATTGCTGTATCGTTGTCGCTTCACGGTCTTCATGGTGATTGTCCCTTATTCCCTGGTCCAGGATTTTAGCGCACCTCACATCGCCGCCGCGTGATCGGAAGATAGGCGAGACGCCCCAGTCCGCTGTCAGGCCAGAGGCCTAACCTCCTCGTTGAATGCGTGGCGCCATCTGCAAACACCGCAGCCCGCCACCCTGCAACCACCCTTCGTCATTCCTCAAGATCACACGCAACGTCTTCGGTGGCTTGTTGCCCATGTAAGCGTCCGCTTTGATAAGCGTGATCGAAAGACCACCCTCAGCATCGCGCAAAACCTTCTGCGGCTTGTCCGAATCAAACCAGCCGTCTTCAGTAAAGACAATGATGTGATCAGCCTCGCGCTGGCTTTTGCTCACCCGAGCCTCCGCAGTCGCAGGCTTGAGCACGAGGGTAATCGCATCGCCCTTCTCGCTGGCACTGGATGTCCAGGCATCACTGGTCTGTTCGGCACGCGCACGTTCAGCATCCAGCAGCTTGTGCCACTTCGCATTCACTTCAGCAGTCGCAGCCACTGGCAGCGTCAGGCTGAGCTCCATCGATCCCGGGTGGCAGGTTTTGCCGCAGCACATCCATGAGGCGAGACCGCTGAGCGTGATGGCTTCACCCACCTTCAAATTCGCTGGCGGCGTGATCTCCGCGCGCAGCATCACATCACGATCAAAGCCCTGCGCCTTGATCTGAAACATCAGCGTGCGCTCCGGCTCAGGGTAGATAAGCTCTCCCGCCTTCCAGCCACGCGGCAAATTCCACTTCATCTGCGTCGGCACACCGACGATGCCGGGAAAACGCCAGTAGGTATGAGAGCCACGATCATGCTCCAGCCAGAGGCCGACCGTGAAAGGCTGGCCAGGCACGATGGCGGTTTGCTCGGACACCAATTGAAGCTTCAGCCCCTGCTGGGCCAATGAAGAATGCGGAATGCCGAATGCCAGGAGCACAACCACGAGCAGCATCCAGAGCTGGCTCGGACCATTCGTCATTTTGCGTTCGTCATTCTTCATTTCTCAATAAGCAGCATGTCCGGGCGTCCGCGCAAAAGGAATGACGTCGCGGATGTTGGGAACTCCTGTGACAAACATGAGCAGGCGCTCAAAGCCGAGCCCATAACCAGCATGCGGCACAGTGCCGTAGCGGCGGAGATCAGCGTACCAGGAGTAATTTTCCGGCTCCAGCCCCTGCTTGGCCATCAAAGCCTCAAGCACGTCCAGGCGCTCCTCGCGCTGGCTGCCACCAACAATTTCGCCAATGCCCGGGACAAGCAAGTCCATGGCGGCTGCCGTTTTGCCATCGTCGTTCTGGCGCATGTAGAAGGGCTTGATCTCCTTCGGGTAGTTGAAGATCGTGACCGGGCCTTTGACGTGCTCTTCCGCGAGGTAGCGCTCGTGCTCCGTCTGAAGTCCTTCACCCCACACCACGGGATTTTCAAAGCTGCGTCCACTCTTGAGCAGGATCTCCACGGCATCCGTGTAGCTGATGCGCTCGAAGGGCTTGGCCAGGGTCTGCTTGAGGCGTTCTATGAGTCCTTTGTCGATGAACTTGTTGAAGAACTCCAGTTCATCCGGGCACTCGTCAAACATCGCCTGCACGAGGTAACGCACCTGCTCCTCCGCCAGCGTCATGTCGGCTGCGAGGTCGTAGAAGGCCATCTCCGGCTCGATCATCCAGAACTCCGCCGCGTGGCGCGTGGTGTTGCTGTTCTCAGCGCGGAACGTGGGACCAAAGGTGTAGATGTTCCCCAGCGCACAGGCAAAAGCCTCGCCCTGAAGCTGGCCGCTGACAGTGAGGTAGGTCGGACGCCCAAAGAAATCCTGCTCGGGCTTCGTCTGTGTGTTCGGCTTCAGCGTCGTCACCTGAAACATCTCCCCTGCCCCTTCGCAGTCGCTGCTGGTGATGATGGGCGTGTGCACGTAGAAGAAACCGCGTTCCTGAAAGAAACGATGCACGGCGTAGGCCATCTTGCTGCGCACGCGGAACACGCTGCCAAACAGATTCGTGCGCGGCCGCAGATGCGCAATGGTCCGCAGAAACTCCGGCGTATGCCCCTTCTTTTGCAGCGGATAAGTCGCATCCGCCTCGCCCAGCAGGCGCAGTTCCTTCGCCTGCATCTCCCACTTTTGCCCGGCTGCGGGGGAAGCAATCAGATCCCCCGTCACTTCCACAGAGGCACCCGTCAAAATACGCGGCAGCAGGTCCGCCGAAGGCAGCGCCGCATCCACCACCACCTGCAGCCCCTTGAAGCAGGAGCCGTCGGAGATCTCCAGGAAGGAGCAGGCTTTGGAGTCACGCTTCGTGCGCACCCAGCCACGGGCAATGATGCCGGGCCGTGCGGATTCGGAATGAATGAGGGAATTGATGGTGTCGAGGGACATGCGCGGAAAGCTAGCGCGTGAGCGCGATGGAGCAAGCCAAGAGCCAGCCACAGATAGGTCCTATTAGACCTATCCTCTCGGGCCACGCGAGCCCCCCCCTTACTTCCCGAAATACCCCTTCACCTTGACCTTGCGGCCATAGATCTTCTCGCCGCCGGCCACGTAGAGGATGTCGTGATCTTTGCCAGCAAACTCAACGCTGACGACTTTCCCATTCGCTTCCGGTTTGGCAATGATCCCTGCCAGACGCCCTGCCGTGTCGAAAATCTGCACACCCAGTTCGGTGGTGACAAAGGTGCGGCCGTTAGCCTCCGTCGTCGAGCCATCACCTGCGGCGGACTCTTTGCCAGTAGGCAGCCACATCGTCATGTAGGGCGCGCCGCCGGTCAGGGTGCCGTCGTCCTCGATACGCCATGCCCAGACATGCTTGCCACCGTATTCAGAAGCAAAAAGCGTGCGCTCATCCGTGGAAATCGTGATTCCATTCGGCTTCACCACATGCCCCTCATCCGCGATGATATGCTTCTTGTCCTTGGTGATGAGATGGATGCGCTGCGTGGGTGTCTCCGTGAAATACAGGTTCCCCGTTTTGCTGACGACGAGGTCGTTGCATTTCACATCCGTGAGCAGCACCTCCACCTCGCCCTTCATCGTGATGGCGATGATGCGCCCCTCTTTGTTGTGGCAGGCATAGAAGCGACCATCCGGGCCGATCTGCAGCCCGCTGATCCCAGGCAGATTGTCGAGAAACAAATCCACCTTCCCCGTGGCGGCATCCAGCTTGTAGATGCCCTTGCCGCCTTTCACATCGGTGAAGAACAGATTGCCTGCCGCGTCACAGCACAGCCCATCGGTGAAGACATACCCACCCGCGACTTCACGCCATGACTCACCTTCGATCAGGTAGTCATGCAGCGAGGTGTCCTGAGCAAACAGCGAGGAGGAAAGGAGGCAGAGGGAAAGGAGTGTGCGTTTCATGATGGCTCTGAATTCAGATGGGATGTTCAAAGTTCACACTTATTTCTTCCACAGCCAGCGCAGCGTGTCGGGCAGCATGGCACCACCGTGCTTGCCATTGTGCGTGCCTTCGCCAAGCACGAACTGAAAATCATAACCCGCAAACTTCAGCGAGGCGGCCATGTCCTGATTCGCCAGCGGCCAGTTGCCGAACTGGTTGTCGAGATCGTTCTTGCCGTCCTGCAGGAAAACCTTGAGCGGCTTTTTCTCCGCCTTGCGGATCAAGGCTGGATAAACATAGCCGCCACGAATGTTGGTGAAGGAACCAATGTGGCTGATCACCTTGCGGAAGGCATCGGGGCGCTCCCAGGCCACGGTAAAGGCGCAAATGCCGCCGCTGCTGTTGCCACAGATGCCACGGCCCTCTGGGTCGTCGGTCAGCTTGTAGGTCTTGGCCACTTCAGGCAGGATTTCTTCGATCAGGAAACGGGCGTGCAGATCACCCAGGGAATCGTACTCAAAGCTGCGGTTGCTGCGCGCCTTCTCCTTCGGGTTGGTCGCGGGAAACACGCCGGGATTGATGAAGATCGCGATCGTCACCGGCATCTCGCCTTTGGCGATGAGATTGTCGAACACCACCGGCACGCGGAACTGGCCGTCGTTCTTCACAAAGCCGCCGCCGTCGCAGAACACCATCACATTGGCAGGCGTCTCGGCCTTGTACTGCGCAGGCACATACACCCACCAGTCACGCGTCGTCCCCGGATAAATCTTCGAGTTCGTCCACGCCGGCATCTGCGTCACCCTCCCCTGCGGCACGCCTTCCTTGACCTGGGAATCAGGTCCGAGGACATACTGGTCATCCTGCGGAGCAGAATGGGCAAGCGAGACGACGAGCAACGAGGCAACGGCAAGAGGGAGAAACTTCATGGGACGAATCCGAACGACAGGACAAAGGGACATCTTGCAGCCATGCGCAGACATGGTGTCACGGAGAGTCCGCAGGCAGTCTTTTGGCGTGGGGGGATTGGAAAAACTTCGATCAATGCTGTTGACGCTAATTGAAATCTGCGGATTAAACCGAGAATAACCTCAATTCATTTTTTATGTTTAATGAGTCAGACCGTTTAGTTTCAACCCCGGCAGCGGCGCTTCAGTTCAAGCGGAAATCTTCCTCGCAGTGGGCAGTCACCGGGGGCATCCTCGTGTCTCTGCTGCTTTGCTCCTGCAAAGAGAAAGACGCCCTGCTAAAAGAAAAGAATGATCTGCAGATCGCAATCAATCAAGTCAAGGCGGAACTGGACACCTATCAGGTCAAAATAAACAATGTCACACCAAACCTTCCCGCTGCGGCAGCCACGCTTGAAGTCCAGCTGAAAGCCTCCGAAAAAGCCAACACAGAACTCACTCAGGCAGTCAGCGAGCTTAACAGCAAATCCACACGCCTGCAGGACGCGGTCAAAACATTACGCCCCAAAGTCGAGGCTTATAAGGCGAAGTATCTGCGCTGATCTCATTCTCACCCTCCCAGCTCATCATGACTTTTGTAAAAATCATCCTGTTCCTGGCTGCCGTCGGCGGCGCATTTTACGGCGCTGACTGCTACCACAAAATCGAAAAGACCAAAACAGAGTTGCTGCAGCTCAGAGCTGAGTTCCCCCAGACACAGGAATCCCTGGCTTACGGCAAGGATGAATGGATAAAATATGAAGCTCTCAAGATCAAAGCAGATCAGGCGGCCGCCACCACAGCCGTGCTCAAACAACAGAAGGAAAACGGGGAGAAAAACCTGAAAGTTGCCTTGGAGGAATTTACGATCCTGGCCGCTGCCATAAACGATGCCGCAAACAAAGTGCGAACCAATGCAGCCAGCCTGACTTTCCCTGAAATCAAGCTCACCGATGGCAGGATTTTAAAGGATGCCAAAGTTCGGAAGATCGAAGAGACCCAAGTGTCATTCATGCATTCGGCAGGCATGGGAAACGTACCGGCCTCGCAGCTGCCACCTTCACTGCAGGAGCAGTTTGACCTGGGCACCTCCAGCTTGACTGGCACCATCGACGTCACGGCAGCAGGTATGATGGCCAAAACGCAGCATTTGGAGGGCCTCAGCGTGGCATGCCCCATTCCGTTGGTCGTAAAGCCATACAAGCTTGAGCTCAAAGCGGTGCTTACGGCCAAAAGTTTCCAAGGCAAAGCCGCAGATGAAATGGAGGTGAGCGTGAACAAGATTCGCTATGCCAAGGGAACAACGCTCAACTTGGACGGCGCGGTCGCCGGCACCTTGAAATCGGTGTCCGCCCTTGAGGGCATTACCAATCCTCAGCAGCAGGTCAATGACACAAAGGTCTCCTCCTTTCCTGCCAAACGGGCTTCTTTCTCCGCCACTCGCTTAGGCAGTGAACTTCTCTCCGAAAGTTTGTTCATCCTCAACGGGGAGGAGATGTGGGTGGTCCAGGTGATCTTCTCGAGCAAATCCAAAGCGGGACGTGCCATCGCCGAAAACATTCTGTCATCGGTAAAAATCGAACCGGCTCCTTGATGAGCTCACTCATCGCATCTCCATGATGCAATGAGGCGAGGGTGATGTTGAGTCAACCAGGCAAAGACTCCAGCACAGGCTGCGAGCATGGGGCTCAGGGCCTACTTTTGCGGACATCCCGCAAGCAACCCGCGAGATTCCATCTTCGTGACACGTTCGTGTTTCTGAATGCGACTTTCGATTCTCCTCCAGCTCTCCGCCAGCCTCGCTGCCTCCGCCGCCGTCGATTTCTCCCACCAGATCGTCCCGATCCTGCGGGAGCACTGCGCCGAGTGTCATGCGGGTGACAAAAAAAAGGGCGGCTTCTCCTTCAATGATCGTAAATCCCTGCTGGAAGGCGGCGAAGACGGTGCCGTGGTGGTGAGCGGCAAAAGCGCGGAGAGCGCCATGATCAAGGCCATCCTCTCCACCGATCCCGATGAGCAGATGCCACCCAAGGGCAAGCGTGTGCCTGCCGAGCAGATCGCGCTGCTGAAACAATGGGTCGATGAAGGCCTCACGTGGGAGGAGGGCTTTGCCTTCAAGAAACCCGCATATGAGCCGCCGCTCAAACCCCGCATGCCGGTTCTGCCCGCTGTGGTAGAGGGACGCAGCAACCCCATCGACCGCATTCTTGATCAATACCTCGACCAAAAGAAACTCCCCCGCCCTGCGGCCATCGACGATGCCACCTTTGTGCGCCGGGCTTTTCTGGATCTCATCGGCCTGCTGCCTTCGCCCAAGGATCTGGAAGCTTTCAACCAAGACACCTCCGCCGACAAACGCGCCCGTCTGATCGCGTCCCTGCTCAAGCGTGACATGGACTACACCGAGCACTGGCTCAC
Organism: Prosthecobacter sp.; assembly: GCF_044373815.1. Lineage (GTDB taxonomy): Bacteria > Verrucomicrobiota > Verrucomicrobiia > Verrucomicrobiales > Verrucomicrobiaceae > Prosthecobacter. The sequence goes on along the minus strand of NZ_JBIPNG010000178.1, from coordinate 3,991 downwards.
GTTTTGGAACGACCTCCTGCGCAATGATTACGGAGGCACCGGCTTCGTCACCGGCGGGCGCAAGCAGATCAGCAACTGGCTTTACCATGCGCTGATCACCAACATGCCTTTCGACCAGTTCGTACGCGAACTCATCGCGCCCCCGAATGATGAGAGCCGTGGATTCATCGACGGCATCAAATGGCGCGGCGATGTCAGCGCCGGGCAGACCGTGGAAATCCAGTTCGCCCAGAGCGTCTCGCAGAGCTTCCTCGGCATCAACATGAAGTGCGCATCATGCCATGACAGCTTCATCGACCGCTGGAAACTCAGCGAAGCCTACGGACTCGCCGCCATCTATTCCAGCCGCCCGCTGGAAATCAACCGCTGTGACAAACCCATCGGCCAGCAGGCCGTGGCGTCATGGTTGTTTCCAGAGATCGGCCAGATTGATCCGAAAGCGGCACAACCGGAGCGCTTGAAACAACTTGCCGCCCTGATGACGCATCCGCAGAACGGTCGCACCATACGCACCATCGTAAACCGCTTGTGGCAGCGCCTCATGGGACGCGGCATCGTCCATCCCGCAGATGCCATGCAGACGGAGCCATGGAACGCGGACCTGCTCGACTACCTGGCCGCGCATCTTGCCGAGCATGAGTATGATCTGAAGCAGACACTCGCCCTCATCACCACTTCGCAGGCATATCAATCTCACTCCCAGGTCATGACCAAAGGCATCGACGATCACGGCTACGTCTATGCCGGCCCACGCGCAAAACGCCTCACCGCCGAGCAGTTTGTCGATGCAATCTGGCAGATCACCGGGGCAGCACCCTCAAAGATGGATGCTGGAGTCCTGCGCGGCAAAGTCGATCCGGAACTCGCGAAACAGATCAAGATCCAAGGCCAGTGGATCTGGGGCCAAAGCGCCAAGTCCGGCAGCACCCCGCCCTCCGGCGAAACGATCACCCTGCGCAAAACGATCAAACTCGACACCGATCCCGCCAGTGCCAGTGCGGTGGTGACCTGCGACAACGGCTACACCTTGTTCGTGAACAACCGCAAGGTCAGCGCCGGAGATGACTGGACCAAGCTCGCCGCCGTGCCGCTGCAAACCGCACTGCGCAAAGGCGCGAACTCCATCCTCGTGATCGCCACCAACGCCGGCAAAGGCCCCAACCCCGCCGGATTTTTCTTCGATGCTCGCGTGCGCGATGCCGCAGGCAAGGAAACCAACATCAGCAGCGATTCCTCCTGGGAGTGGACGCCACAGGCTCCGCCCACCAAGGAAGGCCGCATCGCGGCCTTCGACCCCAAGAACTGGCAACCCATCACCGTCGTGGAAGCCCTCGGCGCATGGCAGCAGACCATCAATGCCCAGGCGACCTCATTGCTCGCCCAGGGAGCCGCCGCCTCAGATCGCATGATCCGCGCCTCGCTGATGAAATCGGATTTCCTCATGCGCACGCTGGGCCGTCCAAACCGCGACCAGATCGTCACCGCCCGCCCCAATGACCTCACCACACTGGAGGCCATCGACCTCGCAAACGGCAGCATCCTCTCCACCAGCATCACCAAAGGAGCGCAGCGTTTGTTGGCATCACACGTCCAATCACCAGCCTCTCTGATCACCGACCTCTACCACCAGGCCCTCTGCCGCGAGCCCTCCGCCAGCGAACTCGCCACGGCCCAAAGCCTGATCGGTGAAAAGCCCACGCAGCAGTCCCTCGAAGACCTGCTCTGGGCCGTCTGCATGCTCCCCGAGTTTCAGGTCGTAAGATAATATGCCGCCCATGATCCACGGCTTCGGCTCTTGATTTGAGTCGGAGGATGGGAATGATGCGCGTCTCTCCACCCAACCTATGAAGCCAGTCCCATTGCTCGCAGCCCTCCTCGCCACCGTTGTTTCACTCCAGGCAGTCACACCCGAGGGCAAACAGAAGCTCGTTTTCATCGCAGGCAAGCCATCGCATCCTCCGGGCATGCATGAATTCCGCGCAGGCACCATGCTGCTTGAGCAATGCCTCAAGAGCGTGCCCAATCTGGTCGTGGACCGCCACGAAATGGGCTGGGTCAGTGATGAAAAGACCTTCGAAGACGCGGACGCAGTGGTCATCTACTCCGACGGTGGCGGCAAGCACCCTGCCGTGGTGGACGGCCATCTCGAAACACTCCGCAAGCTGACCGCGAAAGGAGTCGGCTTCGGCTGCATGCACTACGGCGTCGAAGTCGTGGCAGGACAGGCCGGCAAAGAATTCCAGGAATGGCTCGGCGGACATTATGAAAACGCCTACTCCTGCAACCCCATCTGGGACGCAAACTACACGGCCCTGCCAAAACACCCCATCTCAAACGGAGTGCTGCCCTTCGCCACCAAAGACGAATGGTACATCCACATGCGCTTCCGTCCTGCCTTCGGCCACGGCGTGACTCCTGCACAAGATGGCGCAGCCAAGTTTGTCCCCATCCTCGTGGCGACTCCCAGTGACGCCACCCGTGACGGCCCCTACGTGGCCCCCAAAGGCCCCTACCCCCACATCCAGGCGGAAAAAGGCAGCCCCGAAACCATGATGTGGACCATTGAACGTGCAGACGGCGGACGCGGCTTCGGCTTCACCGGCGGTCATTTCCATGCCAACTGGGGCAACGACAACGTGCGCAAAGCCGTGCTCAATGCCCTGCTCTGGGTGACGAAGGTCGAAGTGCCTGAAAAAGGCGTCGAATCGGTCGTGAGCCCTGAAGCTCTCACCCAAAATCTGGATCCTAAATCCGCGCCCAAACCCAAGAGCGCCAGCAGCGAAACACCACGCGTTTTTCAGCGCGTGGCCACCCGCTGACTTAGAAGTGCTCCTTCTTGAACAGGATGCTCGCGAAAGACTCCAGGCGCTTGAGGATCGTTTTAAGCATCTGCTGATGCTGGTCGATCATGGCAAACTGTGCGGGCTCCGAGAGCTTCATGTTGTCACACTGTTCTTCGACACGTGAGACGGCGATTTTGAGTTCCTTGAGTTTCGTCCTCACTTCAGGAGTGATCCGGCTCTCCTTGATCGTGTTGCCCAGGATCTCAGCTTCGCGCGAGAGATACTCCACCGTCTTCGGCAGTGCGCTGCTGCCACCAACCAGCGCACCGCTGTTGGTGTCGACCTTCGGCTTGCCGGCCAGATGCGGCTTCAGCGGCACCACTGACTGCGGCTCCGCCGGCAGGCCGCCGTTGCGTCCATCAATGATCGTCGGGGTGATGAAGAGCATGAGGCTCTTGTGATTCTTGCTCCGGCTCTTGTAATCGAAGAGCCACTTGAGACCTGGGATCTTGCTCAGGAAAGGCACACCTGCCTCGGACTCCTTTTCAGTGGCCTCATCCAGTCCGCCCACCGCCACCGTGTATCCCGAATCAATCTCCACCGGCGCGCTGTACACGCGTGACGAAGCAATGGGATACGGATTGCCGGAAATGACCTGCGTACCGATGATGCTTGAAACGGTCACCGCCATGTTCAGCAGCACCTTGTCACCCTGCATGCGCTTGGGCAGGATGTTCAACACGGTGCCGATTGGCAGATAGGCGACCTTCGTGGTCGTGGTCGCCCCCACCGATCCTGAACTCGCCGTGGAGCTCGCGTCCAGCACCGGTTGGTTCACCACCGCACGGATGGCCACCTCACGGTTGCTCAGGGTCACCATTCGCGGGTAGGACGTGGTGTTGGTTTCCTGATCGCGCATCATCGCGCGCAGTTTCACGTTCACATCCTGCGCACTCAGAATGCTCGTGGCGGGAAAGCCGAGTGTACTGCCCACATTGTTCAAATTAACGCCTGTCAGCAAAGGAGCCAGATCAGTGCGGAAGCCGCCGGTTGTGGGCGTCTGTGTGTATTCGACATCCAGCGAGTTATCCTTGTAGACGACGCCATCCGTGCCCACATACTCGGTGACCTTGGGTGTGACCTTGCTCACCTGGCGGAATGTGCCCGTCTCCAAAGTGCCGGTCCAGTCGATGCCGAATTCACGCGAA
>NZ_JBIPNG010000177.1:0-11956 GCF_044373815.1 Prosthecobacter sp. | reverse complement strand
CTGGCGTCACCCTTCCCCTCCAGTAACGGCACGATCACGCGAATCCCGGCATGAGTCACCACGTCACATTTAACGATCTGCCCCAGGGCGGAGAAAAATTCGAACCAGCCAAGGGCGGCAAGCTCATTGGCACGCTCGGCCTCTTCGGCGGGCTCGGTTCCCTGGCTTCCATTTGGTTCTTCTTCAAGAACACGGATACCTTTGCCTACTCCTGGCTGTTCGCCGTCTTCTTCTGCTTCACCTTCGTGGTCGGCGGCTGCTTCTGGATCCTTCTCCACAGCGCCTCCAATTCAAGCTGGGGTGTCGCCGTGCGCCGCATCTGGGAAAACCTGGCCAACATGGTGGTCCCTCTGGCCATTCTTGCCTCTCCCCTTCTCATCACTGCGGTGAACAAGCCGCTCTATGAGTGGATGGGTCACCATCGCACGGCTGCTGAGCATGCCGCCCATGCCGATCATCCAACGACCGTGAAGCAGGCATTGCATCACATGGCCGTGGAAAATCCCCATCTGCATGTGCTTGTGACCAAGTTCGGTTACATGAACCTCAACACTTGGTTCTCCTGGTACACACGCTTCGCACTCTACTTCCTTGTCCTCTGGTTCATTGCCCGCACACTGCGTGGTAAATCACTCCAGCAGGAGCAGGATGGCGACATCAAGCACACCATCTGGTCCCGTCAGTTCTCCTGCATCGTGCTGCTGCCTTTCGCCCTGACCGTCACTTTCGCAGCCTTCGACTGGCTCGTGGGCCTGGACTACAACTGGTTCTCCACCATGTGGGGTGTGTACATCTTTGCCGGCTGTGCCTGGGCCTCCATGGCGCTGTCGATCTTGGTCGTCACCTGGCTGCGCGGCCTGGGCTACATGCAGAAGGTGGTCACGGATGAGCATTACCATCTCATGGGCAAGCTGCTCTTCGCCTTCACGGTGTTCTGGGCTTACATTTCCTTCAGCCAGTATTTCCTGATCTGGTACGCCAACATCACGGAAGAAACCCGCTTCTACCTCATCCGTAATACGGAAGGCTGGCAGGCTGTCTCCATCTTCATCCTCCTCGGGCATTTCATCGTTCCCTTCCTTTTCCTGCTCTCACAGAAGCGCAAAAAGAACCCCGTGGTGATCAGCCTTGGCTGTATCTGGATCCTCTTCATGCACGTGGTGGACATCTACTGGAATGTCATCCCTGAGCGTGGCCCGTCCCTTGGAGTCGGCGTCTTGGTCCCCTACGCATGGGTGCAGGACATCGCTGCTTTCTGCGCCGTCTTTGGCATCATGGGCTTCCTCTACCTCCGTGGCCTGGCCAAATACAGCCTGTATCCATGGCGTGACCCGCGCCTCCTCGAGTCCGTGAACGTCATCAACTGATTCCCCGATTTTCCATGTCGCAGCCCGATCAACCTAAAAAAGCCGGTGCCACCTTTGTGTGGGTGCTCGGAGCCTTCGCAGGCTTCGCCGTGCTCTTCATCATCATCCAGTCCATCACTGATTCGAAGCAGGGCTTTGACCCGCGCGAACAGGAACGCCGCGACTACACCGCTGAGATCCTGAAGGCGCAGTCTGAAAACATCGCCAAGCTTGGCCTGAACGACGAAGCCAAGAAGAACTCGGTCTTTACGAAGACGCTCGCTGCACTCGGTGCCAAGAAGGCCGCTGTGAGCACTCAGGTTGTCCCCGGTTCACCGACTCAGCTCAAACAGGCCGCTGCTGCAGCACCGGCTCCTGCTGCCCCCGCAGCTCCCGCACCAGCCCCTGCCGCACCCGCTTCGCCCAAGTAAGTCATGCAGACCACTCCCGCCACTCCTGACACAGACCTTCAGGCCGACAACCTTCGCCGCGCGGCGATCGACAAGTCGGTGAAAGGACCTGTGCTCTTCCTCTTCACCAATGGAGCCTTCTGGCTCATGCTTTCCACGCTGCTCGGCGTTCTCGCCGCGATCAAGCTGGTGGAGCCTGAGTTTCTGGGAGACTGCCCTTATATCACTTATGGTCGCCTGCAGCCTGCACACATCAATGCGCTCGTCTATGGCTGGGGCATTCAGGCCGCTTTGGGCGTGATGCTGTGGATCATGGCACGCCGCTCCGGTCAGGAACTGAAGGGCGGCAAGAGCCTCCTCATCACCGCTGGCGTGTTTTGGAACATCACCATCACCTTCGGCATCATTGCCATCCTCATGGGCAAGAGCACCTCGATCGAGTGGCTTGAAATGCCGAAGTTCGTCTGGCCCGTGTTGCTGGCCTGCTTCCTCTGCTATGCCTGGCCCATCGCCCGCATGTTTGGCCGCGCCTTCCGCCCTGAAGGCTTCATGGTCAGCACTTGGTACATCCTTGGTGCCTGCTTCTGGTTCCCATGGATCTTCATCACCGCCAACGTTGCCCTCCATTGCCTGCCAGGTCTGGGTGCCATCGGTGCCGGTATTGACGCCTGGTACATCCACGCGGTGATCCTGCTCTTCTTCGTCCCCGTGGGTGTCGGCTCAGCTTATTACTTCATTCCAAAAATCACCGGCCAGCCCATTGCTTCGGCACAGCTGGCATCCGCCGGTTTCTGGAGCCTCGCCATCCTTGGTGGCTGGACTGGTATGCAAAAATTCATGGGTGGCCCACTGCCAGCCTGGATGTCTTCAGTCGGTGCCTGCGCCGGCGTGCTCCTCCTCATTCCGGTGGGTCTCGTGGGTCTGAATCATCACCTCACCACCCTCGGCAAGCACAGCTCTGTGGCCGCCAGCCCAACTCTCCGCTTCATCTTCTTCGGAGCCCTGTTCTATCCTGTGTCGGGTCTGGTTCTTGCCATGAACTCAGCGTTCTGGACCGGTGCCAACCTGCAGTTCACCCAGTCTTGGTATTCGTTCCAGGTGGTCAGCTTGTACGGCTTCTTCAGCATGTGCGTGTTTGGTGCCATCTACTACATCGTGCCTCGTCTCTCCGGTTGTGAATGGCTCAGCGTCCGCCTGATCCGCAATCACTTCTGGTTCTCGGTCTACGGCATCGGCACCATCGTCATCATGAGCCTCGTGGCCGGCTGGCAGCAGGGTGCAGATCTGAACGATCCTGAGCATTGGGACCAGACATTCATGAATCACGTGATCAATTCCCGCCCTTACGTGGTCTCGCGTGCGGTGGCCTGGGGCCTCATCAGTTTCTCCAACTTCATGTTCCTTCTTCACCTTCTGCTCATGGTCGCAGGTCTGGGTCGCCGCAGTTCGGCACCGACTCTGCTTGAACACGACCACGGCGATCAAGCTCTTCCCCACGAAGCCCACGCATAATGAACTTCCGCACATTCATTCTCGGTCTCGCCGCCTCTTTCGGGCTGCCATGGCTGTGTCTCATCGTTCTTCCGGCGATGCAGTACGAACAGCTCACCCCTGTCGCTTATGACAAGGACAAGGACGGCGTCGAAGGATTCTTCCCACCTGCCCCCATCAACGGCCAGGGCCAGCTCGTTTACATCCGTGAGGGCTGCAATCAGTGCCACACACAGATGATTCGTCCGGTTCAGCTCGGTCTCGATGGCTGGTACAAAGGCTGGGGTCAGGATCAGGAAGCCCGCCCCACCACTCCAGCTCGCTCCAACGTTCTGGGTGACTACCTCGGGGAGAAATACGCACTGCTCGGCATTCAGCGTGTCGGACCAGACCTCGCCAACTACGGCTGGCGTGCACCGTCTGCAGCCGCTCTCTACCAGCATCTCTACTCACCGCGTTCCATCCACGACTGGAGCACGATGCCCGCCTACACCGGTCTCTTCACCCTGCAGAAAATTCAAGGCCCTGTTTCCGAGCATGCTGTGAAGCTGCCGAAGAAGTTCGCGCCGCCTGCCGGTTATGAAGTCGTTCCGACGGAAGAAGCCGAACGCCTCGTCGAATACCTTCTCTCCCTGAAAAAGGATTATCCCGTCCCCGGACAGAGCGCAGCCGTCGCTGCCTCTCCTGCCAAAAAGTAGCCCCCTCTCGCGACCCGCACGCCCCCATGAGCGCACCCGCCCATCCAGACAGCACCGATCTTGACCGCCTTCACTCCGCCGTGAAGCGCGAGAAGGAAGATCTCGCTCCCGAAAGCCAGCCCGCTCCCCTGTGGGCGATGTTTTTGCTCATGCTCGTTGCCATCATCGCTGGCGGCCAGCTTGGTCCGATGACTGGCGGCTTCAGCTTCAACGTCAGCAATCCATTCGCCGCCGCTGGTGGCGGAGACCCACGTCCAGGCGGCGCTGGTGCTGGTGCTGCACTGGACCCCTTTGCGATGGCAATGAAAAAAGGCTCCAGCGGCTACGCAGTTTGCGGTGGTTGCCATCAGGGCAACGGCGGCGGGCTTCCTGGTCAGTTTCCTCCACTGGCCAAGTCTGAGTATGTTGTGGGTGGCACGGAGCGCCTGATCCGCATCGTCCAGCACGGTCTTGTCGGTCCTGTCACGGTGAACGGCCAGGGTTTCAACACCCCCGGCGGCATGCAGCCCTTTGGTGCGACGATGTCCTCCCAAGATCTCGCCAACGTGCTGACCTTCGTTCGTAACTCCTGGGGCAATGAAGCCTCCATGATCACCAAGGAAATGGTGCAGAAGGTGCGCGATGAAGAAAAACGCGCCTCGCAGTGGACTGTCACCGAGCTGGAGCCTTTTGCTCAAAAGAATGTCCCCGGAGAAATCCCCGCCGGTCCTGGCGCTACTGCTGCCGCCGCACCTGCCGCCAAGTAATTTCGAACTGCAATGACCCGTGTGAAGCAAACCGTCTCCCGCCAGGCACCTTGGGCTGCCTTTGGAGCCGTCATGCTGATTGCGAACGTGAGCTGCGGCAAGATGCCTGAAGCTGCCGCCGAGGTGAAACTCTCTCCTGCCGTCGAGATCGCCGAAACTCCCAGCATCACCGGCAAGGTGACGCTCAAAGGGGCCGATGCCGCTGCGCTGCGCAAAGTCGTCGATGTCGGTGGCAATCCGTTTTGCACCGGCCATGGAGACATCATTGATTCCACTTGGAAAGTGGCTGCTGATGGCTCCCTCGCTGACACCGTGATCACCGTGCGTGGCAGCCAGCGCGCCAGCAATCACTCCGCTGCTCCTTTGGTGTACCAGACGAAGTGCGAGTTCGTTCCCCACACTGTGTCGATTCAAGCCGGACAGGATGTCCGCTTTCACAACAGTGACCTGACCTTCCACAACATCCGCGTCGCTCGATATGATGCCCAGGGCAAAGGCGCGAACATCGACAACTTCGGGCAGCCTTCACGCGGCGACGAAAATGTGAAGACCTTCAACACTCCGGGCATCTACCGCCTTGAATGTGACGTACACCGCTGGATGAACGCCTGGGTCTTTGTGCATGAAGGTGCTCACAGTGCAGTGTCCGGTACCGACGGCCGTTTCTCCATCTCCCGTGCGCTCGCCGATGGCGAATACATCGTTGAAGCCTGGCATCCGCAGTTTTCGCAAAGCATCACCCACACCGTCACCGTCCGTGGCGGCAAGGCCACCGCTGATTTCGAGTTCGACTTCGCGAACGCCCACCCCCTCTGATCCCTTTTTGACCCCCAGCCTATGAGCGCCGCCGCCACCACTCACGATCACGCCCACGACCACTCGCATGACGACCATGCACACGGGCATCATGAACAGAGCTTCATTTGGAAGTACGTTTTCTCCACGGATCACAAGACCATCGGTCTGCAGTATGGTCTCACCGGCCTGATCTTCCTTCTGTTTGGCTTCTTCCTCATGCTGCTCATGCGCTGGAGCATCGCCTATCCGGGCATCCCGGTGCCGGCGGTCGAGGTGATTCGCCACCTGCCCCTCATCGGAGACCTCTTTGAGCAGATGTTTGGCCGCTGGCTGAACGCCGACGGTTCCCTGAACGGTGAGTTGTACAACATGCTTGGTGCCATGCACGGCACGGTCATGGTGTTCTTCGGCATCGTGCCCCTTGGCTTCGCCGCCTTCGGCAACTTCGTCATGCCTCTCCAGATCGGCACCATCGACATGGCGTTCCCCCGCCTGAACATGATGAGCTACTGGTTCTTCTTCATCAGCTGCATTCTGATGATGTACAGCTTCTTCGTCGGCACCGGCCCGGTGCAGACAGGCTGGACGATGTATTCCCCGCTCGCATCCACGACGAATGTCGGTGTGACAAGCATCTGGAGCCACGGCCACATGTGGTGGCTCATGGCGATGGTGTTCAACATCTCCGCCTCCCTCCTCGGCTCCGTTAATTTTATCGCCACCATCATCAACCTGCGCACCAAAGGCATGGCATGGATGAAGATGCCCTTCTTCTGCTGGGCGATGTTCGTCACCGCCTTCCTGCTCCTGCTTGCTTTCCCACCCCTCGAAGTCGCGGCCATCCTGCAGCTCTCTGACCGCGTGTTTGGTTCCTCGTTCTACCTGCCAACTGGCCTGATGGAAGGTGGCAAACACCTCGACATTTCCGGTGGTGGCAGCCCGCTGCTCTACCAGCATCTGTTCTGGTTCCTCGCCCATCCTGAGGTGTACGTGCTCATTCTTCCTGCATTCGCCATCCTGACCGACATCATTCCCTGCAATGCTCGTCGTCCGCTCTGGGGGTACAAGTCGATGGTGTATTCCGTGCTCACACTCGGCTTCCTCAGTTTCCTTGTCTGGGCTCACCACATGTATCTCACCGGCATGGGCACCATGATGTCCACCTACTTCCAGATCACCACCGTTCTTATCTCGGTGCCGTCCGTGGTGCTGCTGACCTGCTTGATGGTGTCTCTCTGGGGCGGTTCCATTCGCTTCAACACCCAGATGCTCTTCGCCTCCGCCTTCCTGCCCATGTTCGGTATCGGTGGTCTCACGGGTCTGCCTCTGGCCTTCTCGTTCATCGACCTTGCCATGCACGACACCTATTACGTGATCGGCCACTTCCATTACGTCGTCGCTCCTGGAACGATCTTCGCCCTCTTCGCCGGCGTCTATCACTGGTTCCCTAAATTCACCGGCCGCTTCATGAACGACAAGCTCGGCAAGCTGCACTTCTGGCCTTCCCTTCTCGGCATGAATCTCGTGTTCGCCCCCATGTTTGTTCAGGGCATGGCCGGCTTCCACCGCCGCTGGTATGACGGCGGCAAGTACTTCGAGAACACCAGCGGCATGTCCCACTGGACCACCACCCTCACGCACAAGGTCGGCGCCTTCTTCGGCTTGAACATCCCTGACAACATGCTGTCCCTCAACATCGTGATGTCCGTCGGTGCGTTCATCCTCGCTCTTGGCCAGGTTCCCTTCATCATCAACTTCTGGTTCAGCATCAAAGGCGGCAAAAAAGCCACCAGCGACAATCCATGGGACGCAACTACCATGGAATGGGCCACACCAACGCCTCCTCCGCACGGCAACTTCCTCTTTGATCCGGTCGCCCATCGTGGTCCCTACGAGTACAGCGTTCCTGGCCACGCCACCGACTTCTATCCGCAGTGGGAGTCCGAACCCGGCAAACCCGACCTCAAAGCCGTCGCTGAAAAAGCCCAGGCTCATCACTAAACCGCGAACTTCCAACCGCGCACCGCGACTACTTCAATGGACATCCCTTACACAGTTCACGCCCGTCCAGACACCGGTCTTTACAATGCCAAGATCGGTATCTGGCTCTTCCTTGCCTCGGAAGTCATGCTCTTCGGCGGCTTGTTCTCCGCCTACATCTTCCTTCGCGTCGGTGCCGACTATCCATGGCCCGTGCATGATCTGGATGTGACGCTCGGTTTCATCAACACCGTCGTCCTCATCGCCTCCTCCGTGACGGTCGTCATGGCCTGGGCCATGCTCAAGTTGCGCAAGTTTGGCTGGTACCGCATCAACATGGCCATCACCGTGATTTGCGCGGGGGTCTTCATGTTCAACAAGTCCCTTGAGTACAAGGCCAAGTTTGCCCACTACGCCGTGAAATTGACGGACGGCACGATGCTCACCGGCCATCTTCCTCATGGCTATCAGGTGAAGTTTGAAGGTGCCACGGAGTTTAATCTCTCCGTTCCGCTCAAGACGAGCGCCGTGACCGCTGATCCAATCGGCTACGTTCTCCCCTTCATTGAGGGCACCGCTCCGAAGTTCAAAACCGAAGGCGGTCAGGAAATCACCTTGGATGAAGCTTCGTTCAAGGCAGTCAGCGCAGAAGCCGTCAAAAAAGCGCAAGAAGCCAAAAAGGGCACGGCCTCCATCAAGCTCATCGCCACCGCCCCGATCAAGTTCGCGGTGAAGCCTTCCGAAATTTTTGCCTACACCGACACCACCATCACCTTCCGTGACGGCACCACCGCCACTGGCAAGCTGGCCGATGACAAGATGACCCTCGAAGTCGACGGCGTCGATGCACGTGGCGTCGCTCAGTCGGAGAAGTCCCTCGCCTTTGATCACCGCTACTTGGGTGAAGCCTGGCAGAAGGCATTCGTTGAGAACCGTGACCACCACATCACCAAATTCGAGAAGGACTATCCGACCCGTGACAAGACCCGCTCCGCCACGCTGCAGAAAGATGCGCTCTTCTTCAAACTGAATTCCGCTGAGCCTCCTGCGGCAGGTGCCGCCCACGGCGATGCGCATGGTGCTGAAGCTCATGCTCCTGCCGGTGGTCATGGCGAAGCCCACGCCCATCACCCCACGGTGGTGCTGGACAAGAAGGACTTCACCTTCTTCTCCAACTTCACCCCAAAGCTGAACACTTACTACGCTATCTACTTCACACTCACCGGTCTGCACGGTCTGCACGTGATCGCCGGTGCGCTGGTGCTGCTCTACTTCCTTGCGTTTGACGGCAAGCGCCTGCGTCAGGATCCCGAACATCTTGCCAATCGCGTCGAAGTCGGCGGCCTCTTCTGGCACTTCGTTGACCTCGTGTGGATCTTCCTCTTCCCGCTGTTGTACCTCCTGTAATCCTTCAACTTTTTCACTGCCATGGCTGACAACATCGAAGCAATCCAGAAATCGGTTAAATGGTACCTCATCATCGGGGCCATCCTGATCCTCGCCAGCGGAGCCACCGTATGGCTCTCTTATGTGGAGCTGCCCACCCACAGCTTGAACATCCTCGTCGGCATGATTCTGGCGACGATCAAAGCCACGCTCGTGGCGCTGATTTTCATGCATCTCAATCATGAACGCAGCATGATCTACAAGATCCTCCTCTTCACGGTGGTGCTGGCGGTCGTTCTTTTCGCTCTCTTCATCTTCTCCCACGAAGATCCGCTCGTTTTCTCAGGCTTCTACGCCCCTGTCGAACAGCAGTAGTCCTTCACACCTCAGCCATGTCGCTCAAGCACTTCCACATCGTCTTCCTCGTCTTCGCCATCTTGTGCGATGCCGCGTTCTGGCTGTGGATGCATTTCATGCCTGAGGACGCCGCCGCCGCCGGTGCCGCACCCCTGAAAAACTACGCGGGTCTGCTCTGCCTGGCCCTGCTGTTCTATGGCGTGTGGTACGTGATCAAAAAAATGCGCACCATCATCGTCTGAACCACATGATTCCCGCACTTCCATCCTCCCTCCTCGCCTGCGCCACCTGCATGGCCGACAAAGGCAGCCTTGTCGGACAGGCCCAGGGCTTCGCCATTCTTTTCATGCTCGGCATGCTCGCCTTCATGTTCATCTGCGCTGCCTGTTTCGTTTTTTCCTTTGTGCGTCGTCAGCGTGCGCATCAGGACCTCACCACCGCTTCCGCCTGAATTCCCCTTCTAGCTTATGACCCTTAAACTCGATTCTATCAATGTCTGGATGGGCCAGACCGCAAACGCCTCAGAACACGGCGGCCTTGTTGACCACATGCTGGGCTTTGTCCACTGGGTCATGGTCGTGCTCGGCGTAGGCTGGTCCATTTATCTTGCCATCGCCTTCTATCGCTTCCGCAAACAGAAGACCGCCCGCGCCGACTACCATGGCTTCCGCGGCCATGCGACCACGCACATCGAAATCGGCGTGGTCATCGTTGAAGCCATTCTCCTGCTTGGCTTCGCCTTCCCGCTCTGGTCCCGCCAGGCTGATGAGTACCCCACCTCTCCCGACACCATCCGCATGCGTGCGCTGGGCGAGAAGTTCCTCTGGAACTTCCAATACCCGGGTAAGGACATGATGCTGAGCACCTGGGATCTGCGCAACGTGGACGGCACCACCAACACCATGGGCAAGGACATGCACGACCCCAACGGCAAGGACGACTTCGTCAATCCTGGTACCATGAAACTTCCTGTGGGCCGCCCAGTCATCGTCGACGTGGCCAGCAAGGACGTGATTCACAATCTCGCGCTCGTGCCGATGCGTGCAGCGCAAGATGCCACCCCCGGCGTGAAGAGCCACATGTGGTTCAAGCCAATTAAAGAAGGCAGCTGGGACATCATCTGCGGTCAGCTTTGCGGCCCAGGTCACGCTCAGATGAAGGCCATTCTCGAAGTGGTTCCAGCCGCCGAATATGACGCCTGGGCCAAAGAACAGTCCGACGCTGCGAGCAAGAAAACCAAGGACGCCGAAGCCGCTGCGCCGAAGCCTGCCGCTCACTAATTTCCATCCATCTGGATGGTCGAACCGAAGGGCAAAATAATGACCTCATTATTTTGCCCTTTTGCTTGTGCCGCACGTTTCTGATCTGACTGATATGCCCTCTCGTGCTTTTCATCGCTATGCTCTGTTCACGCTCGCCGTCGGCGTGGTGTTGATCTGGTGGGGCGCGGCGGTGACCACGGAAGACGTCGGACTCGCGGTGCCGGACTGGCCGCTGTGCTACGGCAAGCTCAATCCTGAAGGTTGGTACAAAGTGCCCGCTCTGCTGCTTGAGCATGGGCACCGCTGGCTTGCCACCACCATCGGTTTTCTGGTCCTTGGTCTCTACTTTTGGCAGTTCGCTAAATTCAAACCCGGCCTGATGGAGGGTGTGGGCATCATCCTTTGTTCCATGGGCTTCTTGGTGCTGATCTACATGGGATCCGTTGGGACAGCTGCCTTCATCGGGACTCTTGGCTTTTCCTGGCTCGTTTTGAAATGGTACAGCCAGCGCTGGCCCTTGCTGCGTGGCCTGACCACGCTCGCTTTGCTGCTGGTCGTGCTGCAGGCTTCACTCGGTGGTTTGCGTGTCTTGAAAATGTCGGATCCGCTGGGCGTCACGCACGGGACGCTCGGTCAGTTGTTCTACTGCCTGCTGGTGTTCATCGCATTCGCATCTTCCCGCACCTGGACAGAAGGCCGCCTCGTTCTCACCCTCAAAGAAGCCGCAAAGGCGCGCTTCTGGTCGCTGGCGTTGTTTCTCTGTGTGTTCGGCCAGCTTGTTCTCGGTGCCAGCCTGCGCCACACGCAGCGCACACATCTGGCCGCCAGCGATATTCTCACCACCAAGGGCCAGTGGCTGCCGCCCTTCCAGCCACCGGATGTGTTTCTTCTCTTTGCCCACAAATACTGGGGCTTCACCGTGGCTTTGCTGATCATCTTCGTCGCAGTGCGCGCGCGCCGCTGGCTGGTCACGCTGCCGCAGATGCGCCCTGTCGCCACGCTGCTGCTGTTCATGCCCACCGTGCAGGTGGCGCTGGGCATCTTCGTGATCCTGACCGGCAAGAGCTTCTGGGTCACCAACTTCCACGTGCTCAATGGCCTTGGCCTCCTCGCTCTCACCAGTCTGCTCGTCGCGACCTTCTGGGGAGACAGTCTATGCCGTCGTGCAGACGAAGTTGAGGATGCGTGAGCTTTGCTTGCGATAACGCAGACAAGTTGTCCTCCACAAAAACAGCGCTGCCACATGGCGCGCGGACTTCATTCCATCTTCCGGGTTTCTCTGTCTGAAACAACCGTCAACCATCGTCAACAACTGCAAACTCCCCTACTTGGTGCTCATGCTGAGTTTCGGAGTGCTTGAGACAACCCGTGGCTGATCAAACTCGGCGAGTTTCTGCCGCCACTGGGCTGCCTGAACAGCATTGCCGGTGGCGTCATTGAATTGAGCGAGGCGTACAATGGCGTCGCGGAGCCGAAAGCGAT
>NZ_JBIPNG010000594.1:0-3494 GCF_044373815.1 Prosthecobacter sp. | reverse complement strand
GAGCCGAGGTAGGGCATCTCATCCCCGCCTGCAGCAGCATTGGCCTCCTTCAGGGTAGCCGCCAGCGGGCCATGCATGAAGTCCTGGCCGATCTCCATCGGATGGCCAGTGAAGCCGCTCTCCACGAGGCGCTTGGCCAGCAGTGTGGAAAAATCCTGCATGCGCTGCGCACGCACCGCCACACTCAGGCTGCTGGGCCAGACCCATGAGACGCTCAGCGGCGTCTCGCCCCAGCCCTGCGCCGTTTTGCCACTCCGGTCCGCCACAGTCACGCGCACCCGCAGGCAGACGGCGCTGGTCACCGTCTCCGGGCCAAACTTCAGCGGCACCCGCATCGTGACAGGCAGAAAGAAAACTTCGGCGGCGGTGACTCGGACGTCAGTGGGCTTGGTGGTGGGCATGAGTTCAAAATGTAGCGCCTCGGCAAGCTCGCAAAGAAAACATTGCCGTGGCGATGTGCTTCCGCTTCATTCCTCCCCATGCGCATTTGGGATCTGCACTGCCACATGTCCGGTGTTCCCGGCCTCACCCCGGAGGAACGCCTCAAGGCGCTGCTCGTTTATGCCGACCGCATGGGCATTGAGCGGCTGTGTGTTTACATGGGCTTGAAATGGTCTCAGGACCCCTCACCCGCCGATCTGGTGCAGCAGAACAATGAAGTGCTGCGCGCCATCGCCAAATTCCCTGATCGCGCTTTTGGTTTTGTCTATCTCAGCGCCAAGCATCCTGAGGAAAGCCTCGCGGAACTGGAACGCTGCGTTGCCAACGGCCCCATGGTGGGCGTGAAGCTTTGGGTGGCGGAGAGATGCAACGTGGCCGCCATCGATTCGATCATCCGCCGCGCCGATGAACTGAAAGCCGTCATTTTTCAGCACACCTGGTTCAAAACCACCGCCAACTACCCCGGTGAATCCACGCCGGACGATCTCGTCGCGCTGGCAAAACGTTTTCCGGATGTCCCCATCATCTGCGGCCACACGGGCGGCAACTGGGAGCTGGGCATTCGTGCCATTCGCGCCCAAACCAATCTCTATGCCGATCTCGCCGGCTCAGATCCCACGGCAGGTTTCACGGAGATGGCGGTGCGTGAGCTCGGCGCTGAGCGCGTCATCTACGGCAGCGACTGCGGCGGGCGCAGCTTCGCCAGCCAGCTGGCGAAAGTTCACGGCGCGCAGATCAGCGATGCCGACAAACAAAAGATCTTCTGCGACAATCTGCGCGGCCTCATGCTGCCCATCCTG
Organism: Prosthecobacter sp.; assembly: GCF_044373815.1. Lineage (GTDB taxonomy): Bacteria > Verrucomicrobiota > Verrucomicrobiia > Verrucomicrobiales > Verrucomicrobiaceae > Prosthecobacter. The sequence goes on along the minus strand of NZ_JBIPNG010000594.1, from coordinate 2,253 downwards.
CAGGCCAAGGGCATCAAAGCGTGAGGTCAGTCCTTCTTTTTGCCGAAGCCAAAGAGGCGCTTCAAGAACCCACCGCCTGATTTGGTCTCGGCGGCTTCAGTGTTTGGGGCGTTCGGCCCGGCCAGCCTGCGGACACCTGAGTCCGATTTTTCTTCAGCAGGCTTTTTGGCCGCCACAGGCGCAGGTCGGCCTGCCGGAGTCGGCAACGATGCCGCCCACCATGCGGGTGCCAGCACGGCCACCGTCTGCCACGCTTCCAGTCCCGCATGCCAGATCAGAGAATCCGAAGACAGCTTTTTGGCACGGACCAGCTCGGTCATCGCCTGGTCATCCATGGGACCCTCGGCTGCGCCTGCGTTGTTGTAGTACCAGTTCATCTTGATGTGTCAGTAGGCTACCTTCACATCAAAACAGCGCAAGGCAGGAGGAAATGCTTTTCACAGCCCCCGAATCGTTCAAACTACCGGCATGAATCGCCGGAATTTCATGCTGACCTCCAGCGCTATGCTCGCAGCCACGTCCCTGCGCGCGGTGGAAGAGACGAAACTGACCGACTGCCATGTGTATCTGGGTTCCCATCCGTTTCGGCAGCTTGGCGCTGAAAATCCCCAGGAATTCATTCAACGTCTGACCCTGCGCGGCGTGACGGAGGCCTGGACCGGCGCCTTTGAAGGCCTGCTGCGGCGTGATGTGGCCAATGTGAACAGAGAGCTCACCAAAGCCTGCCAAAACTCCATTCTTCGCCCCTGCGGCACCATCAATCTCTCCCTGCCTGACTGGCAGGATGACGTCAAACGCTGCGCTCAAGATCACGGCATGCGCGTGATTCGCCTGCATCCGAACTATCACGGCTACGACTTGCAAGCGCCTGCCTTTCGCCAGCTGCTCCCCCTCGCTGCAAAGCACCATCTGCTGGTGCAACTGGTGATCCAGATGGAGAATGAACGCACTCAGAACCCGCAGGTGCGTGTGGCACCGGTCGATCTCAAGCCTCTCTCAGGCATCCTGCAGGAAATCAAGGAATCGCGTATCATGCTGCTCAATGCCAACGCCACCATGCTGCTTCACGATTTGCAGGAATGCCCGAACGTGTGGATCGATTTCGCGATGATCGAAGGAGTGGGCGGCGTGGAAAACCTGCTCAAAACCTGGCCTCTGGAGCGGCTCGTGTTCGGCTCATTCGCCCCCGTCTTCTACTGGGAGTCCGCCCGCTTGAAAATGCAGGAGTCTGCGCTTGATCCAGTGCAAACGCAGGCAGTTCAAGAGCGCAATGCAGCCGCCTTGCTGGGCTGAGCAGCAGATCGTTCACCGGCTAACAGCAGCCTGCCAAGGTCAACCGCCAGAGCGGCGAGAACCAGATTGAACACAATTCGTAACGCCTGCAGAACCTGCTCCGACACGCCTAGATCATCCACTCCACTGGGCACATAGCAAAGATAGAGAACCAAAGTGATGAGCCGAGATCGCTGGAACCATGACAGCGAAGGGTGGGCGGGAGAGCAGGCGATCCACAGCACTGGCAAGCCATACATGTGAGAAAAAATTCGCGAGCTTATTGCCAGGAGGGACAGCAGGAGCAACACCGCCGTCCATCGAATCAAGTTGTGGTGATCGGTTTTTTTTCTGCGCAGCCAAAGCCACAGGAGTCCGCCCAGCATCAATAACAGGAGCATGGCTCCAGAGAGCTGAGCCGGAACAGCAAGGTTCGGAAACATCTCATTCCATGAGCGAAACGGCATCCAGACCGTCAGCAGGCTGTTGCTGTTAAAAACCCTCGTGTTGCCGCCGAGGACATCCGCGAAAATCGTGATCGGATTCGCGTTGATGATGCGGCATAGAAACAAATGCACTCCAACGTGAATGCCCCCTCCTACCAGCAGGCAGCACCAGCGCCATTGCATGACGAAGAAGAACAGCACCAATGGCCAGATCAGCGCATATTTAAACACCCCAAAGGCGAGCAGCACTCCGGCAAGCAGGGGCCGCCGGGCGCAGTCGGCACGAAATGCAGCCAGAGTGAGCGCCACTGAGAAAATGGACGCCTGCCCCATGGCAAGACAGCTCCAGAATGGAATGCTACAGATCCAGAGACAGGTCATCAGCATCTGATCCCCATTGCATGGGCCGCCCGCTGCCATCATCCAGCGCATGGTGCAAACTAGCAGCACCAATGACCCCAGACTGATGAGGAGCCACAATGTTTTGACTGCATTGAAAGGGAGTTTGGCCATCAGCAGAACTGGCAGCAGCGTG
>NZ_JBIPNG010000176.1:0-11995 GCF_044373815.1 Prosthecobacter sp. | reverse complement strand
AGATGAGGTGACGGGATTGCGGCAGGGAGGTTTTTTTGCCTGCGGTGCGTGCTTCGACCCTGAATATACGGGAGGCGAGTTTAGAAGCAGTGGGGGATGAAGCGGCTGGTGTTGGAGGTGATGAGGGAGGTGTCTTCGCGGATGCCGATGCCGGCGGGTTCACCGCCGATGATCCAGGAGCCGATGACGGGATGGTTGCCGGAGAAGGTGACTTCGGGGTGAAGCTCCTGGTAGACCTTGGGCTGGGCATGCCAGGGGCCGTCGCTACTTTCGAGCAGGCTGCCGTTTTGGATGAGGCGGACGTTGGTGCCTTCGCGGCTGAAGTAGGGCTTTTCGACGTGGTCGCGCATGCCGTCGGGCTTGAAGGAGGTGCGCAGGAGGTTGGGGTGGCCTTCGAACATTTCCCAGAGGAGGACGAGGAAGGCTTTGTTGCTCCAGAGCATTTTCCAGACGGGTTCCATGAAGCGCTGGCATCTGCCGGGGAGATGGCAGGAGAAGTCTTCGAGCCACATCCATTCCCAAGGGTAGAGCTTGAAGACAAATTCCAGCGGGCGGTCTTGATGGTCCACGAAGGTCTGCATGCCTTGGTTCCAGCCGAGATCTTCTACGGCGAGGTCGATGGTGGTTTTGCCGGACTGGCGGCAGGTGTCGATGAGGTAAAGCAGGGTGCGCCAGTCTTCTTCGGATTCGCGCTGGGCGCAGAAGTGGATCTGCTGCTGGGGCCACGCGGGCCAGGAGGCGAGCAGCTTTTCATGGATGGAGTTGAACTGGTCGGCGTGGGGACGGGTCTGCTGCAGCCACTGCCACTGCACGACTGAGGCCTCGAGCAGGCTGGTGGGGGTGTCGGCGTTGTATTCGAGCATTTTGGGCTCGCCGGAGCCGTCCCACATGAGATCGAAGCGACCGTAGAGGGAGAGGTCATCGCGGTCCCAGGAGTGAATGATCTCCTGCCAGGCCTGAGGGGAGATGGCGAGGCGGTCGCGCCAGTTGTCGCGGATGGCGCGTTCGGCGGCGGCGATGCTGATGCGCTGCAGTTCGGCGGTGGCCTGCTCCAGGCGGTCGATCTCGCGGCTGGTGAAGCGGTAGTGGGCGGATTCGTCCCAGTAGAGGTGGCCGTCGTTGGTGTGGAAGGTGAGGCCGAGGGCTTCGACCTGGGCCTGCCAGTCGGGGCGGGGTGTTTCGGTGATGCGTTGCACGGAAGTATCAGGAGCCGGAGAAAAAGCCGGAGAAGCCCCCGGTGTGGCCAAAGCCGCCACGGCTGATGAAGGCGGAGCGCGTCCTGCTGGCCTGGCTCTGGGGGACGCCGACATGGACGGGTGCGCCAGCGGGCTGGCGCGTGTAGTCGTTACGGGCGAGCGGAGCAGTGCTGGGGGTGGTGGCAGCACCGAGCGCCATGCCTAAACCCATGCCGAGGAGGCCGGGGCGATAATATGAGGAGGTGGACGTGTAGGCCTGAGTGCTGTGATAACGCGACCAGGTGCCGCAGCGATAATAGCCCCAGCGCTGATCGTAATGATCGTAGGGATAGGGAAACCAAGCAGAGCAGGGCTGATGGTAATAGCCGAGCTGAGGATCGTAAGCGTTGTGAGGAGGAATCTGGCCGGAGACGTTCTCGCCGGCCACAAAGGGGGGCAGGCTGGCGCGCAAGGCGGGGCTGAGAGCCTCCGGGGGCAGGATGGGAGTGTCGTGAACATTCACGGGCTCGGCTTCGGTCAGGCGATTGTAGCCGGTGACGCCCAGACCGACGCCAGCGAGCGTCAGGATGATGATGTTGCTGCGTTTCATGTGACGGAAGGGGGAGTTAGCTGCTCATGGCTGCTGCGAGGATCAGTGACACGCCGATGATCACGCTGCCGGCGAGGATGGCTGCGGCGATGTTCTTGTGCTCGAAAATTTCGGCGTGGAGATTGCCGGGGGTCAGCTTGTCGAAGAGCTTGTAGCCAGCGATGGCCATGAGGATGCCGGCGAAGCCAAAGACGATGAAGAGCTCCAGGCCGTGGGTGATTGAGTATTCTGCGAGGATGAGGGAAGGGAGCAGGGGCATTGGCTGAGAGAAGGGATGATGGGTGGTCGGCGGAGAGAGCGGTGGGTTTGAGCCTATGAAAGAGCCGCAGAGGGAGGAAAGATAAATTACAAGGCGGGTGGAATTTTGTTTGAGGGGAAGTGTAGGCGAGAAAACTTCGAGTTCGCGGCAGGTCGTGCGAAGAGCAGAAAGGGATCTGCGCTGCGGGGGATGGCACGATGGAGGCTGCGATGTTGAAGAGACGTGTTGAGGCATGGGTTCACGCGGAGTGCTGCGGACTGGAAGTCCGCGCGCCGGGACGCGTTGGCCTGCGACGTTCAATTCCACGATGACCAGTTCTTAACAGGGCATCATTCCAACGAATGGTTTCAGCGGCGTTTCATGCCGTAGGCGGGATGGCGTTTCTCATGTTTTACAACCGTGATTCGAACGCTGTCCTTCAAAATGCGGAACACAATGACGTGGGGAAAACGAGAGAGTCGAAGTCGGCGAAACGGTGCTCTGCCGAGATAGGAGGGAAAACGTTCCGGATGAGCCGCCATCGCCTGGATATGGTTCATCAATTCTTGGAAGAAGCGATCTGCGAGGAGCTCGCCGCCTACCTTGCGATAATAATCAAGAATCTCATTCACGTCGTCCTGTGCGGACGGGTGGTAGGACACAGTCATGCGACCTTGGGGAGACGGAGACCGGCGATGAATTCTTCGTGTGACATTTCGCGAACCAGTCCGGACTCGATTTCGGCATCGCGACGCATGGCTTCATCCAAGATGTCATCCGCATAGGACCTGTCATCGGGCAGGCTGTCAAAGATGCTGAGCAGGACTGCGGCTCTGTCTGCAACGGGCAGTTGCAGGGCGGCCTCAGTGACGGCAGAAATCGTGGCAGTCATGCCTAGAGATTAACCGAAAGCACAAGCAGAGGCAAGGCTGTCGTTTTCAACGAACTTCATGCGGGATACTCCACTTTGACCAGATACAAGCCGCAGGCGGGGGCGGTTTGGTTGCTTTGGGGGCCGGTGGAATCGGAGAGGAGGGAGGCGAACCATTCTTTGGGTTCGCGGCCGCGGGCGACGTGCATGAGGCTGCCGACGAGGAGGCGGACCATTTTGTAGAGGAAGCCGTCGCCGGAGAATTCGAGTTCGATGAAGTCGCCTGCTTCGCGGAGTTCGGCGCGGTGGATGGTGCGGGTGGTTTTTTCGAAGCGGAGGCGGCGCTCGGTTTCGGGCATGTCGCCGCGATTGGCGGAGAGGCGGACGAAGTTGTGGGTGCCGACGAGTTGTTCGCAGCACCAGCGGACGGCGTCGAGATCGAGGGGACCGTAGATGTGCCAGGCGCGGTCGGCCTCAAAGGGGGAGAGCATGCGCTGCCGCCAGATGCGGTAGCGGTAGGTTTTGCCGTGGGCGTCAAAGCGGGCGTGGAAGCTGGGGAGGCATTCCTCCACGTGCAGGATGCGGATGGTGAGGGGGAGGCAGGCGTTGACGGCATGGGCCCAGGACTCAGTGCTCATGCGCACGGTGTCAGGGATATCGCAGTGGGCGGTCTGGGCGAGGGCGTGCACGCCGGCGTCGGTGCGGCCGCTGCCATGCACGCGGGTGTCGATGCGGGTGGCTCGGCGGATGGCGGTGTGGAGTTCGTCTGTGACGGTGCGGCCGCCTTCCAAGCTCTGCCAGCCGCGCCATGGGGTGCCGCAGTAGGCGATGGTGAAGCGGAGGCGTTTGAATCCCGGCTCGGGGCCGCGATTTTTGCCGGCCTTACTTTCGACGTCGCTTCGGCTCATCGGTCCATGGGATTTCGTAGGAGGCGTCGGGCAGCAGGAAGCCTTCGGGGCCGCGCTGCTGGTTTAAGTATTCTTGAAGTATGACGACGGCGGCGAGCTGATCGACGATCTCGTTGCGCTCCTTTTTGCCGGTGATGCCGGCGCGGGACATGGAGGCTTCGGCTTCGACGGAGGAGAGGCGCTCATCGACGAACTCGATGGGCACCGAGTGCTGCAACTCCTTGCCGAGGCTGGTGGCGAATTTTTCGACGCGCTCTGCTGCGCTGCCTTTCTCGCCACTCATGCGGTAAGGCATGCCGATGACGATTTTGCCGATCCGTTTCTCCTGCACGATGCGGGCGAGGGTGCGCTCCGGCTCGTGATTGGCATCGATCGTTTTGAAGGGGCTGGCGACGATCTCGGTCTCGTCACTGAGAGCGAGACCGATGCGCACGGTGCCGTGATCAATGGCGAGGATGCGGGGCATGGAGCTGGATGCTGGATCAGCGCAATTCTTTGGGCAGACCGTCGACGATTTTCTTGATGTTCTCGGCCTTGTTGCGGGTGGCGACGAGGAGACCGTCTTTGGAAGCGACGACGATGAGATCCTGCACACCGATGAGCGCGACATGCTGGCCGGTCTGGGTGAAGACGATGTTGTTCAGGGAATCCTGCTGCGAGAGGGCGCAGTTGTGCTGGTTGCCATCGCTGTCGGTGTCGAGATAGCGGCCGACGCTGGTCCAGTTGCCGACGTCATCCCAGTCGAAGGTGGACTCGATGTTGAGCACGCGGGAGGCGCGCTCCATGAGAGCGTAGTCGATGGAGAGTTTTGGCAGTTTGCCGAACTGTTTATCCACGGTGGCGCTGAAGTCCTTGGAGCCGCGGAGTTCGGAGACGAAATCGGCGAGCACGGGGCAGTGGCGGCTGAGCTCGCTGAAAATGGCGGGGATGGTCCAGATGAACATGCCAGCATTCCAGAGGAAGGTGCCCTGGCTGATGAAGTGCTCGGCGAGATCGGGATTGGGCTTTTCACGGAAGCGGGCGACTTCCCAAACGGGGAGGTCATCGAGACCGCCGATGCTGGCGCGGCGGCCGCGCTCCACGTAGCCGTAGCTGGGGCAGGGCCAGGTGGGGGTGATGCCCACGGTGACGAGGCTGCCGCTATTTTCTGCGGCGAGGGCGGCGTTGGAAAGTACGCGCTGAAACTGGGCGTGATCTTTGATCAGGTGATCGGCAGGGAGCACGATCATGGTGGCGGTGGGGTCACGGGCGACGACCCAGCCGACGGCGAGGGCGATGGCAGGCGCGGTGTCGCGCTTCTCGGGTTCGGCGACGATGTTTTCCGCTGGCAGATCTGTTACCAGTGCACGCACGGAGGCTTCCTGCTGCTTGTTGGTGAGGATGAGGATGTTTTCCTTGGGCACGAAGCCGTCGAGGCGCTCGATGGTGAGTTCGAGCAGGGTTTTTTCGCCAAAAAGTTTGAGCAACTGTTTGGGCTGGGCATCGCGGCTGATGGGCCAGAAGCGCTGGCCGCTGCCGCCTGCGAGGATTAGAGCGTAACGATTTTTGGGTGCGGCTTGGGACATGAGCAGTGTTTTTTGTGGACGGTCTCACTTAAGCCGGAAAGCAGGACGCGGGCAAATTCCTCTTTGGTGATTCTCGCGGAGAGGTTATGTTTACTTATGAAAGAAAACCTCTCCGCTCCCGGCTACGAAACTTATGCCTCACTGATTGCTCCTGCCGCCGCTGGCTGTGCGCTGGGCATCCTGTTTGGCCGGGGAATGCGGCGTGGATCTTCGAATGTGATCGCGCTGACTCTGCTGGCCGCCAGTGCTGCTATCGCCGCACCGGTGATCACCGAGCTGGTGCAACGCACGGCCAACCGTCCGGGCAGTGAACGCGGCAGCCGCCGCAGGCTGGAAGGCATCCGCAATCACGGCATGCCGGATGGCGATGTGGGCGAGTTTTTTGCGGATACGCCGGAGCCGTTTGTGGCGAAGGGGCGGTGAGATTGGAGTGAGCCCGGCTTTTGGCTGGTGAGATTAACCGGCCTGTCCTTTTCTTTTAGAGCTTCCTTCTTCGCTGGAGCTACGAAGGATGAGTTCTTCACCGACTTGGTGAGGAGATGACTTGCGCAGTCGTTTGTTTGCAAATGCGATCCCTGAGGCGGTTTTGAGGTAGCGTTCGAAGGCGTGCGCCTGGAGTCGGTCGAAGAAGGCCAGGTAGGTTTCGAGGTGCCAGGGCCTGTACTGCGCGGTGTGGGGCGATTTGCCTGCGTTGTGCTCGGCGAGGCGCTGGCGAAGGTTTTCCGTGAAGCCTGTGCAGATTTGTGCAGGTGAGGACTGGCTACGGAGGAGGTAGACGTAGACCATGGTTCTTCATGTTGAGTGATGCGGAACGATGGAGGGAAGTCTCGCTTTGGGAGGGGATGCTTTTTGCAGGCGGTGGCCCATCCTTCGCTCTTCGAGCTACGGAGGGCATTTTTGCCTCCTTGGGGAGGCACGAAATGGCGGAGAGGGTGGGATTTGAACCCACGGTTGCCTTTCGACAACGTCTGATTTCGAGTCAGTCAAGTGAGTTGGATATAATATACTGGTAATCAGTGAACAAAACGCGACAGGAAAAACTAGGCGAGGCACAATAACGTGCCTCATAGCGAAGTGCTCTGGTCACACTATCTTCGTTCTCCCCATAGGCGTGAATTCTTAGGTTTCGGGTTTCCAGTCCGCCGACAGTGGCCTCTGGTGGCTCCCAACGCTAAAAACCTTGAACATGGTTTCGGGGACGGAGCGGACCCCGACATGGGCTTATCCAAGATTGCATCGACAACCTGCTTTTTTATCATCGATGCAAGAAACAGCGTTTTGATTCGTATCAGAACCGACACTTGAACTGCCTAACGAAGGTTCAAGCGAGGCCCGGGAACGGCACGATGGAGGACGACGAGCCTCCGCCCAACCCCGCTTCGTGGTATATCCGGTCATCGCTTTGGCGGTGATGGAGAAGCCATCCGGAAAGCGACCCTGACCAACGATTTAAGGCGGGGTCCATTCTGGCCGACATTCCAAGAGCATGTTCGGCTACTGAATGCAAGTCTGCGCTTCTACATCACTGCGCAACAGCACGCCCATGCTCCGATGCATGGGATTCCGGGTCATCGTGAACCAATTCATTTCACACTCATTTATGAACTCAGAATCATCCATTTCCCAATTATCCACGTCAAACGAACCTCCGTTACCCCAGATCTCCTCGAAGGTCACGCCAGCCCTTGCCAGCTCTCCATCCCGCACCGACGCGGGCGCAGAGGAAGCTGCACAACAATTGCCCGCATCCCCCTCAGCGTCTCCACTCGATTCTGCCTTCCCCGAACCGCCCGCCGCTCCTCTCTCGGACGGCTCGGACGACTTGCCGGCAGTTGATCCGGTTGAAGAAAGTCAGGGGCCTCTCCTCTTTATCGACGCTGATAAGGTAAAAACCAATTTGCCTGCCTTGGCCATGAAGTATGCCTCCGACGAAGGCATTGCCTACTGTGCCAAAACCTCGTCTTTTTATTCATACGAGCCAAGCCCAGCTGCGTGGGTTCCAAGGGATGAGGAATGGATGGTTTGGTCAGCAAGTAGCTTCCTCAAGCAGGTAGCAGACAAAAAAGACGCCATCATGTTGTTGCCGAAGCGGACTCCGTCGCTCGCCAAATCAATGTTGAAGTTCGTTAAAGGGTGTTCGCCGATGGGAACGCCGGTCACATCCATGCAGGAATGCGTGGCAGTTAAGAACGGGATTCTGCTCCTTTCCGGCACCGAGCCCGTCTTACGGCCCCGGGTTCCGCATGACTGGATTACTTCCTTCATCCCCGTCGATTATGATCCTGCCGCGACTTGCCCCCGGTTTCTCAACGAGGTGCTCAAGCCTGCTCTCAAAGATCCAAATGACATCTCGCTCCTTCAAAGAGACTCCGGCCGCACCCTCGTCCCTGGCAACAAGGCGCAGCGGTTCAGTATTGTCGTTGGTGGCGGTGGATCTGGGAAAAGCCTGGTCATTACGGTTTTCGAAGAACTGATCTGGAAAGGCCGCTTCGCCCACCTGCGGACAAATCATCTTTCAACGCGTTTTGAGACGCATGGGTTTCAGGGTAAAGATGTCCTCGTCGCGAAGGATGTGCCCTCCGACTTCCTTTCCAACAGCGGGGCTGCTATGATTAAGTCGTTGACCGGCGCAGACCACTTCCAAACCGAGAAAAAATACGGTGGCAAGTTCGAGATGCGCGGTGACTTCTACGTCAACGTCACGTCGAATACCCGCCTCCCTATTGCCATCCAAGACGACGAGCAGGCGTGGCGTCGGCGCATCCTGGTTTACGTCTTTGACCGGAAAGCACCGGACCGGGTTATCCCCAACTTTGCTGACATCTTGGTGGAGGAAGAGGGCGAGGGCATCCTCAACTGGTTGGCAGAAGGCTACATGGTTCATCGCGCTGAGCTTCAGGATAAAGGCGACTTCATCCTCACCGATGAACAGCGTCAGCGCATTGAGGATGTCATCCTTGAATCGAAGGGACACACCGAATTTGTCCGCACCAATGTCGTGGCCGGCGATGGTGACCTGACCTCGGATGAAATCTACCAGCGCTACGTCACGGAGTGCCGTGCACGTGGCTGGAAGCCCACCAGCCGGCAGAAGTTCCTCAAGGAGCTTCCTGACCTCATGGAGGAGTTCCACGACACTGGAAAGCGCCACGACATCATGCGCGCTGAAAGTGCCCGCAAGGGCTTTAAACGCGTCCAGTTCGCTGCCGCCGCCTAGACCCTGCTCCCCCACCCCTCGGGCGCTCACGACAATGCTGTGGGCGCTGCAAGCCACCTCGCCGCCATTCTCTCAGTCGAATGGCGGCGAGCGCGGTGCGCTGCGACTGCCCAGTCCGCCGACTTGTCGCCCTCAGTAGCGCCTCAACGATAATCCACCTTTTATGTGGGCAGCACCTCTTGGGCCATCTACAGGCCGTTCGATAGTCCGATGAGCACCGTTCGATGTAGGGTGCGTCGGCAAGCATACCGTGTTTTTCAGTCCGCCATCACTGCTTGGGACCTCGTCATGGACTACTACCCGCGTTGGATCAGGTTCAAGGCCGTCAGTCAGTGGCCTCAGCCCGCCGCCAAGGTCAAGGCTTGCACACTCTTCGAGAAACTCAAGCGGTCCGCTTCTCGATTGTCGGGCTCTATCCCTCAATATCCGTCCGCACATTACCCACCAAAAATAGTGGTGCGACCAAAGTATGGAATAAGCTGACCGGGGAAGTTATAACTAACTCCTCTTGACAAATGGCATAAGTGTGTAAAGCTCATCTGCGCGATTCAGAAATCCGAAAGACGGTTCTGGCACGCAAGTCAAAGCACGGGTAACTCCGGCTTCACATTGGCTACTCAGCTTTCCTCCAAAAAAGGGCTGATTCACTTTCTTGATAATCGCCCAGAGGCGATCCGACACAAGCACGGAAACACCGTCATCCAATGCTTATCAGTAAAGTTATGAAAATCGCAATGCCCGGTTCAAATTCAGCAGACGTTCCAACAGTCGCCACACAAAAATACCTTCATTCCGGCAGACCTGCTCTGTTAGATGAAATACGTAATGCTCCTCTCTCTCCGAAATCAATTCTTTCTCAATCCATCCCATCAAGCTCCGACAGCTGTGTTCCTCTCCCTGGTGCTCGCCTTGATGGAATAAAATCACTCGGCTCCAATTATATCCTCCGTGGTCCAAATACTCGTGGAGAGGCGGAGCCTGTTGCGCCGAAATTTGCGTCACTGGAGGATTTGAATTGGATCGATTGGGATGAGGTGCTCGAAAATAAGCGCCTGTTGAACCAAGGTCATCGGATCTTACTTGGGATTGCGGAGAAGAAAAAGGACTTCTTCCCTGAGGGCTTTGAGTGTGGAAACTACTTCGACAATCTGCTCCCAATCATCTGTGGGGGATACGCCAAAGCTGACAAAATCGTCTACTGCGGAAACAACAACCTCAAGGGCTACAAGGTTCCGTGTGACCAATGGACGCTGTGCTCCAAGTGTGCGTATGTGGAAGGCATTGATCCCTCAGAAGCGTTTGATGGAACCTTTGGGAAGGACAACTTCTACCATGTCACTCTCGGTTTCGATGATGATATTCCTTTCGACATTACCACCTCCGGAGATCCCAAGATTTATTGGAAGGCAAATGAAACGGCTTTACGGCATCTCTTGAACAATGATTTGATCCGTGGCGCCTATATCTCCCACGAGCTCAAAATCCGCAGCCTTGTTCCGCTTCAGGTCAATCCTCACTCGCATGCTATTGTCACTGCTAGCGCCTTTCCTCCTGAGCTGAATGACGCCCTGGGTGAAATGATCAGTGAAGTTGCCAGCGTTGGATTGATTCCGTCAATCGAAGTGAAGTTGATCGACTCCAAGGAATATCACAAAAAGTGCATCCGGTATTTGACCAAAGCCATCGAACTGAAGGAACCGTATGAAACCGCATGGCAGAAGCTGTGTGCACTAGATCGTTCACATGCCAAAGAAGTGAATTTGGCGATGCGCAACTTCTTGGATGCTTTCGGCGCCGCAGGTAGTGGGATCAACAAACGGGTTTACATGGGCAACCTCATGAGTCAGTCCAAGTCATTCATTGGCGTTCCTGCAAAAGGTCGTCCCAGCGTCATCAAGCGCGAGGAATACAAGGCATCAAAAGCAAAAGGGAAGCGCGGTAAAAGAAAAAAGGTCAAAGCCACAAGGCGTTAGATTAGTGCCTGTGCCGCGTCTGAGGTTGGTTCCGCTGTCTTCACCTTCGGATCCACTTTGGACGCGCCAGGGATGATTTGTGTGCAATCTAAGTGCATTCAAGAAGTTGCCCGCCAGAGATCGATTCTGTTATCCCGCCGCCCTAAGAAACTTGCGCTGCTATTGCAGCTTTTGCTTGTACATCCTTACCGGTGAGTTAACTTGATGTAATGAAACACGCGAACGCAATCTTCTTCAATTATATCTCCGGCTTTGACCGTGGAGTTGAAGGGCTGCTCACTCAAAAGGTGGGTGGATATTGCTCGCGTAGTTTCAGGATAAACGAGCCTGCAAGTGATTGTGGGTTCAGAACAAATGGGGTTTCCCCCGAACCAAATCGAAGTGAAGCTACAAAAGAAAATTGCATGGGTCCTAACTGACGGATTCCATCGGGCCAAAATCGTTGACGCCGGCCTGGTCAACAAAGGTAAAAATGGCAAGGATGAATGGGAACTGAGACTGATTTTTGAAATCACGTCGCTGTTACATCCCACGAAGACGTTCATGGCGAAAAGAAGCTATGGTGTCAAGGAATCAGATTATATCATCCGTGACTTGGAGGAGCTTCTACGGGCGGATGTGGACAAGGTCATTGACGTCACCGGTGAGATTATCGCTGATGCACTGGATCTCCTTGTTGGAATTGAGGTGGATCTGGAAATCGACCACATTCAAGGAAAGAACTACGCTGACCCCTATTGCCGTGTCGCTCAGATAAAGAAAGCCGGAGCGTTCACAGCATTAATAGGACACGCGGGATAAAGGATGAGAGCCCCATGCGGGATGCGAAAACCACATGGGGCTCGTCCCCTCGATCAAAATTGAATCGTCAGAGCACTCCACCGGCATTGCAGAACTGCAGCCATTTGATGCTCAGAACAGGAACCCAATGCCATAAGGAGAGGCATGTGGGAAGCGAACCAAGTGTATGAAAAATTCAGATAAGCAGACAACGAGACCCAATTTTAGAATCATCGGCGACTTCAACGGTTTAGGAGGGAGAATGGAGAAGCTGGATCATAAAGCCATCCTCAAAAGGGGGCGTGAAATGGTCGGCCAAGCAAAAGCACAAGACGCCACCCTTAAAATGAGAATGTCCTGCATCAGTTCAGTGACGGGCATGACAAAAATGGATTTGGCAACGTTCATCTTCATGGGGCTCATCCATGCTGATACCTCCTCACCCAACCCACTATTGAACGTTGAGGAAGTCCTTCATGTAGTAGAAATGGCCCTGAAGCTGAAAGAGGCAGGGGAAATCGGATAGATGAGCAACTCCAGAGCATCATCAAGCAGGTCATCGGAGCCCTCATGCGTATGGTCGCATGGGGGCTTCTTGCGTTGCGATTCCGGGATTCTTCAAGGAAATGGGAGTGCAACAATGAGTGCCCCCCTGTGT
>NZ_JBIPNG010000012.1:0-36861 GCF_044373815.1 Prosthecobacter sp. | reverse complement strand
TGAGAATGGCATCGTGGAAATCAAGCTGGACCTGGCGCCAAATGAGGATCCGGGCAGCTGGGAAGTGCGGGTGAAGGAACTGGCGAGCGGGATGGAAGCGCGGAAGTGGATGAGGGTGAAGAGTGAATGACGAAACCAGAATGACGAATGAACCGGTCTTGGGAGAGCGCTGGGTGGGGCACCGAAGGACAGAATTGAGGTAGAATGATTGGGGGTAGAATCATTTCAGAGGCTGGATATTTAGAGGTGCCTTATCCGCTGTCAGGATGCACTGATTGAGGGGAGTGCTGAGTCAATCCGACACCGCAGAGCGGGATGGAGGCGCGGAAGTGGATGCGCGTTAAGCGGGAATGACGAATGAACCGGTCTTGGGAGAGCGCTGGGTGGGGCACCGAAGGACAGAATTGAGGTAGAATGATTGGGGGTAGAATTATTTCAGAGGCTGGATTTTTGGAGCGGTATTTTCATGGTGTGTTCGGTTCAAGGGGGAACTGATTTTTGCACCGCGAGAGATTAGAAGACCGCAGAGATGAGACGGAATGGGAGAAGTGGACCGCAGAGTTGGGAACGCCGCAGAGGTTTTCAGAAACGATCTGTGGGGGCTCAGAGGCAGCATTTGGAATGGTAAAAGATTGGGGGGTAAAAGATTTTCAGAATTGGAGGGGTTGGATTTGACACCGCTGAGATTTGGAGGGCGCAGAGATTTGATTCTGAAGGTCTTCCCGGTTTGAGGTGTTCAATCCGTGGTGACTCAGGACTTGTGCATGACTGGCCCAGGGCTGTTCATGAGGGGCATCGGGTTTGATGCGGTTTCTTCAGTCTAGGCCTCGTTGAGGCGGAAGATGGTGCGCGGAGAGGGATTCGAACTCCCGACCAACTCGGTGTAAACGAGCCGCTCTAGGTGTGTTGAGGGGGGGCACTGAGACCGAATTTGGAATGGTAAAAAATTTGGGGTAAAAGATTTTCAGAATTTGAGGGGTTGGGAATTGTTTGGTCAGGAACTGCTGACGCGAACATCGAGTGTGCGGGGTGAGGGGGGGAAGTGCTGCATCGACGCACCGCAGAGATGGGAACGCCGCAGAGGTTTTTCAGACACGGTCTTTGGGGCGGTCCAGCCTTGCGGTGTTCAATCTGGGGGGCTCAGGAGATGTGCATGAATCACCGTGTGTTGCTCGTGATGGGCATCCCGTCTGATGCGGTTTCTTCAGTCTGGGCCTCGTTGAGGCGGAAGATGGTGCGCGGAGAGGGATTCGAACCCCCGACCAACTCGGTGTAAACGAGCCGCTCTACCACTGAGCTATCCACGCGGTGTGATTGATGCTGAAATGGGTATCGCGAAAAAAGGCGGCGTTGTCAAATGCTGTTGATCCTGCTTTGAGACACATGCTTCATCCCCAGCATGCACTCATGGGGAGTAAGCATTTAAAAAGGAGACTGGATTTGGCTTTGAACCTTTTAAGAAGTCCCTTTTCTTTAACTAAGGGCCCTCGCATGGGCCACGCCACCCCGTCGCCAATTCTAGCTGCGGCCCATTAATAAGGAAATATGATGCTGAATATCGCTTAGTGGTGTAGCTATTACCATATACATGAATGCACCAAAATCGGGTTTTGGCAAATTTGGCGGAAAGTGGACTGATCTCAAGCTGGCTGTTGTGAATGAATATTTCACCCAGTTCAACACGGCCCTCAGCAACACGAAATTCACGCGTGTGTATATCGATGCCTTTGCAGGCGGAGGGCGCGTCATTCCCAAAACTGAAAAGACTGCGTCTCCGAAAATCGCATCCAAGGAAGATTTATTCTCCGGCCACTCAAACAACGGATGCAGTCAGCCAGTTGATGAGAATGAGGAAGACGAAGCAGAGAATTTCCGACATGGGTCACCACTTCTAGCGCTGGAAACTAATCCGCCGTTCAATGAGTTCATTTTTATTGAACGTGATGAGCTAACCCTGAACCAGTTGAAGCAGCAGATTTCAGACAATCGAATGTCGAGAGGACGGCCCGTGGAATATTTAGCTGAGGATGCTAACACAGCTCTTTGTCGTATTTCAAATGACGACTGGCGCGAAAGACGGGCCGTCATTTTCCTTGATCCGTTTGCGTTGGAGATACGATGGTCAACGCTGGAAGCCATTGCACAAACCAAGGCCATGGACATGTGGCTGCTTTTTCCTGCTATGGCCGTTAATCGAATGCTGCCAAGAAGCACAGAAGTTCCTGAGGATTGGGCTAAGCGTCTGGATGAAACGTTCGGAGACTCCTCATGGAAGGCGGAGTTCTATGCCAAGCCTGGTCCACCAGCCATTGATGATTTTTTCCCTGATTCACTTCCCGAAGCCAAAGAAGCAAAACTGGACGACCCATTCGGACGTTTAAATCGTTATGTGGTGCGGCGTTTGAAAACAGTGTTTGCGGGTGTTGTCGAAGAAGCGCTCGTGTTGAAGACGTCCTCTGGGACACCTCTTTTTCTTCTGTGCTTCGCAGTGGCGAATGAAAACGGAGCGCCGATTGCAAAAAGGATCGCAAGTCATATAATTAAAAAACAAAAAAATGGCATCTAGCTCAATCGAATGGACTGAACTCACATGGAATCCCACCACAGGCTGTGACAAGACGTCTGCGGGCTGCAAGAACTGTTATGCTGAGGTCATGACTCGAAGGCTGCAGGCGATGGGTGTGGCCAAATATGCCGATGGCTTTGCCGTGCGCTGCCATGATGATGCCTTGGACATCCCACGAGGATGGAAAAAGCCCAGCGTTGTCTTCGTGAATTCAATGAGCGATCTTTTTCACGACGATGTCCCGCTCAGTTTCATCAAGAAAGTGTTCAAGGTCATGAATGAGTGCCCCCAGCATGTTTTCCAGGTGCTCACTAAACGTGCAGCAAGGCTGGAAAAGTTCTCGGGCGAATTGAAATGGACACCTAACATCTGGATGGGAGTCAGCGTGGAGAATGAATCAGTGACAGGAAGAATCGACCACCTGCGCAAGGTGCCTGCCGCCATTCGTTTTTTGTCTTGTGAACCTTTAATCGGACCATTGCCGAATTTGAATCTAGCGGAAATTCACTGGGCGATTGTTGGTGGGGAAAGCGGCGTCCACTCTCGTCCCATGGCAGCTGAATGGGTGCGTCAAATTCAGCGTCAATGCCATAAGGCCGACGTTGCTTTCTTTTTCAAGCAGTGGGGCGGCAGAAATAAAAAAGCTGCTGGGCGAGTTCTGAATGGCAAAACATACGACGCCATGCCACCCCGCCACACAATTAAGAAGCAGACTTCATTAGGCGTCTGAGGCCTAACCTGGCACATGCACGAACTCTGGCAGCGCTTAAACTGCTGAGTGACGGGGAACTGTACCAACGCTTGCTGGATGAAGTGTAAAACACGTTTTCACGCTCACTCTTAAGCGAATAGTTTCAAAAGAAAAAATTATGGCAAAACCATCAACTAAAAGTATCACGAAGGAAGATCTGGAGCGATTCCTTGAGACAGAAGATGATTTTGAATTTGAGCTGAAACTGCTTACGATCTGCCAGAAACACAGTCCCGATGTTTTTCATTCAGGCACATATCAAGATCCAATTTCCAAGCTGAACAGGCAGTATGATTTTCGAATGTATATATCAGATGGAATGCGGGTTTTGTCTCTCGCCATAGAATGCAAGAATTTACAGCCTTATTATCCATTGCTTGTAAGTCAGGTGCCACGAACGGACCAAGAAGCATACCACTGCTATATCGATGGCGGAGCTTTTGACCCCGAAGTTCATCTGGTGAAGGGAGGGAAGTCGATATATCCACAAGGTGGATTAGTTGGGAAATCGACGACCCAGGTGGGTAAGCCTGCGAGCGCAAATAAAAATGGCGGCCCAGATTTCATCAAGGGAGATGCGGATGTTTACGAGAAATGGAGCCAAGCTGTAGCATCTGCTTCTGATTTAATAGCCAGTGCTTGTAACCCGTCTCTTCAAAAAAGCATCATTCTGCCTGTATTAGTGGTTCCAGATGGGACACTTTGGACGGTTGATTATGATGAATCTGGAAAACGCGTGAGTAGTCCCCAACTCTCCAACGCATGCACCTTTTATTTAAGTAAAAACTATAAATGTAAAGCTGAAGCTGGACGGGGTAAATACTGGATAAGCCATTTAAACATTTACACTGTCTGCGGGTTTGTGGAGTTTCTGGAAAATGCAAAGAGGGATATGAATCGGTGGTTTTAGCCGCTGAAAAGAGGCACATGGATGAGGGGGGCTGCTGGTGAAGTGCTTTAAGCTCCAATGGCTTCCCGATCTTCTTCGGTAGTCTTTTCCAGTGGTGTTTGACCTGCTTCTTAATGCCGATGTTCTCTCATCAAATCAGAGAAGGCCCCAAACGCACAACACACGCCGGTTCATGAGGCAATGGAGCATTTCGCAAGCGGGCTGTTGCGGTTGGGATTGATTTGGGGACTGTGGGGGATGAAAACCGCTGTTTGGGCTGCTGCCTTTTTCATTTGGGTGAACGTGTTGGCTGCTTTTGCTGGCGAGGCGGAGGTGCTGCCGCCGCCGGTGGCGAATCTGCCGTGGGAGCATGGGGAGACGGGGCTGAGGCTGCCGGGTGAACTGGCGAAGATGACGGCGGAGCAGGTGTTTCACTACGAGACGGCGGCGCTGGGCTGTTCGGTGCGGTATTCGGACCGCCAGGCACGGATGCGCGGGGATGTGTATGTTTACCCGTCTCCGAAACCGGCGTCGACGGCGGCTGAGATCAAGCAGGCGCTGCGTGAGAGCGCGGGAAGTGCGCTGTGGGAGGTGGAGGAGATGCAGCGGCGGGGGCACTACCTGAAGCTGAAAATCGGGGAGGCTGAGTACCAGCCGTTTGACCTGATCCCTGAGTCTGCGGGTGTGAGCGGTTTGCTATCGCTGCGGATGAACTACATGATCCTGGAGAGGGATGATGCGGGGAGCACCGAGACTGCGGTGGGCAGTTTTCTGGGACTCATGCTATTGAAGGACCATCTGGTGAAAGTGCGCGTGACCTATCCGGCGGATGGTATGGAGAAGGAGCAGGAGAAGGTGGAGCAGCGGGTGATGGACTTTGTGAATGCGGCGCGGCGCTGTGTGCTGGACCCGGGCCTGCGCGGCCAGGTGGCGGCGCAGATTGAGACGTATCGGCGTGATCCGCTTTCCAAGGCGGGGCATGATCTGGCGGGTGGCATCCTGGCCTATGCGGAAGCAACGCCGCTGATTGCGCTGACGATTGATGAGACGATCAGCACTTTGGGGGAGGAGCTGGAGAAGGTGCAACCGGGTGCTTCGCTGGAGCTGCTGCGGGCTTTCATTGTGGGGGCGGTGGCGGAGTCGCTGAAGAAGCCGGGCAAGGAGGCTGCGGATCTGCCGCAGGCGGGTGCGGCGGAGGTGGTGAGGGTGTTTGGGGTGATGCAGAAGGCGAAGCCGGGGCTTTCGAGTGGGCGGCTGGTGGAACTGGAAAGTGCGGTGAAGGGGAAGAGGGCGGGGGCGTGGTTGAGGGGGAGGGTGAGGTGATTGCGGTGGGTGTGCGGGGGCGAGGGGGATTGCGGGGGGCGCTGGTCGACAGACAGGAGTGTCTGTCGTACTGCCGGAGATGCGGTGCAGGGTGGCAGAGGGGAGCGGGCGGCTACCTATCACCGCTATTTGTTTCCCTGATCCGTGGCGGAGGGTGCGGATGCGATGAGGACGATGTGTCTCACAAAATCAGGGCCGAAAATTGGTTGGTGAAGATCGATTTGGACGTGCATTCCAGCTCGAAGGGCCGCAGGGGAGGCATCGGGAGCGCCGTGCCAGAATCTTGCCTGGTGGGCATAGACAAAGCGGTGAATTTGCTTTGCGCCGCTCTGCTCAAAAGTGATTGAGCGCGTGGAGTGATCGACGCTGGTGACAGTGCCTGTCATGGTGGTGCCGCTTGGCTGAATGGCGGAAGCGGTGATGGGGAAATGCCATGAGGCGAGAAGGATGAGGAATGCGAGACGAAGGGTTTTCATGAGGATGATGGTTTGAGGATGTGCGGAAGACGGCGTGGGCTTTTTCTTCCGGGAGGGGCTGGGTGCTCTGTTTGAGAGCTGTGCACGGGACGATGAAGCAGGGGCAGGCGACGGCTTGCCGCCGAGAGGCATGGCCTGGGCGCGATCCACCGCAGGCGGATTGCATCACGGCAAGAAAGGGTCAGCGCCCTGTCTTCAACACTGCAGGAGGGTCTTGCCCGTCTTGAGTTGTATTCCTGGAGACCACACGGGGGCCTGGTGACTGCGAACCATGCGTTCGCGCCTGGGTGCGGAGTGAAGTTTTACCAGCAGGGCATGCACCGGAGCCGGTGGGATGCTGGTGGCGACTGAGAGAACATCGCGCTGCGTGGGACGGCCGAGATCTTCGATCGACTGGAAGGCGAGGATGTGGTCGGATTTTTGAGAGGTGGCCGCCTGAGCAAAGACCAGCATGAGGGTGGTCAGGGGGCTGTGCACATGGACGGCCTGCGACGCGGCATTGCCCTCATGGGAAAGCACCACGCGGAGGTGGCCTTCGGAGGTGTTGCCGACTTTGACTTGATGGCAGCGATCGAAGCTGGCTGCGAGGAGGGTTAAAGCAGGGGCGAGTCCATTCGAAGAGAGCAACCAGCCAAGCAGTAACAAGACGTTCACCATCCGCGTGAGCGGAGATGAGGTGGGTCCATTGCGTCGGGCGGTCATGGGATGGTGAAGGTTAAGGCAGTCAACGAGAGGCGCCAGTGTAAAAGATGCGCCGCGTTTGCGCCGCGAGAGGTGAATCGGGGCATCCCTGTCGATGGGTTCACACGCAGCTTGGACTCTTTTCAAGTGCGCGTGGTATGCTGCGGGTTTGCGAGGGCGAAGGAGATGGCGGTACCGCTGACCGACAGACAGGAGTGTCTGTCGTACTTCCAGAGTTCGGAGCTGCGGTGAAGGTGAACGTGGCAGCGGTTTGGTTGCGGGAGCAGACTGAGAAAAGTGAGAAGTGATCTGATTGCGGTGTGCGCAGGGGACCGTTCTTCGCCTGCATGGAATGACCCCTCACCCTTGCCTCTCCCCCAAGGATGCCTTGGTCATTGCTCTGTCAGGGGTGGGGAGAGGAGATCCGCTTTATTTCCGCGCGATGTTATGAGCCATTAAGGCTGTCGAATCATTGAACCAATCTAGGCATTGGCGCGCAGGTAGGTAAAGCTGCGTTCGGCTTCGCCTTTTTGATAGGCGATTTCGGCGTCTTTTTTGGCGGGGCCGTCGGGGGCTTTGAAGGTGTCGATTTTTTTGCCGCGCTTGGCCATGTCGAGCCAAGCTTTGAACATGGGGGTGTCGCGGTGGTTGGGGAAGATGTTCCAGAACTCGTCTTTCTTCCAGGCGAAGGGGCGGGCGAAGCCGGAGATGGTTTCGACCTGGAGGGGGACGCCGGGGGCGAGCTCTGCGAAGCGTTTGGCGTAGGCTTTGTAGTCGACGAGGCCTTCGCCGACGGCGGTCCACTGAACGACGGCGCCGTTTTCGTCTTCCCAGAGCATGCTGTCGCGGACGCTGCTGCAGATGGTGAGGGGGCCGAGGGCTTCGAGGTGGAGCATGGGCTCTTCGAGGGCCCAGACGGCGTTGCCGGGGTCGATGTTGGCGCCGACGTAGCCTTTGCCGGCGGCTTCGATGAGGGCTTTGAGTTCGTGGGACTGCATGTCGCCGGCGTGATTTTCGACGGCGATTTTGATGCCTTCGCCTTCGGCTTTGGACTGGCAGGCCTTGATGGTTTTGACGATGGATTCGATGTGCTTCTGGATGCCGCCGTCGGTGCTGCGGTCTTTCTGATTGCCGAGGTAGCAGCGGGCGACGGGGGAGCCGAGGGTCTTGGCGATGCGGATGGTGAGGCTGAGGTGCTCTTCAGGCGTGCCGTAGATGTCTTTCCAAGTGTTGGAGGTTTTGCAGACGCTGCCGGTGCCGACGTAGAGTTTCAGTCCGGCGCGGTCGGCCTGTTCTTTGAGGCTTTTGAGGTAGGCTTCTTCGAAGTTTTCAAACACGTGCAGTTCAGAGATGAACATGGTGTCGAGCTTCAAGGAGGCGGCGTAGTCGATGAACTGCGCGGCTTTCCAGCCGGTGGCGCGGACGGCGAAGTGATCGAGGCCGAGGGCGAGTTTGGAGCCGGTGGCAGCCTGGGAGAGGGAGGCTGCGGCGGTGGCGGCGAGGGATTGCGCGAGGAAGGAGCGGCGGTTCATGTGGCGCATGCTAGCGGAGGCGGGTGGGCTGTCGATGGGGAATCGCGACATGCAGCGCGGAGGCCGGAACCGGCTGAAGCCGGGACTACAATACGAAGAGGCGGAAGCCGGACGGGCTGAGGCCCGAACTACGAACGAAGAGGCTGGCGCGGGGGTGGCTGGTGACTTGAGACTTTAAACTCGGCGATTGGATCGAGGACGAGTAGGATTTACTCGTCGGAGGGACTAGCGGATGATGAGTTTTACGGCACCCTGGCCCTGGCGGTCGTCGGCGGAGGAGACGAGGATTTGGGCGAGGTGATGGCCGGTGCGCCAGGGGGCGCCGTTGATGGGCTTGACCTGAAGGAGGTAGGCGCCGGTGCCGACGTTGCGGAAGGAGGTGATGTTGTTGCTGAAGGGGGCCAGCTGGCCGGGGACTTCGAAGTACTCCATCAGGGTGAAGTGATCTTTGGTGAGATCTGTGACGGGCCAGCCGCTGCTGCTGACGAGGACGAGGATGTTGGCGGGATGAGAGTTGCCATTGGCGGCGGCACCGGCCGAGGCCTGGGCGGCAATGGTCAGCGCAACGGCACCGCCTGCGCCGGTTTTCATGACCAGCTTGGCTGTGGGTGCAGGGGATGGGGCTGCGGGCTTCGGTTCGGGTGCTTCAAAGACAGGTTTGAAGACGGGCGCGGGCTCCGCTTTTTTGACGGGGGGGGCAGGCGCAGGCGCTGGCTTGGCGGCGGCCTTGGGTTTCACCACTTCTGCTTTCTTTTTGGCCGGGGCTGCTTTCTTCATCGGTACAGGCTTCTTTTTGGCCACGACCGGCTTTTTGGATGCGGCAGGCTTTTTAGCAGGTGCCTTCTTGGGAGCAGGTTTTTTTGCCATAGTGGTTCGTGGGTCAGAATTGTTTCAATTTCCGCGAGGCTAGCAATACCCCCGCCCCTCTGTCGAGATTCCTCTTGGGACGGAGACGTAAATATTAAGATGTCGAAAAAAGTATGCGGCGGTTTCGAAGTGGGCTGGTGGAAACTGTTATTGAGAAACAACGATCCACTGCCAATTTGCATTTGAGGGTATCTCTAAAACTTCTAGTTGCTCGAATGAACAGTATTATCATCATTCTATAAGAAGGTGAAAATTCTGAAAATAGACGATTGCCAAGAATATGGTCTGTCGATTATAAGGACTGGTTAGAATTTTAGGTTTACGACTTTTCTGTCACGCTTCGAACAATCGACAGCACTGCTATTCCGCTTCTTTGATGAACGCGCTCTCAACAACAGGTTTCCCTTTGTCGCGACTCTTCCCTCGGCCCGTCCGACGGGAGCGGTTGTCCGTGAGGGAATGGTTTGCTGGGATTTCCAGACTGATTGAATTTACTCAAGTGGGCGGATGGGCCTGGTTCGGTGCCGCAGACGCTATGGACGACCTGATGCCGTGGGGACGTGGTAACTTGGTGACACGTCAAGGAGCTGGGGGAGGTGGGGATGCGCCAGAACCAACTCCATCTGAAGCCGCTGTGAGAAACATGCCTTTTTACCATGCCCCTGTGCTGCTGGCGGAGGTGGTGGCCATGCTACAGCCTGCCCCGGGTAAGCTTTTTTTCGACGGCACCCTCGGTGGTGGCGGACATTCCGAGGCGCTGCTCCAGCATGGGGCGCGAGTCGTGGCGATGGACCAGGATCAGAATGCGCTGAGACACGCCACGGAACGGCTGAAGCCATATGCGGCGCAGTTTTGCGCCCTGCGCGGCAACTTCCGCAATTTTCCACAGATCGTCGATGAGACCGGGGTCTCGGGTTTTGACGGAATGCTGGTCGATATTGGGGTTTCGAGCCATCAGCTGGATGATGCGGCACGCGGTTTTTCTTTCATGAGAGACGGCCCTCTGGATCTGCGCATGGACACGGAATCGCCCCGCACGGCTGCGGATCTGGTGAACACCGAGGATGAGGCGGAACTCATGCGGATCTTCTTTGAGTATGGCGAGGAGCCCAACGCCCGGCGCATTGCGCGGGCGATTGTCAAAGCGCGCACGGCGAAGCCCATCCGCACGACCTTCCAGCTGGCTGAGATCGTTTCCATCGCAGCACCGAAGCGTGGGAAGCGGCATCCGGCGACGCTGGTGTTTCAGGCACTGCGCATCGCGGTGAATGATGAGCTGGCGGCGTTGCATGATTTTCTTGCCGCAGCACCGCGCTGGCTGAAGCCCGGCGGAAGGCTGGCTGTTATTTCCTTTCACTCGCTGGAGGACCGAATCGTCAAACAGACGCTGCAGCACCTTTCAGCGCCCTTCATTGACCGGCCTGAGTGGCCGGAAGCACGCAAAAACCCGGACTGCGTGCTGAAGCTTATCACGCGGAAGCCGGTGCAGGCGACGCCGCAAGAGATCGAACTGAACCCACGTGCGCGCAGCGCGGTGCTGCGCGTCGCCGAACGACTCCCACAATGAAACCACGCCAGCGCAACCGCTACCGGAACAGCCTTGGTCTTTCCACGATCACGGCGATCTTGATTGTTGTCGCCTCGCTCGCGCTTGTGGGCCTGGGCATCGTGGTGAGCAAGAACCGGGTGCGTGCGATTGGTGAGGACCAGCGCAAGGTGGAAGCCGAGATGCGGCTGTTGAATGCCGAGATTCTCGCCCTGAACAACCGCATTGAAACGATGCTGACACGTGACCGTGTGCAGCCGCGCCTGACCAATGCTGGCACCCTGCTGCGTCCGATCACGAAGCACGGGATTCTCCTTCTCAAACCCCTGCCTGAGCCGCCGGCGAAAGCCGCTGCAACGGCTGCGGATCCGTCTGTCGCTCAAAACATGCCCAAGGCCCCGTGAGTCAACCCCTGCCAAATCAAATCCAGCTCCGCCGGGATCGCCCGGTGTGCCGCCGCATGCTGCTGCTGCTGTTTGTGCTCCTGGCGGGGTTTTCGCTGGTGACGTGGCGACTTGCGGTCATCCAGATCAAGGAATCACCGCGTCTGGTGGTGCTGGCGGCGAGAAAGTATCAGCGGCACATCGTGCTCCCTGCGCACCGTGGAGCGATCAAGGATCTGAGCGGTGAATACCTGGCGCATGATGAAGATGTGCGGGAGCTGTACACAGACCGCACGCATCTGCGTGAGGTGATCACGGTGAGGCATCAACTGGCGGCGATCCGCGGCGTGAAGGCCGTGGAGCTGCGTGAACAGCTGAGCGAGGCGGAAACGATAGCCGCCTACCATGAGCATGTGGCCAAGGTGCTGGCGGGCATCCTCCCGCAGTCCGAGCAGGAAATCCGCAGCCAGATTGACTCCGACAAACCGGAAATTGTCCTCGCGAAACTGGTGGATGAAGAAACGGCAAAGCAGTGGAGCGACCTCTTTAAGAAATCGCACGTGTTCGGCATTTACATGCGGCCTACGGTGGCGCGTCGTTTTCCGGCTCAGGATCGCCTGTCGCTGGTGCTGGGTGTCACCGATACGAGCAACAAGGGCCGCTGGGGGGTGGAAAAACTCATGGATGCCAAACTCACCGGGGTTGCCGGGGAGCAGTTGATCGAGCGTGACAAGTCCGGGCATGAGCTTCCTTCGTATCGCAGTCAAGTTATTGATCCACAGAACGGTAGCGACGCGCATCTCACGATTGATATGCAGCTGCAGGACAACGTTGAAGCCATCTGCGAGCGGGCTTGGAAGGCCAACAAAGCCCGCCGGGTGGTGATCGTCGTGACTGAGCCGTCCACGGGCACAGTTCTTGCCATGGCGGCGCGCCCGCACCGTGATCTGAGCAATCCCGACGAGAGCACGTGGACCAACCACGTTATCGCGGGTGCTTATGAGCCGGGTTCCATTTTCAAGGTCGTCACTTTGGCGGCGGCGCTGGATAACCGCAAAGTCACCCCCGGGGAGATGATCGACTGCGGCAACATGCACTTTGAAGACCCGGTGCGTAAGGTGAAACTCAGTGATGACGAACCTTTGGGGATGCAAACTGTCAAGGGGGTGCTGGTGCATTCCAGCAACATTGGCATGTACAAAATCAGCAAACGTGTTGGACAGGACATGATGCTCGACTATGCCACAAGGTTTGGTTTTGGTTCTCCCACCGGAATCGGACTCGTCGGCGAAGATGCCGGGTATCTCAACACCGGCAAGTGGAGCAACACCACCTACTCACGCATGCCCATCGGATATGAAGTCAATGTTACCCCTCTGCAAATGTGCATGGCCTACGGCGCCATTGCCAACGGCGGAGTGCTCATGAAGCCACGCCTCATCGACCGCATCGTCAAGCCGAATGGCGACACGGAAATCATGCCGCCGCAGCCTGTCTGGCAGGTTTGCACCGCGAAGACCGCCGCCACCCTGCGCGATTTCCTCGAAGGTGTCGTTGTGGAAGGCACCGGCAAACGCGCGGCACTGCCCGATGTTCGAATCGGTGGCAAAACGGGCACCACCCGCCGTTACGACCCTGAAAAGAAACGCTACATCGACGGCTCCTACCTGACCTCCTTTGTCGGCATGGCTCCGATCGACAACCCCAAGCTCGTCTGCCTCGTGATGCTCGATGACCCGAAAGCGGAGAGTTCCGCCATGGTGCGTGGCGGTCGAGTCGCGGCCCCTATTTTTGCTGAAATCGTGCGGGAGACGCTCGATCATCTGGCCATTCGCAACGAACGCCCCGTCAAGGTGGCAGCTAAAGGAGGCGTTCAATGATACTTCGCGACATTATTCCCTATCTCGACAAGCCGGCGGTTTCCGGCAGCCTCGACACTGACATCACCGGCTTCGCGTACGACTCGCGACTGGTTGGCCCAGGCATCGCCTTCGTAGCCATTCGTGGCACGCATGTTGATGGTCATGACTTCATTGGCAAGGCGATCGAACTTGGTGCTGCGGCGATCATTGCCGAACAGGCCCCGGCGGATGACTGCACGGTGCCGTGGGTGCATGTGCGGCACTCGCGCAACGCTCTTGCGCAGGCTGCTGCGACGCTGAACGGCTTTCCGGCCAAAGGGCTCACCATTGCCGGTATCACCGGTACGAATGGCAAGACCACCACGGCGTTTCTGCTGCACCATCTGTTCAATTCCGCGCAGATGCGGAGCGGATTGCTGGGCACGGTGTTTTATGACCTCGGTGACGGTGAGCAAATACCTGCCTCACACACCACCCCCGAATCACTCGAAATCCAGGGTTTGCTGGCGGGCATGCGTGGCAACGGCTGTCGCGCCTGCGTCATGGAAGTGTCCTCCCATGCGCTGGATCAGGACCGCATCCATGGCCTGCCGTTTGCGGCCGCCATTTTCACGAACCTGACGCAGGACCATCTGGACTACCACGGTACGATGGAGAAGTACTTCGAGGCCAAGGTGAAGCTGTTTCAAATCACTGCTGATTCATCGAAGCGCTCGGCCTTGATCATTAACGGTGACGATTCGTGGGGGCGCAAGCTCGCCCAGCGTTTCGAGCACACCGGTCGTGTTGTTCGTTTCGGCTTCGGGGTCGGCTGTGAATATCGCGCCATTAATGTCCGCTATGACATGAGCGGCACGACGTTTGAACTTGAAGCCCGGGGGCGCAGCTTCCTGGTGCGCCTGCCGCTCATTGGTGACTTCAACGTTTACAATGCGCTCGGCGCTCTCGCTGCGGCACAGGGCGTTGGCTTGAATTTGCGTGAAGCCATCAAGAGCCTGCAAAACGCGCCGCAGGTGCCGGGACGCATGGAACGGGTGTCTGAAAATTCACGCTTCCAGGTCTTCGTCGATTACGCGCATACGCCTGACGGTTTGGAAAATGCGCTGCGCACCGCGCGTGCGCTGCGTCCGCGCCGTCTGATCACGGTGTTTGGCTGCGGAGGCGACCGGGACCGGAGCAAGCGTGCGAAGATGGCGGCTGCGGCAGAGGCTGGCAGCGACATCTGCGTGCTCACTTCCGACAATCCGCGCACCGAAGATCCGCAGCAGATTTTGGACGATGCCAAGGCCGGCTTCGCCCGTCCGCAAAAGCACGCCATCATCATGGACCGCCGCGAGGCCATCCAGACGGCGATGAAGAATGCGTGGGACGGCGATCTCGTGCTGATTGCCGGCAAAGGGCACGAGGACTATCAGGACATTCAGGGTAAAAAGCATCCATTTGATGATCGCAAAATCGCCCGCTTCTTCCTTCATCAACTCAAAGCTGAGCGTGCTGCTGAGCGCGAAGAAAAAGATGCTGAACGCGAGGCGATGCGTGGTGGGTTTGACCGACCCGATCGCCCCGGACCTGACCGACCTGACAGATTCAATCGATGATTCCTATCGCACTCCAGACGCTTGCCCAATTCGCCGCAGGGACCCTGCGTGGGGATGGTGCGCGTCTGGTGACGAACGTGAACACCGACTCACGCAAGATCACCGCTGGTGAGGTCTTCGTGGCACTGGTGGGAGACAAGTTTGATGCGCACGATTTCATCCCGCAGGTGGCTGCGGCTGGTGCGGCTGCCGTTGTCGTCAGCAAAGTCAATCCGGCCTGGGGCGCGCTGCCATGCGCGGTGATCGAGGTGGGTGACACCCTGCTGGCGCTGCAAAACATGGCGAGCGGTTATCGCGAGCATCATGCACCGTTGATCATTGGACTGACCGGCAGCAATGGGAAGACTTCGACCAAGGACCTCACGGCAGTGATCATGGCACGCAAATGCCAGACGCGTGCGACCTTTGGCAATCTGAACAATCACATCGGTCTGCCGCTGACCCTGCTCTCGCTGCGCGAAGGCGACCAGTGCTGCGTGACGGAGATGGGCATGAACCATGCGGGTGAGATCAAGGTGCTCACGGATATCGCCAAGCCGGATGCGGGGATCATCACGAACGTCGGCATGGCCCACATCGAATATATGGGCACGCAGGACGCGATAGCCTGGGAAAAGGGCACGCTGGCGGCGAATGTGCGCGCTGGTGGTGTGGTGGTGCTGAATGCCAATGACAAGTACAGCGAGGTCATCGCGCGTCACTGCCAGGGCAGTGTCTCGATGGCGGGTGTGGGATGCGGCGATGTGGCGGCGACCCATCTGCGCGCGGATGCGACCGGCACGACCTTCACGCTCGACTTTGGCGGTGAGAAGGTGGAAACGCGTCTGCCGATTCTCGGCGAGCACATGGTGGGCAATGCCGCACTGGCTGCCTGCATGGGCTGGAGGCAGGGCATTGCGCCTGCGGACATCGCGGATGCCCTGAATCAGGCGAAGCTCACCGGTGGCCGCGTGGAGCCGAAGGTCGTTGCCGGCATCCAGTTCATTGATGATTCGTACAACGCGAACCCAGACAGCATGATCGCAGGTTTGCGCACGCTCAGTACGCTGGGCTCTTTTGGCAGCCGCCGTGTGGCGGTGCTGGGCCGCATGGGTGAGCTGGGGTCGATTGCGGAAGCGGAACATCGCCGGGTGGGCGAGTTTGCCGGTTCGCTCAAGCTGGACGCGGTGTTCAGTGTGGGTGGCAACGAAGCCGCATGGATCACTGAAGCCTCGAAGGCGGTGCCCTCCGAACATTTTTCCGATCAAGCCTCTTGTGCCGCACGTCTGCGTGAGTGGTTGCGCGAGGGAGACGTGGTGCTGCTCAAAGGCAGCCGCTCCGCGCGCATGGAACAGGTCCTCACGCATTTTTCCGCCTCATGATGTACTGGCTTTACGAACTAAGGGAATGGCTCTTCGCTCATCAATGGATCAGCGATGACGCCGCTCTGTACAAAATTCTCAATCTCTTCAAGTACCACACCTTCCGTGCCGGTGGCGCCGCAGTCACGGCGTTTGTGCTTTCGTTGCTGTATGGTGACTGGCTCATCCGCAAACTGATCTCGCTGAAGATCGGCCAGCCGATTCGCTCCGCCGAAGAAGTGCACAAGCTGCATGAACTGCACGGCAAGAAGGCCGGTACGCCAACGATGGGCGGTCTTCTTATTCTCTCGGCGATTGTGATCTCGACGCTGATGTGGGCGAAGTGGGACAACATCATGGTGTGGACGGTGCTGTTCACCACCATCGGTCTCGGTGCCCTGGGCTTCCGGGATGACTACCTCAAGATCAGCAAGAAGAACTCCAAGGGCGTCAGCGCCCGGACCAAGCTCATCTGGCAGACCTCGGTGGCGGTGGTGGCGGGCCTGCTGTTTGCCTATGCGGTGCCCGGAGACAATGGAGTCACGCTGCGCGCACTTTACATTCCGTTTGTGAAGGATGCGGTGATTCCGGACATGCACCTTTTTGCCGTCGCATTTTTTGCCGTCATCATCGTGGGGGCTTCGAATGCGGTGAACCTCACGGACGGACTGGATGGCCTGGCCACCGGCTGCTCGATCACCACGTCGCTGGCGTATGCCGCGTTTGGCTACATCTGCGGCAACGCGAAGTATTCTGAATACCTCGGCGTGGCGCACAACAGCCTGGCCAACGAACTGCCCATCGTGGCGATGGCGATGGCGGGCGCGTGCCTCGGCTTTCTCTGGTTCAATGCGCATCCGGCCAAGATGTTCATGGGAGACACGGGTTCGCTGGCGCTGGGCGGCTGCATTGCGGCGTTGGCCATCGGGTGCAAACAGGAGATTGTGCTGGCCCTCGTCGGCGGTGTGTTTGTGATGGAGGCCATGAGCGTCATTCTGCAGGTCTGGAGCTTCAAGAAGCGCGGCAAGCGCATCTTCCGGATGGCTCCGATCCATCATCATTTTGAACTCGGCGGCTGGCATGAGAACCAGGTGATTGTGCGCTTCTGGGTGCTCTCGCTGCTGTTTGCCATGCTCGGTCTTGCCACGCTCAAGCTTCGATAATTTTCATGCGCTTCGCCTCACAACATTTTGCCATTCTCGGTGCTGGACGCAGCGGCCTCGGAGCCGCACGTCTGGCGCGCCTGCATGGCGCGGAGGTGACGATTTTTGATGAAGGAGACAAGGCGAAGCAGGTCGAGGATTTCCACTGTGTGCTCGGTCAGGCAGCGCGTGATCTCGTGGTCAAGCCCGGTGAGTTCCAGCAGGTGATCATCAGCCCCGGGCTGGATGAACACTGGCCTTTGCCGAAAAAGTTTACTGACGCAGGCGTGCCGCTGGTGGGTGAAACGGAGTTTGCCTTTCATCTGACGGACATGCCGATGGTGGCGATCACCGGCACGAACGGCAAGAGCACCTGCACGGAGCTGATTGCGACGCTGTTCAACGGCTGCGGCATGAAATCACTGCCTTGCGGCAATCATGGCGTGTCCTTGAGTGAAGTCATCGCCAGTGGCGTACGTTACGATGTGCTCGCGCTTGAGATCAGCAGCTTCCAGCTTGAGACGATCCGTGACTTCCGTGCGAAGGCCAGTCTGTGGCTCAACTTTGCGCCGGATCATCTGGACCGCTATCCGGACATGGAGTCGTATTTTGCCGCGAAGGCGCGTGTGTTTGAAAACGTCACGGCGGACGATGTGGCCATCGTGCGCGCAGGTGAAAGCGTGTCGTCCGGCGCAGCACAGCGCTGGACCTTTTCCGCCTATGGAGATGAGGCGGGCTACACCTACAGCGCTGGAAGCTTTTATCATCTGGGCGCGGAGATTGGCAGCGCCAGCGGATTGAAACTGCGTGGCAAACACAACATGGAGAACGTGCTCGCTGCGCTGATGACCGGACGCGTGTTTGGGCTGCAGTATTCCAGCATGCTGAAGGCGATGGAGAGCTATGAGCCGCCAAGGCACCGCTGCGAACTGGTGCGGACTCTTCACGACCGCGAATACATCAATGACTCCAAGGCGACGAACCTGCATGCGCTGGAAGCCTGCCTGCGTTCGCAGGAGCGCCCGATCGTGCTGATCGCCGGCGGCAAGGACAAGGAGCTGGACTACACGCCGCTGCGAGCGGAGCTGAACGGCCAGGTGCGTGCGATGGTGCTCATCGGCGAGATCGCTGAGCAGCTGAAGCAAACCTTTGGCGATCTGCTGCCGTGCCAGTGCGCCACCGACATGGCGGACGCGGTGCGTCTGGCCACGGAAGTTTCTCAGGCGGGGGATGCGATCATCCTCAGCCCAGGCACCTCCTCTTTCGACATGTACACCGGCTATGCCCAGCGCGGTGATGTTTTTCGTGAGGCCGTGAACGCCTTGAATTGAATTTAAAGACCCTCAATCCCGACAATCCCAGACCCCAAGGTCCTATGAAAATGAAACCCAAGCCCAAAGAAACCAAGCTGCTGCTGAACCTGATGGACGGTGAGCGGCACCGCCACCGAGTGGCGCTCGTGACGGAAGAGGGTGAATGGAACCAGCATGAGCCGAACTCAGGCATGGCGCGCATGTTTGTGGTCATGCTGCTGATCCACGTCGTCCTCATCGGCGGCATCATCATCTATGATTTCATGGGTGATGACGCGAAGCCGCAGCAGACGGTGACGCAGGCGGCACGTGCGGTGAGCACTGGCAACGGACTGCCGACGGCCTCCCCGGACGTGATCACTGCGCAGGCGCAGGCGGCGGCGGACACGGAGCAGTTTGACAACTACGAGATGCGCTCGGGGGACTCCATCAAGTCCATCGCAGCCAAGTTTGGCTCCACGGAAGCGGAGATCACACGTCTGAACTTGATCGACAAGGGAATCCAGATTGGTCCAGGAACGATGCTGCGCGTGCCGAAGCAGGCCGTGCCGAGCGCGATCCCCGTGAATCCGAAGACGCTGAAGCCGATGGCGATCGTGGAAGACGTGCCGAAGGCCGTTCCCGTGGTGCAAGACCAACCTCCGGCGACGAAAGTCCCGAGTGAGGCTGTGAAACCCTCTGAGGCACCTGCCAGTCTGTCCGCAGCCACCATGACGCCTATTTCGCTGGTAGCACCGAATGAGGCCCCGCCTGCGACATCCTCCCTTGTGGCTGATGCGGACACACCGGCCACGGCATCTGCGCCGTCTGCCAGCGCCGCCGTCGCGCTGCCACCTCCTACCAAACCGAATGTTGTTTCTTTGCTGCAGGAAAACGCACCGAAAGTGGAAGCGAGCAAGCCTGAGGCTGTGAGGCCCCGGGATCGGGATCGTGATGAACCCAAGCCCGTGGCGAAAGCCGAAGCGCGGCCGCTGGTGAAGCCGAACCCTGTGCCGCCGCCCACGCAGATGCTGAAGAAGATCGCTGACTCACCTCCGGCTACTAAGAAGGCTGAGCCGACCAAAAAAGTGGCGGCTGACGCTCCGCCCAAAACGGTGGCCAAGGCATCCTCTGCCCGCACGCATACGCTCAAGTCAGGCGAGACGCTCTACCGTCTGTCCTCGAAGTATGGTGTCTCGGTGGCGGCCATTCAAAAAGCTAACAACATCAAGAATCCCAACTCCATGCGTGATGGGATGAAACTGACGATCCCGGCGAAGTAAATTTTCGTTTTCGGCTTCATGGCCAAATATTCCATCCTCCTGCTCCTGCTTGCGGCGCTGTCGTTGATCGCGCTGGGCATCACCATGCTGGCGAGCACGACGTTTCAAGTCGCGCATGAGGGCGGGGAGGATTACGTGACCCTGTGGCGGCAGCTGGGCTGGCTGGGAGCTGCGACGGTCGTTTGTGTGATCATGGCCGTGGTGGATTACAACGTCTGGATGCGCTGGCGCTGGCATATTTTGATCGCTGCGGCGGTGCTGCTGGCGCTGTGCTACGTGCCGATGATCGGGGTAAAAATCAACGGCTCCAGGCGCTGGATCGGTCTGCAGGCCCTGGGCGTGGGCGGGTTTCGTGTGCAGCCGTCTGAATTTGCGAAGATCGCGCTGATCATCGCCCTGGCAGGGTGGTTTGGGATGCACCAGGAGCTGACGCGTACTTTTTGGCGTGGTTTTGTGCTGCCGGGCCTGATTCTTCTGGGCATCGTGGCCCTGATCGGCTGCGAATTTGACCTTGGCAGTGCTTTGCTGGCCTCGGCGGTGGGTCTTGGCGTGATGTTCGTGGCGGGCACCAAGATGCGCTACCTGGCGATTATCGTGGTTCTTTGCGGCGGCGGCCTCGCGGCGGGGGTCAAGTTCCTGCCGAACCGGTTTGAGCGAATCATGGTCACCTTTGACCTCGAAAACCACAAGGAGGACCTGGGTTTGCAGCAGTGGGTTTCCAAACTGGCGTTTGGGTCCGGCGGGCTGGAAGGGCGCGGTCTGGGAGAGGGGCGCATGAAGCTGTCCTACCTGCCTGAAGCCCATACGGATTTCATTTTCCCGATGGTGGGGGAGGAGCTGGGACTGCGCGGGACGGCGGCTGTGGTGCTGGCGTTTGCGGTGCTGGTGATGGCCGGAATGGTCATTTCCGCGTACGCTCCGAACCGGTTTGGCAAGCTTTTAGGTGCCGGACTGACATTTTTGCTGGGAATGGAAGCGCTCTTGAACATGGGGGTAACCACTGCTTTGCTGCCGAACAAGGGATTGCCGCTGCCTTTCGTAAGTTACGGAGGGTCCAGTCTCGTCGCCGCGATGGTCGCGGTCGGCATCCTGATCAACATCCACCGCCAGGGCGTCCATCTGACCTGGGATCAGCTCCCCGTGATCCGCAGAAAGCGCCGCTGGACTCCACAGCTTTAGCCTTTTGAACAGTAGTGAAACAAAAAAATTCGAAGTCCATCCACGTGCTTATCGCGTGTGGTGGCACCGGGGGGCATTTGTTCCCTGGCATTGCCGTTGGTGAGGTGCTTGCCTCCCGAGGTCACGACGTGACTTTGCTGATCAGCGAAAAGAAGATCGACACCCTGGCCGCTTCGGGGCATCCGGAATTGCGGTTCGAGAAGATGCCGTTTCTGGCGATGCCGAAACCGTGGTCGCCGAAGATGTTCGGCTTCCTCAAGGGACTCTGGAAGGGGACCAAGGCCTGCCGTAAGATCATCCGCGATCACGACGTGGATGTGGTGCTGGGCATGGGCGGGTTTACTTCCTTTGCGCCACTGTATGCCGGGCGCAAAGAGGGCTGCCACACGCTGATTCACGAAAGCAACGCCATCCCGGGAAAGGCGAACCGCCTCAACGCACGCTACAGCGACATCGTGCTGTGCGGTCTCGAAGCCTGCAAGGAGCACTTCCCGAAGCATGGGGATGTGCGCGTGGTGGGCACGCCGATCCGCAGCAGCATGCGCAAGGCGAACAACGACGACCCGCGTGCCTTCTTCAAGCTGGACAAGGACAGGCGCACGCTGCTTGTCATGGGCGGCAGCCAGGGCGCGCGCGGAGTGAACCGTGCCGTGGGCATGGCGCTGGAAGAGTTTGAGAGAATGGGCATCCAGGTGCTGCACATCGCCGGACCGACCGATTACGAGGAAGTTCGCGACGTTTACGCCAAGATTCCGATGCTCAAGCAGCACGTGGCCGCCTTCTGCCATCGCATGGATCTGGCCTATCGTGCGGCGGATCTGGCCATTGCGCGATCGGGCGCTTCATCCATGTCAGAGCTGGCCTACTTCGGCGTGCCGAGCCTGCTGGTGCCGTATCCGCATGCCGCCGAGGATCATCAGACCCGCAATGCGGAGATTTTTGACAAGGCTGGAGCGGCACGACTGATGCGCGAAAGCGAGTTGAATGCGGACACTTTGGCTGACGCGGTGCGCAGCATCTTCAATGACCCGCGCAAGGCGGGTGAGATGAAGAAGGCGGCGCTGAAGCTCGCGGTGAAGAATTCAGCGGAGAAGATCGCGGATCTGCTGGTGAAGACGGCGGCGGGGTGAGGGCTGCGGATTTTGCCAAATTTTGCGCCACAGCCCCCCCGGGCATGATCCTTGTTTGAAACAGAGGGCGGAATCGTTATGTATCCTCCCCTCAAACCCCAACCTGACCTTTTATGAATTTGACACGAACAGCCTACGGCACCTGGAGCGGCGGACGCTTCATGCACTACGGAGAACAGCTCTCCGAGGAGCATTACATGCAGCTCATGCGCGATTCGTTTGAGAAAGGTGTGCGCACGTTTGTCACGGCTGATGTGTATGGCGTGGGCCGTGCGGATGCCTTGCTGGGCGAGGCGCTGAAGGGCATCCCGCGTGAGGAATACTGCCTCGTTGGCATCGTGGGCCATGACATTTATGAAGGCATCCGCCAGGGCTCACGTGGCTACCCGCGTTTCACCGATCCGACGCTGCGCGGGCCGGAGAAGTATTATGATTATCTGAAGATGGCGACGGAGAAGAGTCTGGAGCGCTGCCAGACTTCGAAGTTTGACCTGCTCATGCTGCACAATCCGGACAGCATCAGCTACACGAGCGACAAGGTGTGGGATGCGTTCACGGCGCTCAAAACGGAAGGCCTGACGGATCGTCTGGGCATCGCGCCGGGACCGGCGAACGGTTTCACGCTGGACATGATCGAGTGCTTTGAGCGTTTCGGCGACCGGATGGACTGGGCGATGATCATTCTGAATCCCCTCGAGCCCTGGCCGGGTCAGCATGTGCTGGGTGCTGCGGCGAAGAACAACGTCGATATTTTGGCGCGTGTGGTCGATTACGGCGGTCTGTTCCACGACGATGTGAAGCCGGGACACAAGTTCCGTGATGGTGACCACCGTACGCACCGTCCGGGCGACTGGATTGAGCATGGGATCGAGAAGCTTGAAAAAGTGCGTCCGATTGCGGAGAAGCATGGCTTGTCCATGCTGCAGCTCGCCTGTTTGTGGACCTTGGGCAACACGGCGGTGAAGAGCGTGGTGCCTACTATGATTCAGGAGCACGGTGAAGGTGCGCGCACGATTGAGAGCAAGCTGGATGATCTTGCCGCATTGCCGGAGCAGTGTTTGTCCACTGAGGAGATCGAAACGATCCGTCAGATCGGTGACAACACAGGCTGCATGGCGCTCAAGGGAGCCAGCCACCGCCATGAAGGCCAGGAGCCGCGTGCCGATGAATGGCCGCTGCGCCCGGATCTGCTGGACCTCGCGACACGCTGGAGTTTGGGAACAAGCTGGTAGTACGTTTGCATGTTGGCGGTTCCGCGACGAAAGAGTCACCACAATTCATGATTGAGGCAGACTTCATCATCGTCGGAACCGGGGCAGGCGGACTGGTCTCGGCATTGCATGCCTCCGAGCATGGCAAGGTGGTCATGATCACTAAGCGTGGTGCGCTGGACTCGAACTCGAACTGGGCGCAGGGCGGGATCGCCTGCGTGACGGCGGAAAACGACTCCATCGAGAAGCATGTGAGCGACACGCTCATCGCGGGGGCAGGCTTGTGCAAAGAGGCCGCCGTGCGCACCATTGTGAGCGAAGGGCCGGCACGAATTGCCGATCTGGTGAAGTGGGGCGTGCATTTTGACCAGCGTGAGGCGGTGGACGGACACTTGGAATTTGACCTGACGCGGGAAGGCGGCCATACCGCGCGCCGTGTGCTGCATGCGGCGGATGCCACCGGACGGGAGATCACGGAGAAGCTGCTCGCAGCCGTGCGGGCGAACCCGAACATCACGATCTACGAAAACCATTACGCCATCGACATCCTGACGACGGCGAAGCTTGGCCTCGTCTCTGAGGACCGTGTGCTTGGGCTCTATGTGCTGGATGAGACGAGCGGCGAAGTACACACCTTCCGTTCGGATCGAGTCATCCTTGCCACCGGCGGGTGCGGACGTGTGTATTTGTACACCACGAATCCCATGGTGGCGACGGGTGATGGTGTGGCCATGGCCTGGCGCGCCGGGGCCACCATTTCGGACATGGAGTTCATCCAGTTTCATCCGACCTGCTTGTACCATCCGCAGAAGCGTTCTTTCCTCATCAGTGAGGCGATGCGGGGTGAAGGTGCGCGTTTGATCGGCAAGGACGGGCAGGAATTCATGCAGCGGTATGATTCGCGTGGCTCGCTGGCACCGCGTGACATCGTCGCGCGTGCGATCGACCATGAGATCAAGAAGACCGGCGGCCCCTGTGTCTATCTCGACATCAGTCATCGGCCGCCTGAATTCATCGCGAGCCACTTTCCGAACATTCAGAAGGCCTGTCTGGATGTCGGCATCGACATCACCAAGGAGCCGATTCCGGTGGTGCCTGCCGCTCATTACCAATGTGGTGGCGTGCTGACGGACGTGAACGGGGCCACGAGCATTCGCGGACTCTGCGCCGTGGGCGAGGTGGGCTGCACCGGGCTGCATGGGGCGAACCGACTGGCGAGCAATTCGCTGCTGGAGTGCTGCGTCACCGCGCAGCGTGCCGTGGCGTATTTGATCAAAAAGATCCCGCAGGGCAAAGTCGCCGAGCAGAGCTACGAACTGCGTCCCTGGCAGACCAGCGGAGTGGTGGAAAATGACGAACTCGTGGTGATCTACCACAACTGGGATGAAATCCGGCGTTTGATGTGGGATTACGTCTCCATCGTGCGCACTAACAAGCGTCTGCAGCGTGCGGCGGCGCGCCTGCGCAACCTCAAGCGCGAGGTGCAGGAGTTTTACTGGAACAACCACGTCACCAGCGAAATTCTGGAACTGCGCAACCTCGTGGAAACGGCGTCTCTCATTGTTGAATGCGCCATCCGCCGGCACGAAAGCCGGGGACTGCATTACACGCTGGACTATCCGCAGACGGATGACACACGGGCCCCGCAGGATTCCACTTTGCGGCGTTATTGAGTTTATTGCCGCTGCGGCTGTCTTGAATTGAAAGCATGCGAATCGGTATTTTGAACAGCGCAGCAGCTGATCTGTCCATGATTTAGCGCCGTTGCTTTGTGGATTGAGACCGATTTCCCCACCTAGCCGCTGCGCCTTACGTGGTGAATTACAGATTGCAGTTTACCATGGTAAGCTGTTACAATTCTCGCAATTAGGATCCACCCCCATGCTCGCTGAACGCTCACTCAGTTCATTCGTCGTCGTCGCGTCTCTCGTGGCGGCGGTATCGGCGTTTGGTCAGGGGGCGTCCTCGGTTTCAGCCACGGGAGCTGCTGCGGCGTTGAAAAAAGCGGGGACTGCTCCGACTGCCCAAAGCAAATCCGCCACGCCTGCGCAGACTCAATCATCGCCTCCGCGCAATATTTCCGCGATGGTGCCCAGCTTCAGCTCGTCCTCGATGCCGCACTTGGGATACGCGCGCTATCCATGGAAGCTGGACATTGTTGCCACAGTGTTCTGGGTGGGCGAGCAGCCGACGGAAAACAATCCCACGCCCAACGACAAAAGCTCCTGGGACACCCAGTGGATGCAGAACTTCGGCGGCTATGATGATCCCGATCCCACGAAGCGGACGGACAATTACACGCCCGTCGGATTCACGCCGAAGCAGAACCCGTTCTATGTGGCGCTGCCATACAATGACTGCATCGATTACAACTCGCACAAGCCAGAGGCCTCCCGGGTGATCCCTTGGTTCAAACAGAAGTTTGTGCGTTCCGGCAAGACGGTGCTGAAAGGGCAGTGGATCGCGATTCGCTACGGCAACCGCGTTTGCTATGCCCAGTGGGAGGACTGCGGCCCCTTTGTGACAGATGACCATGATTACGTTTTCGGCAACGCACGACCCAAGAACATGAGCAACCGCGGTGCGGGGATCGACATCTCGCCTGGAGTGCGTGACTACCTCGGCATCTCCAGCAGCGGGCGCTGTGACTGGCGTTTTGTGGATGTGAGTGAAGTGCCCGCCGGCCCGTGGCGCACTCTTGGCAGCAACAATCACTTCGTGACACAGCAGAAGGTCGAAAAGGCGCGTGAACACACGGAAATTTCCTCCCGGCTTGAGGAGTTGCGCCGTATGCGGGACGCTTATTTTCAGCAGAACGGGAGCGGGGCTGCGCGGTGAGGTTTGATGTGAAGTGTTTGGGGTGATGATGAGTGGATGGGATGCTCGTGCTGGCATCGCTACGCGATGCGAGAGCATAAACGGTTTTCGCGGGCCCTGAACGAGGGGTGTCGCTGCGCTCAACCGCCTCGCTACAGGCTGGGATGGCTCCGCCATCGGATGTGCGGGAGCGGTGGGCGGTGCGGGGGTGTGAGGGATCGGGGCGATCCCTCTCCGCCAGAACGCTGGGCGTCATGGGCGTTGCTCGATAGCGGTTCGCAAAACTCATTTCCGTTTAGTGGGCTGTTTCTTGATCGAATATCATGGGCTCCGACGGCGGCTGGCTGAGGACAGCCAGCCCTACCAGCGCTGGGCATGCGTGTGCCCAGCGCGAGGTGGGGCGGCTTGTCCTCAAGCCGCCGCCGAGGGTCTCCACGCGCCGCTTTCCGAAACTGATTTCCGGAAGGAGTGGCATTTTTTAGCCTTCGATCCAGCGGAACGTTTTGGAGAGGGCTGCGATGAGCTGCCGCTTTCGAGTGCCGCGTGGTGGGCGTGGGGTAACCGGCTAGAGGAGAATCACCGGCTCCCGCGTTCGAGATTTTTCGGGCATGCGTGCGCCACCGAGTCCGTCGAAAGCGGTAGCTGCGTTCGTTCCTCACTTCGCAACCGCAGTCCATATTCGGACGGGCGGGCTGTCGCCACACTCATCCAACGAGGGCGCATGCCTGATTTATTGAGGCGGAGTTTGGAAGTCGAGCTGGCCGTTTTTGAAGATGTAGGGCAGGGACGCGCCGGGCTTGGTGGTGAGCTGGGCGGCGGGTTTGGCCTCGATGGTGCGGCCGGGACCGGTCTGCGGCTG
This sequence comes from Prosthecobacter sp., assembly GCF_044373815.1. Classification (GTDB taxonomy): domain Bacteria; phylum Verrucomicrobiota; class Verrucomicrobiia; order Verrucomicrobiales; family Verrucomicrobiaceae; genus Prosthecobacter. The sequence goes on along the minus strand of NZ_JBIPNG010000012.1, from coordinate 10,134 downwards.
GTTGGTACAGTCCTGCACGTAGATGGTGGCATTGAGCGGTGATTTGGCCGGCAGCTTTTCCTCGGCGGGGGCGAAGGTGCATTTTTCAAAGACGCAGTTGCGGGTCGCGAGGGCAAAGCTCTCGGGTACGCGGCAGTTGATGAAGCGGCAGTTTTGGATGCTGAGCCAGTCCCTGCCGACCTCTTCGGCAGCGTCAGCTTTGAAACCGATGGGAACCAGATCGAGGTCCATGAGGGTGCAGGAATCGAGCTTCATGCCCACATCGATGAGCTTCCAGGCGTGCATGAAGGAGCCAGCGAGCACGCAGTTGGTGAACTGCCATTTGGTGCTGAAAAAAGCCACAAACCAACCGCCTTCCTTGGCAAACAGACAATCCTGAAAAATGCTGTCACGAGCTTCGAATTTGCCGCCGAGATCGGCGGTGATCTTCACATCGCGGAAATGGCCGCCGGCGGCCTGCCAGGAGCCTTCGCGCAGGTGAAAGCGGACGTTTTCGATGCGCATGCCGGGCAGGCTTGTCACATCGGCGCGCTGCTCATCGTAATTGGCTCCCGGGTCTTTTTTCCCCGGTGCCCCGATGTCAATGCGGCGCAGGGGGCGGTAGGTGCCTGCTGGAATCGTGAGCTTGCCTGTCCATTCGGCTTTGTTGAGGAACAGGTCACGCATGGCAGGAGTGCTGGCGATCTGGTCTTCGAGGGGTTGGAGGTCCATCACCTTCACCTTGGCGGATTTGATCGTGACGGCGTGGTTCAGCGGGAAAATTTCCAGCGGGTTGTCCACTTTGGAGTAGTCGCCAAAGTGGAGGAGGCGACGTTTGCCATCGACACTGATGCTCTGCATGTGCGGCATAATGCGCCACTGGATGGTGACAAAGGTGTCTTCGGGGATGCGTCCCATTCCGGGCACATGGCGGGCACCGCCGGGATCGTTGTCGATGCGGAGCTCGTCCTGGCTTTTTTCCCAGTTGAAAATCACCTGCTTGGCGGCGTAGGCCAAGCGCAGATCATCCTTGTGAGTTTTCACCACGAGGGTGAACTCCACGGGCGGCGTGAACTTCTCCGCGGAAATGAAGCGGTCATTTTTTTGCAGCACCATCTCCTTGCCTGCCGGGAGGAGTTCCTTGGCCTCACTGTGCAGAGCGTCATGTTGGCGGGAGAGACTGGCGATCCGTTCATCGGCGAGTCTGGCTTCATCCAGCTTCGCTGCCTGGGTCCATTCCGCCTGCTGGGCTTTCAGGACTTCCTCATACTTCTGGAAGAGGGTGGTGATGCCGTTGTTGAGGGCGGTCTCGATGGGGCGCAGGCTGGTGCGGTAGGTGGAGCGCAGCGTTTTCAATGGCGCAGGGAGATTCGGCGCATCCTCTGCAGGGAGCGGGCTGTGGCTTTTGATGAGCTGCTGTTCCTCACGCAGGGCAAGCGCCTCGGGCAGGCGCGCAGCCGCAGTCTCGGCTGACAGTGCACGATCGAGAGCGGCGAGGTATTTGGTGTTCAAGCCGTCCAGCGCGGTGCGGTGAACTGCCAGCACGTCACGCTCCAGGGCTGCACGGAAGCTGGCATCCAGTTCGCGCAGGCGTTTCGCGCCAGCGCTTTCGACCACGGGTTGAGGCGGAGGGACAGGCGCGGGGGCGGGTGCTTTTGATGGCGCGGCATCCCATTCGAGAATGAAGGCACGTCCGGCGGTGACACCGCCCAAGCCCCACTCCGCTTTGGTATTGGACGTTGCGGTGATTTTCAGAACAAAGTTTTTCTCCGGCTCAGATGCGGCGGTCGTGGTATTCTCCCAGCGGGTGAATTCAAAGGGTTCTCTCGTGACCCACTGCCAGACGCCCGTTTTGCGCAGGCCGCCGATGGTGGCCATCGATTGAGGAACCTGTTTCAAAAAGGGAGGCAGCACGCGGTTCATCCAGTCCTGCTCAGCCTGACTGTTGATCGTGGCCAGATGGGCGCCGAGACTTTGCGCATGCTTTTGGGCGTCGAGCTGGTTCATCCGTTCGTCCACGATCTGATAGTGGTGCCCGTTGTAACTCAGCACCGGAAGCTTGGACAGCGGGCTGCCCTTGGGGGCATTGGGGTCCGTGCGCACGACGACCGGTGCGGGGGCCGTAGCGTTCGGTGGCGTCTGATTGGATGGTGGTCTGGGAGGCTCCTTTTTGGTAGGTTCGGTCTGAGCGACTTCAGGTGCCGGTGGAGATGGAGGCGGCTCACCACGCCGCATGAGAAGTACAGCCGCCACGCCGACGACGATCAAGGCGGCGGCGATCATGCCCCATGGGGTGCCTGGGGGCGGCGGAGGTGGAGGCGGCTGGCGCGGCTGCATGCCGCCGGCGGGCGCCTGGCGGGCCGGTTTTTCTTTGGCGACGGGGACAGTGAGGATCTGATCGAGATCACGGCGCAGTTCGCGAGAGGTCTGATAGCGTCTGGCGACATCCTGCTCCATCGCTTTGCGGATGATGGCGTCATAGCGGGTGTCACAGCCCATTTTCTCGCTGGGCATTTGGAAATTGCCGCGCGGGATTTTGCCGGTGAGCATGTTGTAGAGCATCACGCCCACGGCATAGAGATCGGCGCGGCCATCGACCTGCATGCCGATGATCAGCACCTCGGGTGCAACGTAGTCCGGGGTGCCCATCGTAGTGCCTTCCTGAGTCAGGCTGCCGGACTGCCCCGGATCGTGCATGCGTGCCAGACCGAAGTCGGCCACCTTCACGGCGCCTTCCATGTTGATGAGGATGTTCGCCGGTTTGATGTCGCGGTGAACGACGCCGTGCTCATGCGCATAAGCCAGCGCATCGCAGACGTGGGCGGTGATGGCCAGCGCGTGATCGACCGGCAGTTTACCCTGCGACTGGATCATCTTGGCCACGTCCGTGCCGTCGATGTACTCCATGACGATGTAGAGGAGTTCATCGCGGGTTTCGCCGAAGTCGTACACGGCCACGATGGCGGGATGATTCATCTTGGCCATCGTGCGCGCTTCGTTCTTGAAGCGTTCGATGTACTCCGCCTCGTCCTCCGCCACCTGGGGTGGGAGGACCTTGATGGCCACGAGCCGGTCGAGAGAAGTCTGCCGTGCCTTGTAGACGGCACCCATGCCACCGCAGCCGATCATTTCCCATTGATCATACTGAGGCAGCATGGCCTGCAGATGCTCTGGTGATGGCGGTGTCCATGCCATGGCTCCGTCATGTTGAGGTTTCTCATTCATGCCCTGTGAAAACGATCATTAGCGGCGGAGCGTAGCGGTCTGCTCCAAGAATGGGAACTGGAAAATCAAACGAGTCCGCGGCGAACCAGCGATTCCTCCATCGCACGATCTATCAGCATCACGGCGAGTGACTGGGTGGCGTCATCCAGGAGCTGGGTGGCGGCTTTGAGGGCCTTGGCGTCATGATCCGTGGCGTCAAGCAGGGCACGCACCGTGGCGGCCTGGCTGACCACGGCAGATTTTTCTTCGGCGCTGATTGCATCACCGAGTTGATCGAGCGCGGCATCGACGGCGGGCAGCAGCTCTTCCGCCTTGAGTTTTGCTTCCGTCCAGATGCGTTCGTTCATGTCTTCGAAAGCGAAATCGACGCTCTCGGAGATCATCTGCTCCACGCGCTCGTCTTCGACATCGACGGCGGTGCCGCTGATCTGCAGCAGTGTGTCCTGATTCGTGGCGGTGTCGCGGGCGAGCACGTGAAGAATGCCATCGGCATCGATGCTGAACTGCACGCCGACGCGGGCGCTGCCTTTGGGGCCGGAGGGGAAGGGGACTTCGATGCGGCCGAGCTCCCAGTTGTCCTTGGCGAGTTCGCGTTCGCCCTGAAGGATGCGGATGAGCATGCTGTCCTGATTGGCCACGGCATTGGTGAACATCTCGCCAGCTTTGGCGGGGATGGTGGTGTTGCGCGGGATGATGATGTTCATCAAGCCGCCGAAGGTTTCGATGCCGAGGGATAGCGGGGTGACATCGAGGAGCAGGACCTGGCGCAGGCTGCCGCCGAGGATGCCGGCCTGAATGGTGGCACCGAGGGCGATGGCTTCATCAGGATTCTGCGAGGTGTTGGGTTCGCGGGCGAAGATTTCGCGAACGTAGTCGCGCACCAGCGGCATGCGGGTGCTGCCGCCGACGAGGATGACTTCATCGAGCTGTTCGGCTTTGACGCCGGCATCGCTCAGGGCACGCAGGCAGTGGATGCGGGTGCGCTCGATCCATGGGCGGGCGATTTTTTCGAGATTGGCGCGGGTGATGTCGAGGCCGTTGAAGGAGGCGGAGTCGTCGGTGGAGAGGCGCTTTTTGACGGCTTCGGCTGCTTCGAGGACGCGGATGTCGTGGGAGGGCAGATTCAATTTCTGCGCGATGAATTCGGCGAGCAGGCGGTCAATGTCATCGCCACCGAGCTGGGTGTCGCCAGCGGTGGAAAGCACCTGGAAGGTGCCGTCGCGCATTTCGAGAACGGAGATGTCGAAGGTGCCGCCGCCGAGGTCATAGACGGCGATCTTTTGATGCTCGGTGAGTTTGTCGAGACCGTAGGCGAGAGCGGCGGCGGTGGGCTCGCTGAGGATGCGCAGCACTTCGAGTCCGGCGAGTTCACCGGCGCGCTTGGTGGCGTTGCGCTGGGCGTCGTTGAAGTAGGCAGGCACGGTGATGACGGCCTGCGAAACGGATTGTTCGAGAGCGCGTTCGGCGACGGCTTTGAGGTGCTTGAGGATTTCTGCCGAGACTTCGACGGGGGAGGTTTTCAGTTCGCTGAGCGAATAAGGGGGCGTCCATCCGGCTTCACCGGGGCGGCGGCCGATGAGGCGTTTGACCGAGGTGATGGTGCGTGTGGGGTGCAGGGCGCGCTGGCGCAAGGCCACGGCTCCGACAGAGATGCTGCCATCCTGAGCCATGCACACGGCGCTGGGGGTGCTGCGGCTGCCGTTTTCATCGGCGAGCAGGATGGGAAAGCCGCTGTCAACGACACCGACGAGGGAGTTCGTGGTGCCGAGATCGATGCCGAGGATGGGGGAGTTTGGATTCAACGTTTCGAGAGGTTCACACGGGTGGGCTTGCTAAACACTGCGCTTTGGTCAAAATCAAATCATGGAATCACTGACCACAGGACTGATCGCGGAAACTCATCTCAACGAAGCTCAGATTGCAGATGCTGCTGCGCAGCTGGTGGATGCTACGGTGACGGCGGCGGAAAAGGCGAATTTTCTGCGCGCTCTGGCGAAGAAGGGCGAGACGCCGGCGGAGATCGCGATGTTTGTGAAGGAGTTTTTGAAGCTGGCGGTCGATCCGGGGATTGACCGTGCGAAGCTGCCGGGGCCGATGCTGGATGTGGTGGGCACGGGTGGGGATCAGCTGCATTTGTTCAATGTGTCGAGCACGGCGATGTTCATCCTGGCGGCAGGTGGCGTGTGCGTGACGAAGCATGGGAACCGTGGCATTACCTCGAAGGCGGGTGGTGCGGATGTGCTGGAGGCGCTGGGCATCAAGATCGACCTGCCGAAGGAGAAAGTCGTGGCGGGCATTGAGACCATCGGGCTGGGGTTCTTTTTTGCGCCGCTGTATCACCCGACGTTCAAGGCGGTGGCGGATGCTCGGAAGCTGCTCGCGGCGGAGGGGCAGCGTTCGATTTTCAATATCCTCGGGCCACTGCTCAATCCTGGACGGCCGGACTACCAGCTCATCGGTGTGTTTGACCCGAAGCTGACGCGGGCGTTTGGCGAGATTTTGGTGCAGCTCGGCCGCAAAGGGGCGTGGGTGGTGCATGGCAGCGCGGCTGACGGGCAGGGGATGGATGAGCTTTCGACGCTAGGGGTGAATGATGTGTGTGAGGTCGCGGCGGGAAAAATCAGCGAGACGCGGATTGATCCCAAGGATCTCGGCTTTGGCCAAGCGGCGCTGGAAGATCTGGTGGGGGGGGATGCGACGGAGAACGCGCTCATTCTCGAAGGCGTGCTGGCAGGAACGATCAAGGGGGCGAAGCGTGACATCGCGGTGCTGAATGCTGCGGCGGGTTTTGTGATTACGGGTGTGGTGGCGGATCTGATGGCAGGAAAAGCACTGGCCGAGGAGCTGCTGGAGCGTGGCGCGGCCCATGCCAAGCTGCGGGCGATGCAGGATCTGATCTGAGGTGATTTTCCCGCAAGACAGGCAGGGGAAAGATGTTAAGGTGTCCTAATAATCTTTTCTCCCGCCCATGCCTCACCCCAGTGAAGTGCTTCAATACGCCCAGAAGGTGCCGCATAGCATGTGGGCCACCATCGCTATTGTAGGCTTCATCGCGTTCGCGGCGGGGCTGGCGTTTGCGAAAGGGGTGGTGCAGCAGATCATCAATGTGATGACGCTGGCGGCATGTGCGTGGGCTGCGTGGTATGTCTTCATGCACCGGGTGCAGATTTTTGGAGCGGCAGGAATGCACCTGACGACGAACCGGCTGATCGTGATGTCCGGAGTGGCGGCTGTGCTGATGTTTGGCCTGTGCAAGGTGGGGAAGTACTTTCTGGCGGCCTTTGGACTGATGCGAATGCTGGGCGGGCTGACGGGGTGGAAGGGGCTGATCGTCAGCATCATTCCCTCAGGCGGGCTGCTGTGGCTTGGCAGCATGGTGCTGCGCGTGGTGGGCAGCCTCTACGGCATGGAAAATGCGGCGGAGATCGTCAAAAAAGGTGGATCGATCGAGAGCCAGGCGAAGTCCATTTTTTACACCCTGAGCCAGAAGGTCGACAACAGCTTCATCGGCGGTCTGGCGAAGAAGCTGGACCCTTATGACATCAAGCCGACTGCGAACCTCGCCCGACTACTGATTCTGTGGCCTGAGGGCACTATGTGGCAGCGACTGGCGGAGCAAAGCCCGGCCACGGCCAACGCGCTGAACCATCCGCTGATCGCCCAGCTCGGCTACGATCCGGACGTGAGGAAGGCCATTGAGAACAAGGACTTCGCCGGGCTGATGCAGATGCGGAAGATCGAGAACGTGGCGAACCACCCCGACCTGCAGCCCGTTCTTGGCGGCATGCAATTGGAAATGGCGATGGATTCAGTGGTGTATAAGCAGCCACCGCCGCCGCAGCCGGTGAGGATGTATTGAGGAGTATCAGTCAGGGAGGTTTTCGTTCAAGGGGGCGCTGTCGTTTTCGGCCATGGCCGCTTTCATGAAGGCCGCGAGTTTCGGTCGTGGATCCGCGATGATGCGCTCCCATGCCACATCGCCATCTTCCGAAAGGATGAGGCTGGCGAGGTTTTCCGAGGCGAGAGCTGGCATGGATGAAAATAACCCCTTGCCGCGTAGTGTCCAATCGGTTTCCTCGGATGAAGGGAACCCAAAAAAACCGGCAACGGCACGTTGCCCCGGGCGTGGCTCTCGCTTTGATCTTCCGGCACTCGCCCTTTTCCTTTTCGCATGCCCAAATACATTCTTACCATCGGCCTTGAAGTTCACGCGCAGCTCACGACGCGCAGCAAGATGTTCTGTGCCTGCCCGGTCGAGTATGGTGCGGAGCCGAACACGCACACCTGCCCGACTTGCATGGGGCTGCCGGGGGCGCTGCCGGTGCTGAACCAGGCTGCCATCGAAAAGACCATTCTCACGGGGCTGATGCTGGGCTGCGAGACGCCGCCGGTGGTGAACTGGGATCGCAAAAACTACTTCTATCCGGACATGCCGAAGAACTACCAGATCACGCAGATGCCCTTCCCGCTCTGCCTGGGCGGGGGTGTGCCGCTGTATGATTATGCGTATCCCAAGGACGCGCAGAAGAGCATCGCCAATCCGGGCAAGGTGGTGAAGCTGACGCGCATCCATCTGGAGGAGGACGTGGGCAAGTCCACGCACTATGACAAGTTCAGCGCGCTCGACTTCAACCGCGCGGGCACTCCGCTGATGGAAATCGTCAGCGAGCCGGACCTCGACAGTGCGGAAGAGGTGGTGGCCTACCTGGGGAGCCTGCGGCAGATCCTGATCTATGGCGGCGTGAGCGATGCTGACATGGAGAAGGGCAACATGCGCTGTGACGTGAACATTTCCCTGCGACCCGAAGGCCAGGAGGAGCTGGGGACCAAGATCGAGCTGAAGAACATCAATTCGATGTCAGCCATTCGGCGTGCGATCAAATTTGAGACCGAGCGTCAGGCAGAGATTTTGGACGCGGGTGGCAAGCTGCAGCAAAGCACTCTGCGCTGGGACGATGACCGCGGTGAGACCACACTCATGCGCTCGAAGGAGGATGCGCATGATTATCGCTACTTCCCGGATCCCGACTTGCTGCCGGTGCGCACGGCGGATCTCGTGGCCAAGATGCGGTCGCAGGTTCCTGAGCTGCCGCATGAAAAACGTGCGCGTTTTGAGAAAGACTATGGCTGCAGTGCCTATGATGCCAGCGTGCTCGCGAGCGAAAAGGAGCTGGCTCTCTGGTATGAGGCAGCGGTGGCTGCGGACACGCAGGTGCCGGCCAAGAAAATTGCCAACTGGGTCATCAATGATCTGCTGGGTGCTCTGAACGACCGCTCGCTCACGCTTGCCGACTGCCCGGTGAAACCGGAGGCGCTGAGCTCCCTTGTGGCCACCATTGAAGGCGGCAAAATCTCCAACAACCAGGGCAAGGAAGTGTTTGTCGAGATGTTTGAAACCGGCAGGCCTGCAGCGGAAATCATCAAGGCCAAGGGTTTTGAGCAGGTCAGTGATACCGGTGCGCTGGAGGCCATTGTGGAGCAGATCCTTGCGGCCAATCCTGACAAAGTGGCCGAAGTCAAAGGCGGCAACGAGAAGGCGATGAACTGGTTTACGGGGCAGGCGATGAAGGCCAGTCAGGGCAAGGCGAACCCGAAGATGGTGACGGAGATCGTGCGGAAGAAGGTGCTGGGGTAGGTGGGGGCTCTCTGTTCGTCCCAGCGTGTACAAACCCCTTGCACCCCGGACGGGGGCTGCTATTCTTCGCGCCCTTTTTCACCCCCAGACCCTTTAGAATCATGTCCCAGCATAGCAGCCTCAAGACTTCCGGCTCCGTCGGCACCAAGCGCAGCGTTTTGAAGCGTGGTGAGCGCGTCAAGCTTCTCAAATCCCGTGGCCAGTGGAAAGAAGGACGTCTTCCGACGAACCTTCCGAAGACCAAGCCCGAGTAAGGCTTTCCTCCTGTGCGCCTTAACCGATATTTGAGCCAGTGCGGCATTGCCTCACGGCGTGGCGCGGAGGAAATCATCCTCGGCGGTCGCGTGTCCATCAACGGACACGTCATCACCGAGCTTGCCACGAAGGTCCAGCCCGAGGACAAGGTGGTTGTCGATGGTTCTCCGGTACGTGCCGAGACGCCTGTCGTTCTCGTTTTGAACAAGCCGAAAGGCTACCTGTGTTCCCGTGGGGACAAGCAGGACCGCATGACGATTTACGATCTGCTGCCGCTGAAGTACCAGAATCTGCATCATGTCGGCCGTCTGGATAAAGACAGCGAAGGCCTGATTCTCCTGACGAATCGCGGAGATCTCTCCCACCGGATCATTCACCCGAGCCAGGGTGCTGAAAAAGAATACGAAGTGGTCGTCGATCAGGCGCTGAATCCTGACGTGATGGCGAAACTCGTCAAAGGCATGATGACCGAGGAAGGTTTCGCCCGTGCGGAACGCACCTGGATGGACGGCGACTACCGGGCGCACATCGTTCTCAAGATGGGGCTCAAGCGTCAGATCCGCATGATGCTCTACTACCTCGGTTACGAGGTCACACGCCTGACCCGCATCCGAATCGGCTGGCTGAAACTGCACGGCCTGTCCAAAGGGGCCTACAAAGAACTTACGCCGACGGAGGTCGAACGCTTCTTCAAGGAAGAGCCGGCCAAGCCGAAGCTGGAACGCAGCAAGCCTGGCGAAGAAAAAGATGACGGGATCGAAGATCACCGCCCGGCGGCACGCAAGCGCGCTACGCCGCGTGTGCATGAAGCTGAGGCCCGCGAACCGCGTGGTTTCAAGCCCACCCGTGGTAAGAAGAGCGGCCCAACGGCTCGCTTTTCCGAAGACAAACCTAGCCGTGGCAAGAAGAGCGGACCTACGGCCCGCTTCTCTGAAGATAAGCCTGCTCCGCGTGGCAAGAAGAGCGGCTCTGCAAGCTGGTCTTCCGGAGACAAGCCTTCGTATTCCAAGCCCAAGTCCAGGACTTTCAGCCCGCGCTCA
>NZ_JBIPNG010000593.1:0-3512 GCF_044373815.1 Prosthecobacter sp. | reverse complement strand
GTGATCGCGATCGGAACATGCACTTATATGCCTCAGAAGGTTTTATTGAACTTGAGCGCCACTCCCCCTACGAGCCCATTGTGATGTATAGGCAACTCAGGACGGCATGAATCTCCAATAAGATCAAAGCTTCCGTCCCGATCTTGGCCGTGCCAAAAATGGCCGTTAATCAGGCCTGGCCTTCCTGGCAACCCCCGTGACACGCTCGAGAAAAAAGATGACAGGCATGAATGGCATCTTTTCCTCCTTCCCAGAGCCCCGGGCGCGGCCCGCAAGACCGCACTCCCCTAAAACGTCCAGTTCAGCGACACGGTGCCGAAGAGCTGCGGCGCGATCTGCGCGTTGAACTCCTTGGTGCGGTAGACCACGGCGTAGGACATCTTGGTGTTGCGCCAGTTGACCACAAAGCCCGCGCTCAGGTCCGCCACGAACACATTGTGTCCCACGGAGGGGCTGTCGCCAAAGGTGTTGCCGTCCAGAAAGATGTTGTGCGCCACGGCACGACCGTCCGCACGCGCAAAGACGTGAAAGCCCAGCGGGAACCAGGAGCGGTCCGCGCCCAGTGAGCCATCCACCGGAGTGGAGGCGGCGGACGAAGGGCCGATGGAGGGCGTGCCGTAGTCGTCCGGCAGATTGAAGCCCATGCGGAATTCACCGCCCACATTGGCGTAGTCCTTCACATTCCCCGCCGTCGCGCCGGCATGCGGGAGGAATTCCCACTCCGCGCCGCTGCGCTTCACGATGTGCGGCCAGCGCCAGGTGCGCTCATACGCCAGGGTGATGCCGATCTCATTGTGCAGCTGGTTGTCCCAGCCGTTCGGGTGGTCAAAGCCGCGTGCATCATGCACGTAGCGCTGCGCCTCCTGCGCATACGAGTAGGAGCCCACCACGCCGATGTCCATCACCAGGATGTTGCGCACGCGGTCCGTCTTCCACACCACGCCGTTGGACACATACAGCCAGCCCGCATAGGGGCGGTCGTTCAGTGCCGGGGTGAAGGTCTCCGTGTTGTCCGGCGTGTAAATGTCCTGCCCGATGGAGTGGATGACGTTCTTCTGGTAGTTTGTGTCATGAATGCCGGGAATCAGGTCAAACAGCGGCAGCATCATGCGGGCATGCGGCGTGCCGCTGAGCCGGGAGAGATCCGGCGAGGTCCAGCTCAGCTTCACCCCGCTGGTGTAGTAGCGGTCCGTGCCGGCGAAGAGATCGTTTTCGAGGTAGATGCCCATCGTGCCGCCCGTATTGGGCGCCTCGGCGCGGGCAGAGGCAGGCGCCAGCACCGCCAGCAAAAGAGTGGCGGAGAGCGCGGAGAAAAAGTGTTTCATGAGTGAATGCAGTGGGGTTTGTGTGTGGTAGACGGTGCAGCGCGGTCTTTCTTCAATGGGCAGAGCATTTAGAGCGCCAGACACCCGTCCCTTCGGATCAGGGACTCATATGAGGAACGAGGTACTGTCCCTCACGCAGCCGCTTTGCCAAGCAAAAGCGTTGTTGAAAAGCCCTGGGGCTTCCCAACAACGCTTCGAAAGCTTGCGCGCTCTGGATTAGCGGGAGGCGTGCTCGATGTGGCCGCCCACATGCTCCACGTCCTGGCCGAAGCCACGAACGGTGCGGCAGCTGGTGCCGACGAGGGTCAGGGCTGCGGATGCGAAGACGAGAAGTGCGATGCGTGTGATGGATGTTTTCATAGGAGTGGTGTGTGTGTGTGTTGGGTTCGGGAGAGGAGAGAGCGTTTGATAAGAGCAGGCCCACGCGGTGGGCGCGCTCCAGGGTGCGCAGCTTACTTCTGCACGGCATCCACGCGGGCCTTGGCGGCGGCGGCTTCGGCATCGGCCTTCTTCTTTTCCGCATCCAGCTGCGCCTGATCCACCGCCTTGTTGGCTTCGATGTTGGCCTTGACGATCTTGGTGTCGATGTCCGCCTGCGTTTTGGCTTCCTTGGCATCCGCAGCCACGGCATCTTTCTGGTGGTCCAGCGCGGTCTGGGTGGCGTCGTTTTGCGCATCGATGGCCTGCTTCTGCTTGTTGCAGCTCACGGTCAGGAAAGTCGCGGAAGTGAAGAGGAGGAGGAAGAGGAAGTGTTTCATAGTTTTCGGTTGGTTGCTCAGTGAATCGTTAGTCGAAGGACTGATGCATGGGTCCATCTTTCCGCAGATACCCTGCCCTGCCTATGGGGTATAACCCTACCCCAGCTCAGGCATGCTCCAGGGAACCACCACCTGAAATCCGGGGCGCGCCATGACTCCATTCACCATCCGCAGCCCGCCAGCGCCGCCCCGCACAACGACCCGTCAAGGGCCATCACTCAGGACCATTCTCGTCAGGCATCATGGAGGAGCCCCATGGCTGTTTCACCCCTCAGCCACCTGCGCATAATCCTCCGGCACATGCCCCAGATACCCCTGTGGCAGACTCAGCCCCGCCAGCCATGGAGACAAACCCTGCAGCGCCTGCCGTATCTGCGCCAGCGCCGGTGGCGGCAGCACAAAAGCCACCGACCACACCTCCTCATCCGGCCCGATGAGCAGCGTCAAAGACTCGCCCTCCACGCACCAAAACACCGTGCTCCCAGCACAGCGCCCCAGCCGCAAAGATCCTCGCGAAGTCCGCACCCCGGGTGGATTCCCCCGCAGCTCCTCTGCCTCGCCTCGCGTCAGCGACACATTCAGCTCGTAGTGCTCCGTCTGCACCTTCACCATCGCACACCTCACGCCGGATTCATCCGTCCACGGGTTCGCACAAACCGAGCAGTTCAAGGCGGGCATGGAAGGGTGCGTCATAAATCACAGACAATGAGCGAAAGTTTCTGACAGGTTCGACTCCCCGTGGCAATGCCAAAGTGCGCCCTCCATCCCGCTCACTTCTTCCGCGACTCCGCCGTCCCCGCCAACTTCTTCTCCCGGTGCAGCCGCAGCAGTTCGCGCTGCCTCAGCGTCTCCTCGCGGTGCTTCTTCCGGCACGCCCGGCAGCGTGTGGCCGTGGCCTGCACCGAACCTTTGGCGATCTCATAGTACCACCGCTGCTGCGTCGCGCTCCACATCTCATGCTTCCTGCAGTCCTTGCAGTGGAAACTGATGTCCCGGTAAAACAGCGGTCGAGACCAGGTGCCTTGGGGATTCTGCAACTCCAGTGCCGCCGGCAGCGCATCCTCAGGAATCTCCTTCGCCGATCTGATCCTCCCCGCCGCCAGCAGTTTCGCGATCCGTGCTTCACGCTGCTGGCTCAGAGCCTGGGCAAGATTCTTTTCTTTGCGTGTGGTCATGGGTGGAGGCTAACAAATGAGACTCTCTGAAGTAAATACCACAAAATATTTTCCACTCATTGAAACGTACGCAGGACCCCAGCCAGCCGCTTTGGCAGCCACCTCAGCTCAAGAAACCGAAGTCATGTGCTCACCTGTCACCACCCAGACGCCGTCGATCTTTTTCAGCACATACGTGTATGACGCGGCGCTCTTCGGACTCTTCCACCACCCGCCGGTCACCTCCGCCTCGGTGGCATTCAGAAAGCAGATGT
>NZ_JBIPNG010000592.1:0-3550 GCF_044373815.1 Prosthecobacter sp. | reverse complement strand
GCTTCATGCCCCCCACTGAAGAAGCCGAGTTCATCGTGAACATCCGCGTCCCCGAAGGCACCACCCTCGCCTCCACCGATCTCCTCGGCGAGCGCGTCGCACGCAGCATCCGCGCCCTGCCCGGCGTGGAGTCCACCCTCCTCACCATTGGTGACAATGACCAGCGCGTGCCCAATCTCGCCGGCATCTACGTCCGCCTCACTGATCCCGACACCCGCAGCGCCACGCAGCAGGACATCATGGATCAGGTGCGCAAAGAGATCCTGCCCAAATACCCCGCCGAGTGGCGCATGACCGTTCTCGCCGTGCCGCCCTTCAACACCGGCCAGTCAAGCGCCAACATCCAGTTCTACGTCGCCGGTCCCGATCTGGACCGCCTCACCGCCGCCACTGATGTCATCATGAAGGAAGCCAAAAACATCCCCGGCATTCGCGATCTGGACTCCACCCTCATCAGCGGCAAACCCGAGATCACCGCCAGCGTGGATCGCAGCAAAGCCGGTCAGCTTGGCGTCAACATCGCCGATCTCTCCACCACCCTGCGCCTTCTCGTCGGTGGTCTCGATGTCTCCACCTACGACGAAGCCGGTGAGCAGTACGACATCCACCTCCGCGCCGAAGCCGGTTACCGCAACAACCTCGAATCCATGGCCCAGCTCTCCGTCCCCAGCGCCAGCGGCGTGCCCGTCGCGCTCGACAACGTGTTGAAGCTCGAGCAAACCTCCGGCCCCTCACAAATCGACCGCCTCAACCGCCGCCGTCAGGTCACCATCAGCGCGAACAACGCACCCGACGTGGGAGAAAGCCAGATCGTCGATGCCATCGATGCCATCGTGAAAAAGCAAAACCTCCCCGCCGACTACAGCAGCGGCGTCGCAGGCCGCTCCAAGGAAATGGCCCGCACCGGCAAAGCCTTCGGCATGGCCTTCCTCATGGCCTTCGTCTTCATGTATCTCATCCTCGCCGCGCAGTTTGAGAGCTGGATTCATCCGCTCACCATCCTCCTCGCGCTGCCGCTCACGCTGCCCTTCGCCATCCTCTCCCTCATCATCTTTGGCCAGTCGCTCAATCTCTTCTCCATGCTCGGCGTCCTTGTCCTCTTCGGCATGGTCAAGAAAAACGGCATCCTGCAAATCGATCACACCATCCAGCTTCGTGCCAAAGGACTGGATCGCCTCGAAGCCATCCTCAAAGCCAACAAAGACCGACTCCGCCCCATCCTCATGACCACGCTCGCCTTCGTCGCCGGCATGGTGCCCATGATGCTCGCTCGCGGTGTCGGCGCCGCGTTCAACAACGCCACCGCAGGCGTCATCCTCGGCGGCCAGACCCTGTCTCTCCTCCTCACCCTCCTCGCCACCCCCGTCATCTATTCCTACTTCGACGACATCGTCGAATGGCGCCGCCGCCGCTCCGAAAAACGCGAAGCCCGCCGCACCGCCCGCGAAGACGCCCTGCCTCCCCAGCCCGCCCCCTCCATCGCCTAGCCCACCGTCATTCGTCATTCGTCATTCGTCATTCGTCATTCGTCATTCGTCATTCGTCATTCCTTCCTTCCCCATGCTCACTTCCGCCCCACGCCTCTGCCTCGTCCCCGTCCTCCTCATGGGGCTCGCCGCCTGCACTGTCGGGCCCGATTACAAGAAGCCGGACACCACCGACATCACCCCCGCCACCTGGCGCTGGCAGCCCAGCGCCCCGCGCGATGACTCCCCCAAAGGCGACTGGTGGAAAGTCTTCCACGACAGCGAGCTCAACCGCCTCGAAGCCCTCGCCATCGCCGACAATCAAAACCTCCGCGCCGCCTACGCCCGCATCCAGCAGTCACGCGCCAATGCCCGCGCCGCCGCCACCGATTGGTATCCATCCTTCGACCTCAACTCACGCAACAAGCGCGAGCGCACCTCCGCCCACCTGCCCACGCCCGTCCCCGTCAATATCCCCTCCGCGCAGATCAACACCTTCAGCGAAACTCTCGACCTCAGCTACGAGCTCGATCTCTGGGGCAAGGTCCGCCGCTCCTTCGAATCCGCCCGCGCCAAGTCCGAATCCAGCGCCGCCGATTTCAACAACGTCCTCCTCACCCTCACCGGAGACGTCGCAGCCACCTACTTCCAGCTTCGCGCGCTCGATGCCGATCTCGCCTCCCTGCGCCGCACCATCGCCCTGCGTGAAAAAGGCCTCGTCCTCATCCAGCAGCGCTTCAATGCCGGCACCATTATGGAGACCGACGTCGCACGCTCCAAAACTGAAGTCGCCACCGCCAAGGCCGAACTCGCCGACATCAAACGCCAGCGTCAGGAAGCCTGCGACAATCTCTCCCTGCTCTGCGGCGTCCCCGCCACAAACTTCCTCATGACCGAGCGCCCCCTGCGCGGCTCACCACCCACCATCCCCGCAGGCCTTCCCGCCAGCATCCTCGAGCGCCGCCCCGATGTCGCCGCAGCCGAGCGTCTCGTCGCCTCGCGCAATGCCGAAATCGGCGTCGCCACCGCCGCCTACTTCCCCGCCATCAGCCTCACGGCCCAGGGCGGCTACCTCAGCAAAAACACCAGCGATCTCTTCACCGCCGACAGCCGCGTCTGGTCCTTCGGCCCCAGCCTCAGCCTTCCCATCACCGGCTTCTCCCTCATCCGCGCCAATGTGCGCCTCAAACGCGAAGCCCGTGAGGAAGCCATCGCCAATTATCGTCAGGCCGTGCTCTCCGCATTGAAAGACGTCGAGACCACCCTCGCGCAAACCCGCTACCGAGCCGAGCAATCCGCCGCCCAAAACGAAGCCCTCGCCGCCGCATCCCAGGCCGCAGACCTCACCCACGCCCGCTACGACAGCGGCACCGTCGGCTACCTCGAATTCCTCGACGCCGAGCGCACCCGCCTCCAAACCGAACGCCAGGCCAACCAAGTCACCGCCCAGCGCTTCATCGCCACCGTCCGCCTCATCAAAGCCATGGGCGGCGGGTGGTAACTCTTCCGAACTTCCAAGTTCGTTCCCTCAGTGGTCATGCGGTGCCTTCTTTGACAGGATTCACAGAATTCCAAGATTTCAGGATTAAAGACAAAAGACTCTGCACTCGCAGAAGCAGGCTTTTAGTTTTGTCTCATAGCATCGCGCGGACATAAAGCGGATCCCCTCTCCCCACCAATGATATGGCAACGCCCAAGACGACCTTGGGGGAGAGGTTAGGGTGAGGGGCCGTCCTACGCTGGTGAAGGGGGTGTGTTGCCCTGTCACCTCGCCCCCTTCAGAAAAAAATCCTGAAATTCTGCCATCTTGTTAATCCTGTCAAAAACAGCCACCAAGTCACCCACCACCCACACGCCGCCGCTCAATCTTCGGCTTCATCAGCTCCCGCAAAATCAAATTCGGAAACCGCCGGCTGGGCGTGATCGCATAAAAGCTCTCTTTGATCTGCGGAAACTTGTGTCTCTCCACCAACTCCCCGCTCTCCAGCTCGTCCTTCACCACCACCGGCGGCACCAGCGTCACCCCGTGCGTCTCACGCGCCATCAGTCGCAGCATCGCCATGTCATCCACCTCCGCCGCGATG
>NZ_JBIPNG010000591.1:0-3558 GCF_044373815.1 Prosthecobacter sp. | reverse complement strand
AGGTCGTCGTAGGCCGCGTGTAGCTGGAATCAAACGCACCCGTGATGATGCTGCCACGGTCCGGCACTGCATCGAGTTTCACGACCTTAATTTTGATCGCTTCGTTGGGGCAGGATTGGACACAGGGAGGTGCCTCCCCTTCGGCAAGGCGCCCCTGGCACATGTCACACTTCCGCACAATGCCACGCTTCAGATTGAACTTCGGCACCTCATACGGGCACTTCAAAATGCAGTAGCTGCAGCCGATGCACTGGTCATCCAGATGTCGCACAATGCCCGTGACCACATCCTTGTCATAGGCCAGCACGGGGCAGCCTTCCGCGCAAGCGGGCTCTGCACAGTGATGGCAGGCGGTGGTGACCGTTTGCAGATAGGGCTGCTTCCGCGTACCGACGAGCAAGCCCATGTCGCGCCAGCTCTCGCCATCATCGAGTCCGTTCAGGGAATGACAGGCTGCCACGCAGGCTTTGCAGCCGGTGCAGGCGTCCAGATTGACCTCAAATGCATACTGTTCACCGGGATCCGGCTTGCTCAGCGGGATGAGATGCGTGAAGCGATCACGCACTGATTTAGAATCGTATTCTTCCGAGAACTGAGCCACGGGTGTGCGCAGAGTCTGCTGCTCGCGAAGGGCTTCATCGATGATTTTTGATTTATGATTTACGATTTCACCGACAGCGCTCCCGCTGCCTGTGATTGAATCTTCCAAATCATAAATCATAAATCGTAAATCATAAATGTCCGCCACCCTACGCTGCCGCATCGAACACAACCTGCAGCTCACCCACGGTGTGCCGATTGCAGAAGGCATGGAAGCTTTCGTCCGCGCTGCGCTTGTCCAGATAACCTTTGAGCATAGCCTCCAGGGTGGAGCCGAGAGATTCGAAGGCCACGCCGCTGAAAATCTGGCGACCTATCTTGCGGTTCTCGCCGAAGCCGCCACCCACCGTTATGTGATAGCCTTCTCCGCTTTCAGATTTCACCTTGGTGCCGAGCAGACCGATATCCCCCATGAAGTGCTGGGCACAGGAGTGGGCGCAGCCGGTGAAGTGAATGTTCACGGGCTTGTCCAGCTTTACCCGCTTGTCGAGGTATTCCATCATAGCGATGGCGTGTCCCTTGGTGTCGGTGGCGGCAAACTTGCAATACTTGTTGCCAGTGCAGGCCACGAAGCCGCTTTTGAGATTCGACTGCTCACTGGGAAAGCCAAGCTTCTTCAGCGACTTTGCCACCGTGGCAGCGTAGGCCGTCTTGATGTTCGGAATGATGAAGTTCTGCCAGACCGTGAGCCGGATTTCACCAGAGCCATAGCTGTCAGCCAGATCCGCAATGCGATCGAGCTGCTTCGCTGTCATCTGCCCCACAGGAACACTCGCGCCGATGTAAACCAGGCCCTCCTGCTTCTGTGGAAACATACCAACATGCGAATGCCCCTGCTGGGAGAATTCTCGCTTCGCCTGGCACGGAGCCGTGGGTGCGAGGCGGGTGAGTTTGAACTTTAGCAGTTTCTCAGCTTCGACAAGCGCACCATCCAACCCCTTGTCTTCGATCACATACTTGAAGCGCGCCTTCTTGCGATTCGTACGGTCGCCAAATTGAATAAACACCCGCAGCAGTGCAACCATGACATCATTGAGCTGCTCAGGCTTCACGATGACGCCCCAGTCACTGGCAAAGGTCTGATGCCCGGTGACACCGCCCAGAGCGATGCGGAAGTACACACCAGGCTCGATGCCTTCAGTATTCTCGCCGATCTTCACCGCGCTGGCACCGATGTCATTGGTGTCCTCGACCGCTGAGATGAGGCCACCGCCATCATAGGCGATGTTAAATTTGCGCGGCAGATCGTAGAACTCTTTGGAAGCAATGATGAGCGTGGCAAGTTCATTCACCAGCGGCCGAACATCGATGAGCTCATGCGGATCGTAACCCGCGCATGGATTCATTGTGATGTTGCGAATATTGTCTGCCCCGGCACCTTTGGAGTGCAGGCCGCAGCCTTGAATACGGCGCAGCACTTCGGGGCAGTTTTTCGGCTCGATGAGGCGGATTTGAAAATTGTTCCGCGTGGTGATCTGAATGTAACCCGTGGTGAGTTCGCTGGCGATGGCAGCCAGTTCGCGGAGCTGATAGCTCTTCACGATGCCACCAGGAATGCGCAGCCGGCACATGTAGCCGTCTTTGACGGGATTGAGCCAGAAGAGACCGTTCCACTTGTAACGGAATACCGACTCCGGTTCGGGCTTGGAATTCCACCGGGCATCCATGACGAGCTGTTCGATGGCATCAAAAGGATGCAGCTCACGTTTGATGCGCTCCTCCTTGGTCAGATCATCCAATGCAGGCCCCGCGGGCGCAGCAGCAGGAGCTAGGTCGCCGAAGGAAACTCCGCCAGCAGCTATACCGGCAAAAAAGCCTTCGAGATAGCGCTTCTGCTCTCCGGAGAAGTCAGTATCCATCGGGAGCACAGCGGGGAGTGGTTCAATAGACATCGCGGGCATAGCGTTTCTCCTTTTTCATTTGATTGACGTAGGCGGCGGCCTCCTCGGCCGTCTTGCCACCGGCGGTTTGAATGATGCTGTGCAGGGCATCATCGACATCTTTGGCCATGCGCTTGGCGTCACCGCACACATAGAAGTGCGCACCTTCTTCAAGCCACTGCCAGAGTTCGCTGGCGGCCTGCAGCATGCGGGTTTGCACGTAGATCTTTTCTTCCTGATCGCGGCTGAAGGCGGTATCCAGCCGTGTGAGGTGACCTTTTTGCACCCACTCAATGATCTGGTCGTGGTAGAGGAAGTCACTGGCGCGCTTTTGATCTCCGAAGAACAGCCAGTTTTTTCCCGTAGCCTGTGTCGCTTCTCGTTCTTCGAGGAAGGCACGGAAAGGTGCGATGCCAGTGCCCGGGCCGACCATGATGACGGGTCTTGTGAGATCCGCAGGCAGGCGAAAATGATTCGCTGCATGGAAGTAGATGCCCGTCGTCTCTTCGAGTGGCAGACGATCCGCGAGGAAGGTGGAAGCCACGCCTTTGTGAGCCACTCCGTCGGTACTGTAGCGCACCGCCGCGACGCAGAGGTGGACTTCATTCTCATGCTTCTTGATGCTCGAAGCAATGGAGTAAAGGCGAGGCTGCAGCTTGCGCAGATTTTCCACGAATGCCGCGAGCGCCAGGTTGGCTTCAGGCCCCATTCCATGGAGGCTTCTCACTTCGTAGTGCTTGATAAGCGCCTCCCTCAGCGGTGCGCTGCCACCGGCAGGCAGAGCCACCACCGCCTGCGGATCAAAGGCATGCGCAGCGATGATTGCATCCACCACTTCAGGGCAGTTTTGCACGAACACGCCCAGTGCGTCTCCGACCTCGTAGGTCAGGTCGCTGCCGGTGAGCGAGAAACCAATGTGCCGAGTGTCCTTGCTGCTGCCTCGACTGTTCAGAGGCACGTTGGCAATGAGCTTGGCTGGGAAGGGCTTCTTTTTGCTGTAGCCTGTTTCTTCCCCTGCCTCGGTTGCACAAGAGGATGTGGTTGCGTCCACGCCGCTCAAGACCGTGAAAGCGTTGGC
>NZ_JBIPNG010000590.1:0-3559 GCF_044373815.1 Prosthecobacter sp. | reverse complement strand
TCACGCCGCAGGCAGAGCGTGATTTGCAAGAATTTCTGCACCACGCCGATCGCCGCTTGGATGAAACACGGTAAAAGCTGCGCAGCAAACGGAGCGCGGACTTGAGTCCGCAGCACTCCGCCAGCATCCCATGCTCCGCATTCCTCTTTCGCATTCACACCTCCAGCGTCACCCTGCTTGCCATGCGAAGCGCGCTTAAAATCCTTCTCCGTGTGTGCGACCTGCTGCGGACTAAAGTCCGCGCTCCAGGACTCTTTGTCCTGCAACGCTGAGCGGTCGAAGCGCGTTGATTCCACATGCTCTCCACCCTTGTCGTGATCCTTGCGGCTGCGACGGCTGAACCGCAGCCCAACACGAAGATCGAAGCGCTGCCGAAATCGGCCGCGCTGCCCGGCGACACGCCCACGAAGATCGCCCTCGGCCGACTGCTGTTCTTTGATCCCATCCTTTCCGCCACACGCGATGTTTCCTGCGCCACCTGCCACCATCCGCAGCACGGCTGGACCGATGGCAGGCCGACCCCGCTCGGCGTGCACGCCAGCGGCATCGGGCCAGCGCGCAAACTCATCCAAGGCGCCCCCTTCCTGCCGCTGACACGCAACACGCCCACCATCCTCAACACCGCCTTCAACGGCATCGAATCCGGCAAGCCCTTTGATCCCGCCAAGTCCCCCATGTTTTGGGACAACCGTATGCGCAGTCTCGAAGCGCAGGCCCTGGCACCCATCCGCCAGCGCGAGGAAATGCGCGGTGATGTATGCCGCGAAGTCGAAGCCGTTCCCGCCATGGTCGAGCGCCTGAAAAGCATTCCCGAATACGTGACGCTCTTTCAAACCGAGATCACCGCCGAGAAAGTCACGCAGGCCATCGCCGCGTATGAACGCACGCTCATCACACCCGATTCCGCCTTCGACCGCTTCATGCGTGGCGACAAATCCGCCATGACCACCGAGCAGCAGCAAGGCATGGCCGCATTCCAGAAAGCCGGATGCGCCCTCTGCCACAACGGCCCCATGCTCTCCGACTACAAACTCCACGCCATCGGTCTCACCGACTCCGCCACGAACCGCACCGAGTTCCGCACGCCCTCCCTGCGCAATCTGAAGCACACCGCTCCCTACATGCACCATGGCGGCAGCACCTCGCTCGATGAAGTCCTGCTCTTCTACGACCGCCTCATGGATCAAGCCGCCGAAACATTCGAGGGCGGTGATACCACCCTGCCCCCGCTCGATCCCCTGCTTCGCCAGATGAACATGCTCCCCGAAGACCATGCCCCCATCAAAGCCTTCCTCGAATCACTCAACAGCGACGACTACGACAAGTCCGTGCCCAACCTCGTGCCGAGCCAGCCCGGAGGATAGGCCTCCGGCCTGTCAACGGATCGAGGCGTCCCGCCTTTGATTCCGGACTCAGGCGAGACGCCCCAGTCCACCGTCAGGCAAGATGCCTGACCTCCATATTCACCACGCATCCGTCCTGAACGGCTGCGCAGGCAGTCCATCCTGATTGAACAGGTTCGCCCACTGAAACGCATTGCTCCATGCATAGCGCACAGCGGCAGGCTGCGGCACATCCTTGCTGGAAACAACCACGCTATCGCCTTCGATGGTGGCATCAGCCCAGACGAACTTCTTATCCGCACCAGCAATGGCGAATCCCTGCAGCTTGTCGCCATTCTTGAAGGCCAGTCCCTTGCCGCTGTGCTTGAACTTCAGAGTAACCTTGCCGCCAGACATCGCGTGGGAGGCAAGCTGCGGCCCCAGGTATTCATTGCCTTTGTCATACGCCACCGCCAGCGCCACCTGGACAGCCCGCGCACCGTAGCCCGATTTGTTCGGCGGATGAATGCCGTTGCCGAGGTCGCTGCTGATGACCATGTGCGTGTTCGGATATTTCATGAACTGCTCGAAAGCGACGTGAGAGTATTCGGCATCCGGGTTGTTCGGGATCGTCTTCGGCAATGGTGCAAACTTCTCCGCGAGCCGGTTCATCGGCTGTGAATAGTCAAAAGCACAGCCACCACCGCTCGGCTTCTGCACATAGAGAAAGGGGAAATCGCCCTGCCCCCAGGCCTTGCGCCAGCCACCAATGAGAGCCCCCATGAGCGTCACCTGATCCACACCCACGATGTTCGTGCGGCTCTCGCCCTGATCCCACAGCACGCCTTTGATACCATAGCCCACATAGGGACGAATGAAAGCTTCAAAGAGCTGGCCCACTTTGCCAAAGTTCGTCTCACCCGCCTTGCCCACAGGCTGAGGTGCACGCGGTGGGCGGACAGGCTCTTTGCCTTCCTTCTTGGCAGCATCCGCGCTGACTTTCCACTTGGCGAATTCCTCGTCAAACTTGGCCTTGTCCACGGCATACTTGGCCACAAGTTCGTCATACTTGTAGGTGGGCGCAAACGCCTTCACCGCCGCAGCACTCGCAGCGTCGCTGCGATACATCTCTTCGCTCAGCCAGAAGCCCGAAGGCGTCCCACCAACAGCACCCACCATCAACCCCACCGGCACCCCGAGTTCCTTCTGCAAAGGAAAACCAAACGAAAACAGCAGCGCGCTGAACTTCGGATTCGTCTCCGGCGTGGCCTTCTCCCAGGTGGCGCTCGCGTCTTTGCGCAGCAGGCGCAGGTGCGGATAGGTCTGCTTCGCCGCTTCATCCAGCACCGGGTCATCTTTGATGTAACTGGCCACCACCATGTCCATGTTCGACTGGCCGGAACCGACCCACACATCGCCCACGAGCACGTCATCGATCTTCTGACTGCCAATCGTCAGCGTGCGCGGCTCCGCGCTGGCCCTGAGCGCATCCAGCTTCACGCTCCACGCGCCTTTATCGTCCGCAGTAGCCGTCTTGCTCTGCCCCGCAAAAGCCACCGTCACCTTCTCTCCTGGAGTCGCCGTGCCCCACACCGGCACCGCCATACCACGTTGCAGCACCATGTGCGGCGTGAAGACCTTGGACAGCTTTACCTCAGCATGCAGTGCCGAGGCCAGCAAGAGGAGCGAACAGAAAGTAAACGATGATTTCATGAGTGATGGCTATACGAACGAGCCGGGACAATCTAGCGCAGGACACTCATGATGGAGGATAGGCTTCCAGCCTGTCAACGGATCGAGGCGTCCCGAACGTTGATTCTGGACTCAGGCGAGACGCCCCAGTCCATCGTCAGGCAAGATGCCTGACCTCCGCACCGCCAAACCTCCACGCGAGAATGCGGCTCTTCTTCTGCCCCTGCGCCATGTCGATGATCTTCACCTCGGCAGCCTTCACCCGCCGCAGCGCCTGCTCAAGTCGCGGCAGATGCTCGCTCTTGGACACCAGCGTCGTGAACCATCCGCATTGCGCTGCAAACTCCGCGCTCTCTTCAATCATGCGTCGAATGAATCCCAGCTCACCGCCCTCGCACCAAAGCTCGTTCGCCTTGCCGCCAAAATTCAGCCCAGATTTCTTGCAACCGAGATTCCTCAGCTTCCTTTGCGTGCCCTCCGCCGCTTCAGCCGCCGAACCGTGAAAAGGCGGATTGCACAGCGTCAGGTAAAAGTGCTCGCCAGGC
>NZ_JBIPNG010000589.1:0-3565 GCF_044373815.1 Prosthecobacter sp. | reverse complement strand
GACGTGGAATCGTTTTTATCTGCCCAAGGTACAGACGTTTGGCGACTACCTGAGCAGCTACGAAAAGGGCAAGGAGCAGGTGCATTTGCCGACGGCTGAAGAGGTGAAACGGCAGTATCCGAATCCGTGTGGTTACAGCACGGGGATGGAAGATGGGGCGATTCTGGGTGGTGCGATGCTGAGTGTTTTGTGCGACCGGTATGCGGTGACAGGCGAGGAAGGGCTGCGCGAGAAAGCGGCCAGTGTTTTTGCAGGTCTCAAGCGCTGCGTCACGGTGCATGGCGTGCGTGGTTTTGTGGCACGCAATGTATGCCCGGAGGATGGCAAGAGTGTTTACATCAACTCCTCGCGCGATCAGGTCACGCATTTTGTGCATGGCCTGTGGCAGTATTACCACAGTCCTCTGCCGGATGAAGACACGAAGCTGCAAGTGCGCACCGTTCTCGCAGATGTGGCGGAGCGCATGACCAAGTTCGTCACGCCGGAGAACGACTTTGATTTCTGCCGGGCCGATGGTGAGCGCTGCCCGCTGGGCATCTGCCGGATGTGGAATGTGCAGCCGCATGAGGCGGCGCGGCTGCCGATGATCTATGCCGCGGCATGGGATGTGACGCGTGATGAGCGGTATCGCAAAGAGTGGCGTCGCTATGCGGCGGATGCCATCGCGCAATCGGCGAACCCTGGAGAGAACAAGCCGGCCTATGCACTGCTGCAGATGCAGTGCTCGCTGGAGGTGCTGCATGGGCTGGAACCGGATGCTGAACTGAAGAAGACGATCCATGAGCGCATGACGCATGTGCGCGATCTCGCGGCAAAGCGCTTCACCAGCGTGCTCTCGCAGATTGCCAAAAAGAGTCCTGAAGAGATGAAGATGCTGGGGCCTGACTGGCGGCATGTCTCTGTGTGGAAGAATCAGAAGGGCTATCCCAATCCGCAGTGGGGGCCGTATCGGGAAATCTGGCACATCACGCGAGAGGCCGGCGAGTCGGCGTTGATTCTGCTCATGGTTGATCCGACTTCGGTCTCTGCGGCACAACAGGCTTCTTTGGCAGGACTGATCCGGGGCTTCGACTACGAGCATAATTCCAGCTGCGGCATCATCTACCATCTGGCGGCCTACTGGAAGGCGCGCCGCAATCGTCTGCTGGCTCCTTAAATTGACTCCACTTCGATCGCTCACCATGAAATCCATCTCTTTGTTTATCGCCCTTCTGGGCATGCAGCAGGCTGCTGCTGAAACACCCGCGCCACCACCCACTCAGATCAGCCAGACGAAGCAGTTGATCGCCGCCGAGAAGTTTGACCGGCCCGAGTCTTTTGCGAAGGAACGTCAGCCAAGCATGGATGGCTGGCGCGCGGGCATAGGCACCTGGAGCATCGTGGAAGGTGCGGCGTATGCGAAGCAGGAAGGGCCGAGCAAAAACCGCCCGAACGGTCATGAGGCTGTGTGCGAGCATCTGGTGGATCTTGGCGATTATGTGCTGAGAGGCGAGTTCAAGCTCGGTGCCTCACCACAGGTCGGATTCGTCTGCCGGGATACGAACCAGCCGAACCACCATCAGGGACGTGTGGTCATCACACCCACGGCCATCTGGATTCAGAAGATGAGCGGCATCGCCAAGGAGACACGGCGCGAGGAATTGACGAAGATTGAAGTGAAGCTCGATCCCGAGGCGTGGCATCGTTTCACCGTGGAAGTTTGCGGTGACCGCTGGTTGGCACGCATTGATGATCATACTGTGGAGGCCAGGCATGAGCGCTTCAAGGACCGCAAAGGCCGCATCGGCATGGTGGCTCGTGGCGAGGGCGCGCAGTTCCGCAATCTCAGCCTCTGGAGTGCAGAACCGAAACCATGAAAATCACCCATCCACTGATCTTCATGCTGGCTTTGGCGTCATGTGCTGCCCAAGCCAAAGATGATGCCAAGCTCGAAATTACCGCTGATAAAACGGAGAAAGCGGCCGTGCCAAAACTGAAGCCTGCGACGCAGGAAAACGTGATTGTTTACAAGGAGGCCGGGCGCTACGGCGGCTGGCCGGCGAATCAGGGGCTGTGGCAGTGGGGAGATGAACTGGTGGTGGGTTTTACTTCGACGTGGTACAAGCAAACGACGACGGACCACCGCATCGACCGCACGAAGCCGAGCTATCGTATACAGTCGCGCAGTCTTGATGGCGGCAAGACGTGGAAGGAGGAGCCGGACCAGCCTTATTCCGAGCGCAAGGAAGAAGTGAAGCCAACACCGCTCACGGAGCCGCTGGATTTTACCGCGCCGAATTTTGCGCTGATGTTTCGCTTTGGCAGCCTGCACTCCGGCCCTTCCACATTTTATACCAGCCTGGACCGCTGCAAGTCGTGGAAGGGGCCGTATTCCTTCGCCGTGGATGGTGTGGAGGGCATCTGCACGCGCACGGACTTGATCGTCTTCGGCCCGCGTGACTGCATGATGTTTGGAAGTTGCGGCAAAAAGATTGATGGCAAGGAAGGCCGCGTCTTCTGTGCGCGCACCACGGATGGTGGACTGAACTGGAAACTTGTGTCGCTCATCGGGCCGGAGCCGATGGAGGGTGGGTATGCGATCATGCCTTCGTCGTTGAGGCTGAAGGATGGCACGCTTTTGACGACGATCCGGCGTTCTGACCCGAAGGTGTCGGGGTTTATTGAAGCGTGGCGCAGCAGTGATCTGGGCAAGACGTGGACTTTCACCGGCAAGGCGGCGACAGGCATTGGAGGAAATCCGCCAGCGCTGGTGCAACTGCATGATGGACGTGTGGCGGTGACGTATGGGTTTCGGCACAAGCCTTCGGGGATGCGGGCGAGCATCAGCGCGGATGGCGGCGTGACGTGGGGGCCGCAGATTGTGCTGCGTGAGGATGGGTATGATGGCGATCTGGGATATCCGCGCAGCGTGGTGCGGCCGGACGGCCGGGTGCTGACGGTTTACTATTTCAACGGGCCGAAGGAAGATGACCGGGCGATTGAAGGGACGTTTTGGACGGCGCCGCAGCTCTGAGAGCCACCTGCAATATCCGAATCATTTCGTTAGGAAGTTCGGCCGGTAGCGTTGACCAGAGCACATGAAATCCTGCCTGCTTTCTCGTCTCTCGTTCCGAATCGTTTTCGCGGCATGCGCGGCTTTGCTTGCCTGTACCTCTGCGTCTGCCCAGTTGCCCGCTGGGATCAAAATGGAGAAGGACATCTCCTACATTCCGAACGGGGATGGGGCGCAGAAGCTGGATCTTTATCTTCCCGAGAAGGCGGCGGACAAACCACTGCCGCTCGTTGTGCACATTCATGGCGGGGGCTGGGTCGGAGGGAGCAAATATCCATGCGCGGTGGCTCCCATGGTGCTGCGGGGCTATGCGGTGGCGAGTGTGGAGTATCGCTTCAGCCAGAAGGCGATTTTCCCGGCGCAGATCCAGGACTGTCAGGCGGCGATCCGCTGGCTGCGTGCGCATGCCAAGGAGTATAACCTGGACGCCGAACATGTCGGAGTCGTGGGTGGCTCGGCTGGCGGGCATTTGTCATCGCTCGTCGGCACATCAGGCGGGAAGAATGCCTTTCC